>CAKZKA010000054.1 GCA_937120965.1 uncultured Chloroflexota bacterium
GAGCCTGCGCTGAGCCTGTCGAAGCGGGGAGACCAGAGCCATGCGCGGGGGCGTTCTAATGCGGTATAAGCCACGTTAGCCCGGATGTTCTGTCCGCCCTTAAACCCGCTGGGGGAGGGAACCGGGCTCCTCCCTGCAGGGAAGGGGATAGGGAAACCCGGTTTCCCCATGGCCCAACCGCGGGTGAGAGCGGCTGCCGCCCCCACCGGCTGGGGAATGAGGCAACCCGGTTTCCCCGTATGTTCACCTCAGGAGCAAAGATGAGCCTGGATACGACAGTGAGTACCACAGAGCCGGAGCGCGCGCCGATTGATCTGCGCAGCGACACGGTAACGCTGCCGACTCCGGCGATGCGCGAGGCGATGGCCCGGGCCGAGGTAGGCGACGATGTCTACGGCGAGGACCCGACCGTGAACCGGCTGGAGGCCCTCGCGGCGGATGCAGTGGGCAAAGAAGCAGCGATCTTCGTGCCGAGCGGCACTATGGGCAATCTGACGGCGCTGCTGGCCCACGCGGGTCGGGGGGAGCGGGTGATCTGCGGCGATGAGTGCCACATCTACCACTACGAGGCCGGCGGGGCCTCGGCCCTGGGTGGCCTGGTCTACCACACCCTGCCAACCGCCGCCGATGGCACGCTGCCGCTGGAGCACGTGCGGACGGCACTGGCCGCACCGCGCGACGAGCACGAGGCCCCGCCCGGCGTCCTCTGTCTGGAAACGACCCATAACCGCTGCGGCGGCACCGTTCTGCCCCTGGCCTACCTGGAAGCGGCCTACGCCCTCGCTCGCGAGGCGGGCGTGCCGCTGCACCTCGACGGCGCACGGATCTTCAACGCCGCAGTGGCTCTCGGTGTCGAGGCGCGCAGCATCGCCCGGTATGCCGATACGCTACTCTTCTGCCTCTCCAAAGGACTGGCCGCCCCGGTCGGCTCGATTGTCGCCGGCCCGCGCCCGCTGATCGCCCGGGTACGCCGGATGCGCAAACTCGTCGGCGGCGGTATGCGCCAGGCGGGTGTCGTCGCCGCCGCGGGCATCGTCGCCCTCACCGCTATGACGGCGCGTCTGGCCGATGACCACGTTACGGCCCGCACTCTGGCCGAGGGCCTCGCGGCCATCCCCGGTCTCTACGTCGATCTGAGCCGCGTGCAGAGCAACATTGTGCGCTTCGAGTTGACCGCCAGCCATCTGACGCCGGTGGAGTTCCTTGCCGGGCTACGGCAGCGCGGAGTTCTGATGGGCCAGCTCGAGGGCAACGTGCTCCGCGCAGTCACGCACTACGGCATCTCCTCTGAAGCTGTGCGTCAGGCTGTTGCAGTGGCCCGTGATGTCCTTGGAACCTGATAGTATGACCTCCGAGCACCTGTCAACCACAACAGTGATGCTCCAGGCCTGGACGGCTCTGCTCGAACAGACGAGCGACGCGGTGGTGTTGCTCGACAACGAGGGGCTGATCGTCGGAGCGAGCGTACCGGCGCGCCAGTTGCTCGACCAGGGCGCGGGAGTGCTCGGGGTTGCCTTTCACGACCTGGTGGAATGCGCCGGGGAGCCACCCCCCGCCAGCGAGTGCCGCCTGGCCGATGGACGTCGCCTGCGGGTGCAGCACACGCCTCTCAGCGACCCGGATGCGCGCCCGGCAGGCGCCTTGCTGATCCTCACTCCTGAGACGCCTGCTCCCCCAGCCGTCGATCATCTGATCTCTCGCGAACAAAAGCTCCGCGAGGTCACGCTGACCATCAGCAGCGCGCTGGATATTGATACGATCCTGGACCGCGTGGTGCACCTGTCAATCGAGCTAATCGGCGCTGACGCCGGGGCGCTTTCGCTGTACGACGCCGAACATGACTGTGTGTGGACCAACCACAGTGTAGGCGTTTCCCAACTGGCCGGATCGCCCATGTTGCGCGGCACCGGGGCGGTGTGGGAACTGCTGGACAGTGGCAGGTCGCTGTTGCTCAATGACTACCGATCCCATCCACAAGCAGTTCCATTACTTCTCGAGCAGAACGTCCACGCAGCTCTGGCCGTTCCCATATGCACCCCCCACAAGATGCTTGGCGCCCTGGGACTGTATTACTTGCAGCCGGGACGCCAGTTCACCCTGTGCGATCAGCAACTGCTGGAAACCGTGGCCCGCCAGACCGCTGTGGCACTGGAGAATGCGCGTTTGTATCAGGCCGCGCTTCAGGAGGCCGAGCGGCGCTCCCTGCTCTACCGGGCCAGCCTGGAGTTCGGCCAGGTGCTGGAACTTGATGCATTGTACCGGGTGATCCACGACACCGCGGCGCGCCTGATGCCCTGCGATACCTGTGTAATTGGATTGTTTGACGCCGAGCGCCAGCAGGTCGAGTATGTCTACGAGGTGGATAGCGTCGGAGTCTGGCCACCAGAACGCTTGCCCATCGAGCGCGGACTCCTTGGCTTTATCATCCGCACGGGCGTTTCGCTGCGCATCACCGGCTGCGACGCGGAGATCGAGGGATGGTTCGGCGCCGAACCGTTCGGCCCGGGCGAGCAGCCGACCGGCTCGCTCCTGGCGGTAGCCTTAAACATCGGCGGCCAGGTGATCGGCGCGCTCTCGATACAGGCCGAAGCTGGCGACGCCTACACCAGCGCCGATCTCGATGTGCTGGAAACCCTGGCGGCCACGGCAGCCATTGCCATTCAGAATGCGCGCCTGTTCAACCAGGTGCAGCAACTGGCCACCCTCGATGCGCTCACGGGCGTTGCCAACCGCCGCCATTTCCTCGACCTGGCCCGGCATGAGGTGGAGCGAGCGCAGCGCTACCACCACCCCCTCAGCCTGCTGATGATCGACGTTGATCATTTTAAGCAGCTCAACGACACCTATGGTCACCTCGTGGGTGACCAGGTGCTGCGCGCCATCGCTGCGCGCCTGCGCAACAGCCTGCGCGAAAACGATGTCGTCGGGCGCTTTGGCGGAGAGGAGTTCATGGTCCTGCTGCCGGAAACGGGCCGAGAGCAGGCGCTCCAGGTGGCCGAGCGGCTGCGCGAAGCAATCGGCGGGCAGGCAGTTGTAACCGATGAGCGTGCGGTTTGTGTAAGCGTGAGTATCGGTGTGGTAAGCTGTGGATGCAGCGCGTTACCACTGACCATTGAGCAGTTGCTCAAGGATGCCGACGACGCGCTCTACGTGGCCAAGCGTCGGGGCCGCAACCAGATCCAGGCGGCGC
Organism: uncultured Chloroflexota bacterium; assembly: GCA_937120965.1. GTDB lineage: Bacteria > Chloroflexota > Chloroflexia > Chloroflexales > Chloroflexaceae > JACAEO01. The sequence continues at coordinate 3,191 of CAKZKA010000054.1, forward strand.
CGCTACGGGTGTGATTTCACCTCAGCATTACAACTGGTAAATCACTTCACCCGCGGCATTAATGAGCATATAGCCCTTGCGGGTGAGCAGCAGCCGGTGCTCGCCTGGATGGCCCAGATCGACCTCGCGCGCGACGAGCACTTCACCGCTGGCAAGGGTGAGCAGCAGTGGCGGCGCAGCGCTATCGCTGGCGGGTTGCGGCCGGGCGCGGGCCGCGCGCGGGGTCGCGCGGGCGGTCATCATGGCGCGTAGCGCCAGCGCCGCCACAATGATCAGGACGCTGAGAATGCTGGCGGTCGCCGTAGAGGTCGCAGCAAAGAGCAACACGATGACAGCAGCAAGAGCCGTTACGGCCAGTGCCGTCATCAGCAGGTGCTGGCGGTTCGACAGTGCGTGAAGCGCGCTCATGGTATTCCTCCCGGCGGCCGCCGGGGGCGGTACGCCACTCATGCGAATGGCGCCATCCCCATTCGCGCTTCCAGTGTACCAGCCAGGTGTTATGGGGGCGCTAGTGGAGCATTAGCGAAGTATAAGAGGCGCCGGAGCATTCCAATGCGGTATACGCCACGCTGGCGGGTTGGTTCCTGGGAGGGCTGCGCCCTCCCAAACCCTCCCGGTGAGGAGGGCTTGCCGTACCGTGGGCGGGGGCGTGGGGAAACCCGGTTTCCCCATATTTTCACCTCAGGAGGTCACGGTACTCCGGGTTACGGCGAATAAAGGCATCCACGTACCAGCAGAGCGGCACAACGGTAAGGCCGGCCTCACGGGCGTAGTCGAGGGCCACGCGCACGAGCTTCGCGGCAATGCCGTGGCCGCGCAGGGCCGGTGGCACCTCGGTGTGAGTAAACAGGATGCGCTGGCCGTCGCGCCGGTACTCGGCGACCGAGAGATAGTCTCCCGCCATCACCTCGAAGCGGTGCGCAGCCTGGTTGTGACGGACTTCTAGCTGATCAAGATCGATATGCATACGGGTATGGGTTATGCTCGGGCTGCTCCCCCGAAGGGCCCACCCGGCCACTACCAGTACATCCATGGTCGAGAGAAGAGTCTCTGGGAGGGCATTGCCCTCCCAGAACTTCCCGTTCAAGAACGCATCTGCCTTCAGCATGCCAGGCGACTCTGGCGCCGGTGAGAAGGTGAAGAAGCCGGACGTTCCCACGCTTCGGGTCGCCAGGGTTCAGACCGCGCCGACCTGCCGGGCGAGCGCGATGTACTCATCCATTTCTTGATGGAACGCGATGACGATCCGCTCCGGGTCGGGCACCAGGCCCGCATCGGCGAGGACGCCAAGCTGTACCTCTCCATTGTAACTCAGAATACTGATCCCCAGCCCGAGCCGCGCCGTCGGCACCCAGAACATAGCCCGGCGAATAAGCTGTCCGGCCATTGAGTACGGCTCCCGTGGCCCCGGCACATTGGTGATCACCACGCTGGCCTTGGCGGCAAAAATGTCCACCCCGAAGCGCTCGACCTCCACCGGCGCCGCGCCCATAGCCTCCATCAACCCGAAGGCTATAACCGCCTCGGGTGAGCGTTTGATCGCGCTGGTCTCGGCGTGAATGCGCCCGACCCGTTCCACCGAGTCAGCCACCCCGATAGGCAAGGAGACGAAGACCAGCCCGAAGTGGTTCCCGCCGTCGGGGAGAGCGCCGGGCGGCAACAGGTTCACCGGCACCACTGCGCGAATGGTTAGATCGGTCACGTTCACCCCGCGCCCGCGCAGGTACCTGCCCAGCGCGCCGCTGACAGCGGCGAGCAACACATCGTTAACAGTCGCGCCTGTCACCCGTCCAACCGCCTTGACATCGGCCAGGGGCACCGGTCCGGTCCAGGCGGCGCGTTTGGCGACGCCAAGCGGCCCTTTGAGCGGGGTCGGGGGGTCAGGGCTCATCAGCACGAGCTTCCCGGCAGCGCCCGCGCTGCTGAGGCCCATTCTCAGCAACTGGTCGGGATGGCTGATCAACTCCCAGCCCTCGTGGAGGGCGTGATCCGCGGCGCGAGCCATATCGCTGATCAGCGCCAGGGGCGAGCGCGGGGCGTGATGGTTCTGTTGCCGTTCGGCGGCAGCCTTTGCCGCGCCCTCATCGGTCATGCCCAGGAGCATATGGCTCAGCGCCATGCCATCGGCCAGACAATGGTGCAGGCGCATGATCAGGGCACAGCCCGTCCCGCAACGGTCAACCAGGTACATCTGCCAGAGCGGGCGCGCCCGGTCGAGCGTGGTGCTCAACAGATCACTGACCAGATCACGCAGGTCGGCCTGGGTCCCCTCGCCAGGGAGGGCGATATGGTGCAGATGGGCGCTGAGTTCAAAATCCGGCGCCAGTTCCCAGTAGGGACGGCCGTCGCCCCGCAGGGTGACCAGGCGCTGGCGGAAGCGTTCGAAGACCAGCAAGCGCTCGCGGACAATCGTGCGCAGATCATCGAAGGCAATCGGCTGATCGAAGCCCCAGAGGGCCGTGATCACCATGGGATTGACCGGCTCATCAATGTGAAGCCAGTACGCATCAATATTCGAAAAAGGGGTTCGCGCGGACCGGTCGCTCATCGGGTCACCTCCTCATAGGCGGCGCTGGCGGTGGATCGCGCAACGCGGCGTCGCAGCCCGATTCCAGCAAGCGCGACGCCAACCGCGGCCCAGGCCCAGCGCATCCGCACGGGGCGCCGGGCGCGCACACCCTTGGATGCGGCGGGGATGCGAGCCAGGCGTTCGGCGGCCTCGGTGCGGGTACGGGCAAACAGCGCAGGGTCGGCGCGCAAGGCATCGGCGAGAGCGCGTTTGGCCAGCACATCCTCATCGGTAACGTAGACGCCAAGGGAGCGCAGACCGGCGAGTTGCAGGCCATGCTTCTTGAACAGACGGTAAATCTCCTTGACCCGCTCCATAGTGATGTTGCGGCCGATGGTGTAATCCTCGAAGCGGCCATCCATGGCCAGAAGGGCGGTCTCGGCCAGACAGGCGTAGACCGTGCCCGGCGGCAGGCCGATGTTGTAACTGATGGACACCTCACCCGGCAGCAGGACCTCGCCGCTTTCGATGACCAGCACATCGGGGCGCAGCGCGGCCTCGGCGTCGCTGATATCGGGCGGGCGGGCCACATCGCAGATCACCGCCCCGGGCTTGCAGCGGGTGATATCCAGCACACGCTGGCCAAAAGCCGACGTAGCGGTAACGATCAGGTCACACTCGCCGGCCAGGTCATCCGAGCGGGTAGCGATGATCACCCGCGCGCCGGGCGTCTCCTCCTCGATGGTGCGCTTCAGGGCGATCAGCTTTTCCGGCTCGATGGAGACCAGCACCACGTCGCGGATGGCCTGGGCCAGGAGGCGCGAGCATACCGAGCCGATCGACCCCGTCGCGCCGATAACCATCGCCCGACCCCGGGTGAGATCGCTGGCCCCCATCTTGCGAACGGCCTGTTTGGCCGCCTCCAGCGTGGCGGCCACGGTCAGGCTATTGCCGCTGGTAATGGCGATATCGGCCTCGTGGGCCACGGTGGCCCCGGCGTCGCCCACCACGCTGGTAAAGGCGCCCAGCCCCATAATCCGGGCGCCCATACGCTCGGCCATGCGCGCGGCCTGGTTCAGGCGCGTGTAGGTGAAGCGCTCCCCGTGGCGCATCATCTGGCGCGGGGTGGCGCCCAGGGAGATCAGGTAGCCCTCGACGCGCTGGCCGGTGGCCGCCGAGCGCACACCACTCACCTTCCCCACATAGATCGGCGGGAAATAAGCCGCGACGGCCTCAACCAGCTCGTCGGGGAGATAGCGCGTCCAGCCGAACCAGGGATGGGAATGGATGAAACTGACGTTCAGCGGGTGGATCACAAACGCAAACTTGTTGATCCCGGCGTCCTCCGGCTGCAAATAGGTAATCGCCGGTGACCACTCGATCTCAGCCAGGAGATCAAGGTAGGTATCCTCGGTGAGCGGCGCCTCGGGGTTGGCGCGCAGCGCCGCCAGCAACCCCTCGACCGTTGCCGCCGACCAGTGCCGTAACCCATCAACGGGGATCAGCCCGTCGAGCAACGAGACGACGATCGACGCGCCCCGCGCCTGAAGGTCGGCGCGATCCTCGGCGCTGGCCCACTCGACCACGATCGTCTTCCGGTGGAGCGAGGCGGGCGCGTAACGCCGGATGGCGCCGATTTCCCCGGCCAGCAGATCGGCCCAGGCAAAGGGTGCAGCCGGGCGAGGGTTCCGCGGCTTGCCCGCCCGTGGCACGACGCGGTGGAAGGGCGCCGTCTTGAGCCACTCCAGCGTTGGCGCAGCCACCCGCGGCAGGGTGGCAGGGCTACCCACGCCCGGCAGGTCGGGCATACCAAAAAAGACCACCGGGTCGGCGTAGCGCACAGTGCAGCCCCGGCGCGACAGGGCATGGGCCAGGCCATCGTGGTTCAAGCCGGGCACCATCAGCACCCGCTTGCGGCTGAAGATGCCCGGTTGGGCCCGATCGGCAAGGATCACGCCCCACCGCTCCAGCATCGGACGGACGCCACTCCCGTCCACCACCGGCGTCTGTCTGGCGGTGGCAGCCAGGGCGCTCCCCAGGGCGTGGGGTTGCCGGGCCGGGCCAAGCCGCAGGCTGGCCGGCATGTTCTCCAGGGCAATGGCGCTCACCTGCCCATCGTGTTCGGCGATCAACGCGCGGGCCAGTTCCAGATCGCCGCTGCAACCGATCCGGCGCACCTGCACCGGCGTGCCGAGCATCTGAATGGTCGCGGTCTCGTCACCGCTATCGTCGTGAATAACGAGCACGTGCTTCACAAGAGAGTCCTTCCCGCTGGATTGCTGTGGGATCGGCCTCTACTCTAGCACTGCCAGGAGATAGTTTCTGGTAACAAACGTCACACGCCAGTAGTAAGCTATTAACCATTCGCCCGACCCCGGCTCGCGACGTTTTCAGCGCACCACCTGGCTGGCCACGGCCAGAAAGTGGCAGATGCTTCCCACCAGCACAAACAGATGCCAGATCGTATGTCCATACACAATGCGTTCGTGGTAAAAAAAGTACGTGCCTCCAGTGTAGGCAATCCCGCCGAGGGCGAGCAGGATGGCCGTCGGCAGCGGCAGGGCCCGGAGCATCGGCTCGATGGCGATGATAATCAACCAGCCCATCGCAATGTAGATCAGCGTTGAGATCAGCCGGAAGCGCGTGGCAAAGATGAGTTTGAAGACCACCCCGGCGACGGCCAGGCTCCAGATCACCGCGAAGAGCGGCCAGCCGACGCTGTCGCGCAGGGTTACCAGGGTGAACGGCGTATAGGTGCCGGCGATGAGCACGAAGATCGCGCAGTGGTCAATGATCTCGTAGCGTCGCTTGAGCCGATGATCCCGTTCCCAGTGGAACAGCGTCGAGGCAGTGTACAGCAGCGCCAGCGCCACGCTGAACACCGCCGCGCCGATGATGCGCCACGGATCCCCGCTCGCCGCCGCCATGCCCACCAGGGTGGCGCCTGCAATCACACTCGCCACCGCCCCGACTCCGTGGGTGATCGTGTTGGCGTTCTCTTCCGGGTTCATCGGATCAAAGCTCAGCATCGGTCCCTCCATTCCCTGGCTACTACCGTCTCTCGTCTCCTGGCTGTGTCGGGGCGCGGGAACGCACCGCAACGCATCATGACGCACGCCTGCCCGCCGCACAGGCAAACAGGGCCATGCGCTACCCGCCTGGTGGCGCGTCTCTGCGGTTGCGTCTTTCAGCAGATGGGGCTGGTTCCAGATGTGGCGGGAATTATAGCGAATTTTTGGTAAAAGGGAAGCCACCCGATCAGGCAGTTTTGCCTACCCGACTCCGATCGGATGTCACCCCCCGGTTCGTGTGAATTATAACGAGGAGTTGTTGTGGAGCATGCTCGCCTGCCCGGGTCACGACGGTCAGGATCGCGCCCGATATGCCTCCGTGCCCAGGCCTGGCATCGCGGTGCGCTCCGGTGGGCCAGGTCTCGCGCCGCGACGGATACCGTTTTCCAGGTCCACAACGCATCACCAGGGGCGTGTTTGCCGACGCATGCGCGTCGCGGCGCCCGTCAACCGAGGATCAGGCGGATCACCAGATGATCCCGGAGAAAGAGCATCTGACGGACTGCGTAGTAGATCCGCCGGTAGAGTCGGCTGCGGCGCACGGGGTCGTAGTCTACCAGTGCCACGGGCCGCTCGGGGTCCCCCGTCCAGAGCAGGTTGTGTGAGTGCAACAACGTCCGCTGAACCAGAAAGCTCCAGAGCCGCCGGGGCAGGCGCGCGAGCGAGCGATTGCGCCGGCGTTCCTCCGCGCTGAGGCTGGTGCGCCCGTACAGGTCCGGCATGGCGCCGGTGCGCCAGTAGGCGCTTTGCGCCCGCTTGATGATCTCGCGCAGGGCCCGCGCCAGCGCCTGCCGCTCGTGAGGGGACATCGTCCGGTAGTCGAGCCGGGCGAGCGCGCGGGCATGGGCCAGGTAGGGCTGTACGACCAGCACCTGCACCCGCCCCCGGCTGTCGCGGGCGAGGAGAGCGTGACTGGGGATGCTGTAGCGTGGCCCCAGACAGGCAGCGAAGGCTTCAGCAGCGGCGCGCAACTCGTGGGCATGGGCCAGCGCCTCGGCCAGGCTGCCGCCTGACTCGGCCTTCAACTTCACGGCGAAGTCTCCCGAGTCGCTGCGGTAGACTTCGGTTTCGTTCCCACCAGCGACGCGCTCCAGCACGTGGTCGGCATCCAGTGGCGCGAAGACGGCATCGGTGTGGGTTGATATGGAAAGCGGGGAAACCGGGTTTCCTCCACCCCCTGCCTGGTGGGAGGGTTTGGGAGGGCGCGGCCCTCGCAAGAAACACTCTATTTTCATCTTGGTATTGTGCGGCGCAGTCGCATGGACGGCTGATAGGACAATTGGGGAAACCGGGTTTCCCCAGCCCCCGCCCCATCGGGGCGCCGGGTGACCCCAACACCGCCCGAGAGAGGGAGCAACCGGGTTTCCCCAGCCCCCGCCCCATCGGGGCGCCAGGCGACCCCGGCACCGCCTGAGAGAGGGGGCAACCGGGTTTCCCAGGCCCGCGCCTTACCGCTGGCCGGCCACCCGGGGCAGGAGTATCCGATACGGCGCTTCACTGGTAGTGAGCCGCACGGTGAAGCGCACCCGCGGGCGCGCTGGATCGTTGGTCCGTACCTCCACGACCCCGCTGGAGGGCCACGCGCCCGTCGGCGAGGTCCAGCGCACACGCACCGGCACGCTCCCTACCATCCCCGGCGTCAAGGTTCCACCCGGCTCCACGGCCTGCAACCAGGCCGCAGTCGGCGCCTGGGGCCGCAGTTCGATGGTTAGCCCGTCGGCAAGTCCCAGGTCGCTGCTACAGCCGAGGGTTTGAGCCTGGCGAAAGTGATACTGCACCCCGTAGCTCGCCGACTCAGCCGCGGGGAGGCGGCTCACCTGACGGTAGCGCAGGCTGATGCGACCGTCGGGCATCAACAAGGCCTGGAAGCTCAGGCGGGTCGCTGGATCGCTGTAGAGGGGCACGTTGATCCAGCTTACAAGCAAGCCCTCGGCCAGGTGGGCATAACTCACCGCGGCGCCATCGCGTGACGGGTCGAGGTCAACCCGGAGCGGTACAATCGCCGCGCTGCCGGTCTCCGGCATGGGCAGGCAGTCGCGCGTAAAGGGTATTTCCCTCGTGAGCGGTTGCAGGCTGAGGAAACCGTTCGCGCCGATGGTGATCGTCTCATAGACTCCATCGCGGTAGGGGAAGGCAAAGCCGATGGGTACCGGCACGCTGACCCCGTCGTCGGTGAGGGTAAGCCGCACCGCCTCGGGAGGCGGCTCCGTCCACGCCGGGGCGGGTCCGTCAGGCTCATCGCTGCGCCAGACCCCGTAGGGTTCGTCGGGTATCCTGAGCATGTAGGTCAGCGCGCGGGTGCCTTCATTGCGCATGGCGAAGGTCTCGAGCACCGTTTCTGCGAACCCCAGGGCAACGCTGCGTGGCGCCGACTCGGCCACCAGGCGCGGCACGTCGTTGTCGAGGCTGAAGTCAAGGGTAATCTGAGCGCCGGGGCCGGGCGCCACCTGCTGGCTGCGGCGGGTGTAATCGCGCGCTGTGGCCTGTAAGGTGTAGGGCAGGGCCGCTGGCGGCAGGACGATCCGGTAGCGTCCCTGGGCGTCGGTATTCACGCTGGCGCCGTCAACAACCGCCACCGTCGCCTGAAGCGGCCGCCCGTCAAGGCTGCGGGTGACGCGACCGGTGATTGTGGCGTGGCTGGCGTCAGGAGGCACGTCGAGGGTGATCGGGACGATCAGCGGGGCGCGGCTCAGGTCGGGTCCGTGCACGAGCAGCCGGGCCTGGTAGAGTCCCGGCCCGGGCACGCGCCTGGCGTCAACGCGGAGTTGCAGGGTCACACTCTGGCCCGGGGCGAGGGAGGCCAGCGTTTCGGCGGGCAGGTCCAGCCATGGCACATCAACCCTGGCGCGGGCCACAGCGGCGTAGGCATCGAGAGTTCCGTAGCCGTAGATGTTGTTGGGCACGTTCACCGGCTGGCAGGCGGCGTAGGCTGACCCCAGGTAGCGCGAATCGCCGGTGCGGGGCGCGGCCGAGGCGGTGAGGATGGCGTAGGTGGCGTCGTAGTCGCCGATCAGGTCAGGACGAGCCGACCAGAGCAGGGCCACTGCTCCCGCAACGTGCGGCGTGGCCATCGAGGTGCCGCTGCTCAACCCGTAGAGCCGTCCCGGATCGGCAACCGTAGAGTAGACCCCACTGCCCGGCGCAGTCAGATCGGGCTTGATGCGGCCATCGGCTGTCGGCCCGACGCCGCTGAACCCGGTCAGGTTCCCGGTGGCATCAACTGCGCCAACGGCCGTAACTGCGGCGTAATCGCCGGGCGACTGCACCGTGCTGCAGGTCTGGTTGCCGCTGTTGCCGGCCGCAAAGACCGGATAGATACCCGCTGCGCGCCATGCCGCTACGTAGCCGGCGTACCAGTTGGCGTTCCGTCCTGCGCTCCACGAGTTGTTGACCACGTGGGGCCGCAACTCTGGCCGGGGGTTCGCGCCGGCCAGATCGGTCGGCGCGAGCAGCCACTCGGCGGCGCGGATCAGGTCCACCTCACTGCACTCGCGAGCCGAACAGGCGCGTACCGCGATCCAGCGCGCGCCGGGGGCCACACCCACGGCCGGCCGGGTGAGTGAGAGGCTACGAGCCGCCATCAGGCCCATCGTGTGGGTCCCGTGATCGCCCGAGTCTACCGGCGCAGGCGAGTTGCCGAACGGGTCATACCAGTTGTAATTATGGTCCACGCCCGCGCCGGTCGAACCACGGTACTGATCAATCAGGGCCGGATGGTCAAAACGCACGCCGCTGTCAATGTTCGCCACCGTAATCCCCTCGCCGCGCACGCCAAACTCGCTCCAGACCCGGTTGGCGCCTATCTGGCTGAGATGCCAGCATGCGCCATCAGTGCCGGCATTACAGGGGGAAGCGTCGGCCTGGGCAGGAACGCTGGCAGGCTGGCCCTCCAGGGCCAGCGTGCGGTTCGCGCGCACCGCGGCCACCTCGGCGCGCGCGGCGATGGCGGCCACATCAGCGGCGGCGCCCCGGACGGCGAGGGCATTGATGATCCACAGGGGGCGATAGGCGAGGCCACGGGCATCGAGCGCAGCGCGCAGGTCGCGCTGGGAGCGTTCGGCGTGATCGCGGAGGGTTTGATAGACATACGCGCCACGGGCCTCCCAGTCGGCGATAGCATAGGCGGCGGAGAGATCGGCCTGGTCGGCCAGGACCACCAGGAACTCGGTCTGACCATCGGCAGCGGCGGCTTGCTCGCGGGCGATCTGGGGATCGACCCGTTCGACCTGCGCCGGCAGGGCCGCGCGGGCCTCGAGGGTTGCGCTGGCGGGCCGGGCGGGCAGGGGAAGGGCCTCATAGAGCCGCGGCGCCACCGGTGTGGCGCCGTCGTTCCGCAGGGAGAGTTGCAGCGTGGTCGTTGCGCCCAGGGCGACCGTCACTGCCAGCGCATCGGGGGAACCGCTAAGGACCGGCCCGCCGGATTGGGCGGCGACGGGCGGCGCCAGCGCGGAGAGTGCCGGGAGCAGCGCCACGACGAGAAGCACGAGCAGGAACGGCGCGCAGCGAGATTTGAGCATGGGTGTGTGGGGTAAGGTGGTGGGAAGCGCCAGCGTTGCGCAGCGCCCGTCGCCACGCTCCGGGAGCCGGTTAGGGGAGCCTGGCGGCGTACCAGCAGCGTAACATCACCAATTTCAGGATGGGGAACCCCGGTTTTCCGGGCAGGCCCCCATGCGGCTGTGCCGCGCACGGACAAGATGAAGACAGATTGATTATCGAGAGGGCTTCGCCCTTCCAGATCCTCCCGGTGCGGAGGGCTTGCCGCCTGCGGGCGGGAGCATGGGGAAACCCGCTTTTCCCTTTGTTCACATCGAAAACCCGAACGGGGCGGCGGCGCGACGCGCCGGCACGCAGGCGCCGGCAGCGGATCCTGGCCCTCCCGGGTTTGTATGGAGACGCGCCAGCGCGCCCCTGACGCTGCTACGCTGCGCGACCAACACAGCGTTCCTCGAGGCGGGTCAGCAGGCGATCCAGTTCGGCAAGGGTGAGCGCCAGGCCGGCAGGCGCGGTATGGAGCGAGCCATTGGAGACCAGGGCGGCCTTCACGGCGTGGAAATCATCACCCGCGGCGCGCAGGTTCTCAAGATCGTGGTTCAGGCGCTCATTATTGATCTTGACCCCGTGGCGCGCCATCATATCGCGATAATAGTAGTAGTGCTGATTGAGGTGCGAAGCCACCGTCTCGAACCCGTGGCGAGCCAGGGTCATGCGCGTTCTGTAACGCATCGTATTATCATTGAACATCACATGGTCGCGACGGTTAGGCTCAATCAGAATAATATCCACATCAGGATGGCGGCGGCGCACCTGCTTGAGATGGTAGTGCAAACCGGCATGGATAAAAGTACGGAAGACCTGATTGCCGATCCGCGTCATTCCCTCATCGCTAAAGGATCGCCCCTCGAAATGGTCACGATTATCAAAGGGAACGAGGGGATTAACACAGACGATTAACTCGGCGCCACACTCAATAGCCACATCGAGACTGGCGGTACCACGGATGCCGCCATCAATATAATCCCGGTCACCGATCCGCACGGGGCGATAGAAGAGCGGCAGGGCCGCCGAAGCGCAGACCGCCATCGAGATCGGCACCTCGTGCAGCGGCGGATGGCCAAAAACGGCCCGTTCGCCGGTATCCAGATCGGTAGCGATAATCGCGAGTTCGCGGTGCAGATCAGCGAAGCGGTTCGAGCGCCCGGGGAGGGACAGGGCTGCGCGGATATAGCCTTCGAGGGCCAGCGAGTCGTAGATCCCGGTCGGCAAGCCGGCTGCCAGGGCCTCAACCAGATCGAGCAAGGAGATCGCCCCACCCTCGCCGATCACCCGGCGCGCCATTTCCACAAACGCCGCCGGCAGGCGGCGCAGGCGCGTGAGCAAGTCGGGCACATTGAGCGAGTAGAGGTGGTGCGGCTCCAGTTGCTCAATCCCCAGCATGGGACTCTCGAGGACTGAGAGCAGGGTGCGGGGTGAAATGTTATTGGCGAGGCAGGCCCCGATGAGACTTCCGGCGCTGGTGCCGACATAGATATCAAACTCGTTGACCGAGAGGTGTTCGAGCAACTGGTCTATTGCGCAGAGGGCGCCGATTTCATAGGCTGCGCCAGCAATCCCTCCGCCAGCAAGTACAAGCGCCGTTTTGCTACGTTGCATACAAGCCTCATCGCCCTGCTAGAGAACAACAACCCATCATGTAGCTCATCTTCGGGTACCACCGTCCTACTGGCATACCTGACAAACCCCGGGCCGTGCTTACTGCTGGCGCCGCTCCTGGAGCAACTGATCGATTGCCCGGGTCAGCGCATCAACCTGAGCGTGGAGCTGGGCGACATCGTTGCGTGAGGGCACCTCGGCAGCCGGTTCAACGCCCTTCTGATCGGCGCCCTGGCTGAAGTCTCTCCGCAGCAGGAGCCGGCAGAGCCGCTCCCCCTCGTCGGCGCTCAGTTCGCCCGCCTCCACCAGCAGGGTGATACGGCGCTCAATCTCCGACGCAACCAGATCATCGCCGCCAAACGACGCGAACAGGGCCCGTCGCACCCCGGCAAGGGTATCGCCGCCAATCTGAATCAGCCCCGTCAGCATCTGGGTCGGCAACGGGGAGCCGGACCGTCCGCGGGCGTGCAGGACCACCTGGGCCAGGATGCTTGAAGTAATATCCTCGCCGGTCTCGTTATCGAGCACCTGAACCGCCTCACCTTCCTGCACCAGCCTGGCAATACCCTCGAGGGTGATGTACTGCTTCTTATTGGTATGGTACAGTTTGCGGTTGGCGTACTTCTTTATGATGTGCATAGGCTCTGGTGTCTCGGCAGTGCGGCCTTCCTATTATAACACGCTCCGCTTGCCGCGTGCCGGCCCTGAAGACCGACGCGCCGGCACACAGAGGCGAACCCCCGAGCCCGGCGCGTCTCCTCGCCCGCAACCTGCGCTACGGGCTAGCCTTCGGCCTTGACCTCGGTATTCTTGCGCGAAGGCCCTTTGGACGACTGCTCCTGCACCAGGCGCAGTTCCTCGACCCGCGCGGCGAGTTCGGCGATCTTGGCGCTCAGTTCGTCAATGTCGCGCTTCGAGGGGATGTTGAGCCGGTTCAGGAACTGCTCCAGGTTGTTCTCGACCTGCACGGAAATGCTGCTGACCTGGCTCTCAGCCTGCGCAACGCGCGACTGGCCCACATTGCGGAACTTCGCCATCGTCTCATCGAGCAGGCGCTGCGCGTCTTTCTGCGCGATCTCGCCACGCTCTACCAATCGGTTCAGGAACGCCTCGATCTCGTCACGGGTGAGCGCGACCGCCCCAACGCCGGCCAGCAACAGCTTACGCATCACGTCGAACACCAGCACTGGCTGCTGCTCGGCGGGCGGCGCAGGCTCTTCGATCTGCCGGACGTTGACTTCGATTTCCTCGGCGGACGACATAGTGGTCCTCCTCACGTCTATGTGCTGTACCCTACCGTGGCCCTTGAATCATACCACACCAGAGACTCCCACGGCAGTGTATAACGCAGTGCGTTATCACTGTTGAGTATAACACGCTGCGTTACCCGTGTCAATCACGCTACGCAAACTCGCGCGCGCCCACGTCTTCGCGATAGGTGCGCCCGGGAAAGTGGATGCGCTCCGCGTTGAGCAGCGCTCGCCCCCGCGCTCCGGCCAGGGTCGCCCCGAGCGCCACGACGGTCACCACGTGTCCACCGGTAAGGGTGATGCCGCTGGCAGGCGGGGCACTGCGGAGCAAGGCCGCCAATCCGCCGCGGCTTGCAGGAGTGTACCGCAGGCCACCGGGGTTGTGGGTCTGACCGTGAAACACCAGCACGCCCTCCTCGACCTCGTTCAGCCCGGTGATGCCGGCTCCTAGCGGGAAGTGGTGTGGATACCCCTGGGCCACCAGTGCCAGCGCCACACTGGCCTCATCACGCCAGACCAGGGGTGGTTCGCGGTCGAGTCGGCGCGCAATCGCCGCTTCGATCAACGGCACGAGGTCGTTTTCCAGGCGCGGCAACACTGCCTGCGCCTCCATATCACGCAGGCTGCAGCGCAGACCGGTCAGGCGGGGGCCCTGGTCGGTAAGCACGCAGTCAAAGCCAAGAAACCCCCAGTAGGGCAGGCCCTCCTGGCGCAGCGCACCAATGACGGGCAGAGCGATGTGCTGATGCAGGTAGGCGCCCAGTTTGCGAGCGTAGACCGAATTGCCCGTCACCGCTCCCATGCCCGGAGCCGGGGGGCTGTCCGGCTCGGGGCCAAGCTGCTCATAGAGGCGCACCGGCAGGAAGGGCAGGGCCGTCGTTCCGTCGGTGAGCACGGAGAAGCCCACCAGCGGCCCGGAGAGGTGCTCCTCAATCACCACGCCGCTGCGCCCGGCGCCGGCCATGGCGCCAGAGGCGGCCCGCAGGGCCTCCAGCGCCGCGTAGCGTTCGGTATGGACCGTCTCGCCGCCGTCCGGATCATCGGTCTTGATCACCACCGGAAGGGGCTGGCTGGCGAGATACTTCTCGGCGGTGACCAGATCGTGGCACACCCGTCCACGGGGAAGCGGCAGGCCATGGCGCTCCAGAAAGGCGCGCGCGAAACAGCGGCTCCCCTCGATCAGCGTTGTGCGCTGCGCCGGGCCGCACACGCCGATGTGCATCGCGACAACTTCATCCACCAGCCCCGCGCGCAGGGGGCCACTGCCGGCAGGCACAATCAGGTCCACCTGTTCGGCAAAGGCCCAGCGCGCCACCTCAACCACGTCGGCCGGGTCGAGATCGACCCGGGCTGCTAGCTGCACTGCCCCACCATTGCCCGGAGCCACCAGCACCTCAGCCGTTGCGTGGTTGAACAGTTTCCAGACCAGGGCGTGGGTCCGGCCATCCGCGCCAAGCACCAGGATTTTCATAGACATCTGAGGTGAAAATACGGGGAAACCGGGTTTCCCCACCTGCGGTGAGCCTGTCGAACCGCACCCCTGCCGGTGGGGCGCCGGCCGCTCCCACCAGCGGTTGGGAACTGGGGAAACCGGGTTTCCCCACCTGCGGTGCGCCGGTCGAACCGCCTGCGGTGAGCCGGTCGAACCGCCTGCGGTGCGCCGGTCGAACCGCCTGCGGT
>CAKZKA010000055.1 GCA_937120965.1 uncultured Chloroflexota bacterium
CGCACAACGCCGAAATGAAAATATTATTGTTCTTGGGAGGGCTGCGCCCTCCCAAACCCTCCCGGTGGGGAGGGTTTGCCGCCCCCACAGGCAGGGGGATGGGGAAACCCGGTTTCCCCGTATTTTCACATCAGAGCATACGCTCGGCGCAAGACAGCTTACACTATAGCACAGGTCGTCCGCCAGTGGGCCTCGCCGCGAGCTGCTGGTAGGGTTGATGCGATGTACGCCTCAATCAAACATGCAACCCCGGCATACCCGGAATAGAACCCCATTGGTGGCGCAAGAGGGTATCTACCAGCTCTACGCGCGGGTACGATGAGCGTTGCCAGGAGGGGCGCCCGGGTTTCCTCCCGGCCCGGCGGGGTGGCAAGTCCTCCGCGCCGGGAGAGTTCGACTGAACTGTACCAGCGCTGCCGGGCCTACTCTGCCGCTGCGTCTATCAGGCTGGCGCCGAGCACGCGCAGCAGATCAACGACCGCGACGCCAAGCATGACCCCGCGCTGACCGGCATTGACATAGATGGTGGCAAAGGCCTCGGCTGAGCGGTCGAGGTAGCAGGGCCAGCGCTTCCCCACAAGCGCCAGGGCGCCGATGCCGCCGACCTTGAGCCCGGTGAGCCGTTCGGTGTCGGCCCGCGGCATGAGTTCCAGGCGCTTCTGGCCGATGGCGGCGGCGCAGCGCTTCAGGTCGAGCTGGCGGTCAGCGGGCAGCATGACCAGCACCGGGCGGCCGTGGCTCGCCCCGCTGAGCACCAGGGTTTTGTAGACCTGGCCGGGCGGCAGGCCGATGCGGCGGGCCACCTCCACGGCGTCCGGCGGGTTGTGGGGATCGTAGGCGTAGGGATGGGTGGTGTAGGCTACCTGGTGGCGCTCCAGCAGGCGCTGAGAGTTAAGCCTGGTCATAGCAACTCTGTCACTATCCGGGCACTGCGCCTGGCGCTACCGCTGTACTGGCCTGCATGCTCCATCTCCGACCCTTCCGCCTTGTTCCCGTCTACCGTGCTGTCGCGCGCCATCGCGGATAACGTTATCGTGCATCCAGCGTTCCGCGATCAGTAGCTTCTCTTGCTCAGGGCCAGGTGTAGACACATGCTCTACCCCCCCGCCCTGCCGCTATTCAGCGTGGGGATCAAGCGCCATCCTCGAAACCGCTCGGCGTAGACGGCCCGCGCCCGGCGGCGGGCCGCCTGGCTGCGCTGGTCAGCACTGAGCCGTAGTAGATCGGCCAGGGCCGCGACCTGCCCGGCGACCGGGTCAAGCGCCGCCCCATCGCTCCGCTCCAGGCTCAGCGACCCGTCCGGGTGGGCGTGGGCGACCGGGTGTCGTCGAGGGCGACGGCGTAGCCCTGGGGCGGGGTGATCTGACTCACGGCACCCTCCCCTCGGCCACCTGGCACAGGATGCCCTCGACCCGCGCCCGGGCCGCCTTGTAGCGCCGGTCACCAGGGTTCGTTTCCCGTATTTGCCCCTGGAGGCAAAAAGAACGCGGAACCTCTCATGAGACTCCGCGTCCTGCTGTGGAGCGGGCGACGCGACTCGAACGCGCGACCATCTGCTTGGAAGGCAGATGCTCTACCAACTGAGCTACGCCCGCAGCAGCTCAACTGTACCACACTCTGCCCCCACGCGCAAGGGCCGCCGCGCACCCGTGCGTGCACGTGTTCTGCCAATTACCGTTGATGATGCCGCATTGCTTGAAGCGGTTTTAGGCGTTGTGCTGCCCAGCGTGGCAATCCACAATCCAAAATGGTATTCGCCTTTTGGGTAAGGCGCCACCCCGGGTGCGCGGGCGTCCCGCCCGCAATGGCCTGGATGCGGGCAAGTTGCCCGCGCTCCCGGGAGAGGGGTGAACACATCTCCCGCGTGGCGCCAGGGCGAATGCAAAGGTACCGCTGGCGAACCCGCGTACACGGACCTCCGGCCCATAGGCGCGCGGGATACCCGCGCGCGTGACAGCACGGGTTTTGCCAGCAGTATCTTGTAACGTCTAACGTCGGCAAGCGAGCGCCTCCTGAGCGGGCCGAAGCCTGTCCTGCGCGGAGCGAAGGCCGAAGCGCAGGCTGGAGCGAAAGGGTATTCGCCCCCTTCGCTGCGCGCTGCTCAGGGCGCGAACATCAGGACGTTGCATTCGCCCCTGGAACCCGGCGCGTAGCCCTATCCCCCCTTGTCAGCCCCTGGTATAATCAGCGTAAGGCAGTGTTTCAGATCCGGGCATCCTGGCTTGACCGTCGCTCCACAGCCCTGTGACCGGTCTGTGGAGATGTGGAGTTGTGGAGTGTGGAGTTGAGCCGGTGCGATGCCATCAAGCAGAATTGGTATTACTCCACACCGCCACATCCCCACCCAGTCCCTCCGGGGAGCAGTAGAGAAAGACAGATGAGGAGCCGTTTGGTACATAGATTTGAATCCGTCGCCGTGGAGCGCACTTGAGGAGGGCCGGATGGTTGCTCCCGCTTCCAACCCTGGCGCTGCGCCTGACCGGCCAGCCATTCTGATTGTTGACGACGAACCCAACGTCACGCGCTCGCTCGCCCGCAGCCTGCGCGATCGCTTCACCGTCTTCACCGCCACCACTGCTGCCGCCGCACTCGACATCGTCTCCCGCGAGCGCATCGCCGTCATCCTTACCGACCAGCGCATGCCCGACATCAGCGGCGTGCAGTTGCTCGAACGCGCCCGCGATATTCGCCCTGAAACCCTCGGCATCCTGATTTCGGGCTATACGGATGTGGCCGCTCTGGTTGATGCCCTCAATCTGGGCAATGTTCGCGGGTTTCTGCCCAAACCCTGGGACATCCACCAGTTGCGCCGCCAGCTCGAACAGGCCGTCCGCGATTACCAGGCCGGCTTTCTCGAACGCGATGTGCTCCGCAATACGGCTGAAGCGGTGACCAGGGCCCAGGAACAGGTGGCCGAGTTGCGCAAGGCGCTCGATGAGATCGCCTCGGGCCACGGCGATGCGCTCTTTGCCCAGTGGGAGCGCACCAACGCCCAGGCTCGCCACGAGCCTGCCGGAACATTCGCGCATCCGTTCTACAATGGCCCCCGCGCCGAAACGCCGATCAGCCAGCACGACCCCATCACCTTCAATGGCCTGGTCGCCGAGTACGGGGACTTGCTGGATCAGGCTGTCGAGCAGCGCTTTTTCCAGGGCCAATCGGCGGTGCCGGATCACCTGCGCGCCCTGAGTGAGCGCCTGGGCACCCACTGGGCCGGCCCCCGCGATGCCGTCGAGATCCACACCACGGCGCTCAAGCGTCGTATCGCCGCGGCTCCCGCCGCCCGGGTTACGGTGTATGTGGAAGAGGCGCGCCTGTTGCTGCCGGAGTTGCTGGGCAATCTGGTGGTGTTCTACCGCGCCTGGCTCGCCACGACCCTCGCCGGGCGCCGACCGCCGCCGACCCTATGAGCAGTCGTCCGCTTCCGCTCGATCCGATGCTCGCCCGGGCGCCGCTGCCCTTTGTCGTCCTCGATGGCGCCGGGCGCCTGCTGGCGCTCAATGCGGCTGCCGCCAGACTCTACAGGCGCGCTGGTGAGACGCTCGCCGGCCTGCCCTTCGTCGAGGTTGTTGACCCCTTCAGCCGCGAGAAGGCCGCCTTGATGATCGCCGAGGCGCTCACCCGGGGCGCTGCCCACGACTGGGAGCTGTACCACCCTCAGGCCGGCGCCCCGCCGCTTCCGGTGAGTTACACCGCCTGGCGCTGGCGCTCCGATCCCGCCGCGCCCTTTGCAGTCGCGGCCATAGGTCTCCCACTGACCGCGGCGGTGTCGCTGGCCGCGCAGCTTGCCACCACCAACCAGCAACTGGAGGGCGCCCTGCTACAACTCGAACGCGCCCACGCCGAACTGAAGGCCGCCCAGGCCCAACTGGTTCGCTCGGAGAAGCTGCGCGCCATGGGTCAGCTCGTCGCCGGCGTCGCGCACGAACTGAACACGCCCCTTGGCTTCGTCGCCAACAATCTGGGGTTCCTGGCCGAACAGTTGCCCGCCCTCGCCGCCAGCACTCCCGATCCCCAACTGGCTGCCGATCTCGCCGAGGCGCTGGCCGAGAGCCGTGAGGGCCTCGAGCGCATCACCGGCATTGTGCGCGACCTGCGCAGCTTCGCCCGCCCGGACAGCCCCGCCGTCCACGCCGCCGATCTCAACGCCAGCCTGGCCGCCACGGTGCGCATCGCCCGAACCCTCTGCCCGCCCGGTGTGACCATCGTCGAAGACTACGGCTCGCTGCCGCCGGTTGTGTGCGCGCCGGGCCAGATTAACCAGGTCGTGCTCAATCTGCTCACCAACGCCATCCAGGCCATACCTGAGCGCGGCACGGTCTCGATCAGTACGGCCCGGGAGGGAGAGCAGGCGGTGATTACAATCGCCGATACAGGTGTGGGAATGGACGAGGCAACGCTGGCGCGGCTGGGGGAGCCGTTCTTCACCACCCGGCCCGTCGGCGCCGGCATCGGCCTGGGGATCGCCGTGAGCATGGGCATCGTCGAACGCCACGGCGGGCGCCTGGCGTTCACCAGCGCGCCCGGCCAGGGCACAACCGCGCGGCTCAGTTTGCCCCTCGGCTGATTGCCCTCAGCTATCGGCGGCGACCACCTGGTTGCGACCACTGGACTTCGCCACGACGAGGCGCCGATCGGCAACGTCCACCCCCTCTTCGGCCGAACCTCCTCTGACATTGGCAACCCCCAGGCTGATAGTGACACGGAGTTGCGGGTCGAGACTATGCCAATCGTAGCGTTCGACCGCCACGCGCAGGCGTTCGGCCAGGGCTGCCGCCTCGGCGACCGGCGTGTTGGGAAGCGCGATCAAGAAGGCATCGGCGCCGTAGCGAGCAGCCACGTCACTCGGGCGGCAGATCGTCCGCACGACCGTGGCCACGATACGCAGGACCTGATCGCCCACGTTGTGCCCGTGGCGCCGATTGATCTCCTCGAAATGATCCAGATCCGCGCGCAGCACCGAGAGGGGTCGGCCTGTAGCACGGGCCTGCGCAGCCAGTTCTGGCAGGCGCTGATCAATGTAGTGGCGACTGGCGAGACGCGTCAGCGGATCCTCGTTCAACTCGCGCGCCGCTTCCAGCACCTGCGTCGGCACACCAGGCGCGTCAGATGACGCGCGTTCCTCCGTTGCCTCCTGGAACTCGGCGCGGGGCAGATGCGCCAGGAGGAGATCGGTAAAATCCTCGATATCATCAGTTGCGATGATCGCATTGGCGGCGCCGCGCTCACGCGCGGCCCGGGCAGCCGACTCATCAGCCACAACGGCAATGAACTTCGCAGGCGTGGGCAGGCAGCGCCAGAGTTCCCAGACGACCGGATCGGTGGTGTCGGCGATCAGGAGGGCCGGATCCGGCGTGCGGGCGAGTTGATCCTGGGCCTGCACCACATCGGCGGCGATGAGCAAGCGGTAACCCTGCAAGCGCAGACTGGTGGCAATCGAAGCCCGCAACCCCTCGTGTGGGTAGATCAACAGCGCGGCAGGACGGGGTTGGCCGCGTCGTTCCTGCTGATGCGGCTTCGCCGCCATGCGCCGGTCGAGCACATAGCTGCTGCCAGCGATGCTCTTGGCCGCGCTCTTTACCTCCGCGGCCACCTTGCTGATCTCGTCCACACTGCGGAACCGCCCGCCCTCCGAGGTCACGATCGAAATCGAAATACTCAACAGACCAAACTGCCGGGGCACCCCGTGGCGGTCCTGCCCCTGCAAGTAGCCGCGTTGTAGATCCTCGGGATCGTAGAGCGCGCGCACGCGCTCGTCGAAGGTGGAAATAATCTGCTGGGCCAGGGCCTCGGGAAAGCCGCCATAGTGGATGATGGCAAAGTCGTCACCGCCGATGTGACCAAGGAAGTCGTCGCGCGGAGCCGTACCGGCGAGCACGCTGGCCAGAGTGTGGATGGCCCGGTCACCGCGGGCAAAGCCGTAGGCGTCGTTGAAGGCCTTGAAATTGTCGAGATCTACATAAATCAGCGCAAAGGGCGTCTGTTGAGCAATCTGGCGTTCGATTTCGGCCTGGAGCAGCACATTACCTGGCAGCCCGGTGAGAGGGTTCCGTACCGGCAACTTGGCGGCGCGCCGCAGATGGCTGCGGATGCGCGCCAGCAGCACGTCAATATCGTAGGGCTTGACGATGTAGTCGTCAGCGCCGCTGTCGAAGCCGATCACCACCTCGGCGGAGGTGCTCCGGGCAGTTAGAATGATCATCGGCAGGTGCGACGTGCGCGTGTCGTTGCGCAACTGTCGAATGGCCTCAAAGCCGTCCATCAACGGCATGATCAGATCGATCAGCAGCAGATCCGGCGGATGGTCCTGGGCCATGCGAATGAGCTGATCGCCATCATGGACGATCAGCACTTCGTAGCCGGCCTCTTGCAGCGTCTCGCGCAACAAGAGACACATTGCCGGATCATCGTCAGCCACCAGAATGCGAGGTTGCACTGTCATCGGTCGCTCTATGTCGGCGTACGTTCGCGTTGGGGAGTGCGCATAGCTTTGAGCAGCATTGGACGCCGGGCAATTAACTACCATACAGAATACCATACAGCGTCTACCACCAGCCACCGTAATACTACCTCTACAGCGCTACAATGTTGATACCGCAGAGCGGTAGAGGTTTGACGGGTAACCCCGGTCGCGCCTTCCCCTGTCCACAGGGCGGGAGAGCACTGGCTGGCCGCGCTCTCCGGAAAGGCTTGCTATTGGTAATACTATATAACGACGCGGAGAAGGCGATTTGCGTTCCCGAAACCGTGTTTCCCCAACCTCGCGCCAGGCAGGGGGCAGCACAGCCACGGCGGGGCCGCTGTTGCGCTGCGCTGGCAGCCAGACGGCTCCCTGAGCCGATAGCTCATGCTATAATTTGGTAGTCAGATTACGGCATTATTCGCCGCCCGTTCACACGCGCGGCTGGTTCACACGCTACAGAAAGGTTCCTGTGCGCCAATGACCACCTTTGAAGCCCTCGGGCTGAGTGAGACGCTTCTGGCTTCACTTCGCGAGCTGGGCTACGACGAGCCGACGCCGATCCAGGCCCAGGCCATTCCCGCCATGCTCTCGGGGCGCGACGTGATCGCGCAGGCGCAAACCGGCACCGGCAAAACCGCGGCCTTTGCCCTGCCGATCATCGAGCGGCTCTTACCCACCCGGGCGCCCCAGGCCCTGGTGCTGGCGCCCACCCGCGAACTGGCCATGCAGGTGGCGGAGGCGGTGTTTCGCTACGGCAAGAGCCGTGAAGCCCGCGTGCTGCCGGTCTACGGCGGGCAGCCCATCGAGCGACAGTTGCGCGCGCTGGAGCGCGGCGTGCAAGTGGTCGTGGGCACCCCCGGGCGCATTATGGACCATATGCGCCGCGGGACGCTGGCCCTCGATGCGATCCGCACGGTTGTGCTCGATGAGGCCGATGAGATGCTCGATATGGGCTTCGCCGAGGATATCGAGTACATCTTGCAGTACACCCCTCCTGAACGGCAGACGGCGCTCTTCTCGGCCACGTTGCCCGAGGCCGTCCAGAGCCTGGCCCAACGCTATACCCGCGACCCGCTGCGCATCAGTGTGATCAGCGAGACCCTGAGCGCGCCGCGGATCAAACAGGTCTACTACGATGTTCTGCCGCGCGAGAAGCTCGATGCGCTCTGTCGCGTGCTCGACGTGGAAACGCCCGCCTCGGCGATCATCTTCTGCCGCACCCGCGCCGAGGCCGACCAGCTCGGCGAGAGCCTCCAGGGTCGGGGCTACCTGGCCGAGGTCATCCACGGCGACCTGAGCCAGGCGATGCGCGACCGGGTGATGAAGCGCTTCCGCGAGGGACAGATCGAGCTGCTGGTAGCCACCGACGTGGCTGCCCGCGGGCTTGACATCCCCGACGTGAGCCACGTGATCAACTACGATGTGCCGGGCGATCCTGAAAGCTACGTCCATCGCATTGGCCGCACCGGGCGCGCCGGACGCGCTGGTATGGCGATCTCGCTGATCACTCCCCGCGAACGCCGCCAGCTCCAGCTTATCGAACGCGCCACCCGCACCCGCATCCAGCCCTCCAAGCTGCCCACGCTGGCCGATGTGGCCGCGCGGCGGCGCGAGGCCTTCCGCGATGCCCTGCGCGAGGTGCTCGCCAATGAGAATCTCGACCCTTACGTGCTGATGGTCGAGGAGATGACCGAAGAGCACGATGTCACCGAACTGGCCGCCGCCGCCTTCAAGCTGCTCCTCAACGAAGTTGAGCAGGAGGATACCCTGGTCAGTGTTGAGGGCGACAGCGCCGGCACCGAGGCCGGAATGACCCGCCTGTTCCTCGATGTTGGCCGCTTTGACCGCATCCGCCCCGCCGATATTGTCGGCGCGATTGCCAACGAAGTCGGCCTCTCGGGCAAGCAGATCGGCGCGATTGATATCTACGACCGCTTCGCCTTCGTCGAGGTGCCCTCGGATCAGGCCCAGCGGGTGCTCCACGGCCTCGCCGGAGTAACCCTGCGCGGCCGGCCTGTCCGCGTGTCCCTGGCCAAGCCGAAACGCTGAGGTGAGCATACGGGGCAACCGGGTTTCCCCATCCCCCTGCCTGTGGGGGCGGCAAGCCCTCCCCACCAGGAGGGTTTGGGAGACCGCATGGACGGCTGAGGTGAACATAGCCCGCCCGCGGGAGGCTCCGGGGCGTTTGGCCCCCCTCCCAGCCTCCCCCCAGCGGGGGGAGGCGCCCGGTTCCCTCATCCGGCTGGAGAAGGCGTGGCCCTCCTGGGAGAATCTCTTTTTATTCCTGCAGGGTGCGGCGCAGTCGCACATAGTTTCGACAGCAAATCCATCGAATACACCGCGTACTAACCAGATCGAAAGCTTATGAATGATGGCCAGTCGGCGGGTACGAACACCCCGCCGTTGTACATTGTCTCGGGAGGCGCGGGAGGAGTGGGGGCCGAGGTCGCGCGCCTGGTACTGACCCAGTTCGAGGGCGTTGATGTGCCGCTGATCGTGGTGCCAAACGTGCGCGACCCGGCCCAGCTCACCCGGGTGGTGGCCGAGGCCGAAGCCACGAATGGCACCATCTTGCACACGCTCATGGAGCCCGAACTGCGGCGCGATCTGGTACGGAAGGCCCGCGAGCGCCATGTCTACGAGATCGACCTGGTCGGGAGCGTGCTCTCGCGCCTGGCCACGGTGCTCGGTCGCGAGCCGGTGGGCAAGGCCGGCCTCTACCAGCAGCGCCGCTCGGCCTACTTCGAGCGCCTGGAGGCCATCGAGTACGCTATGCAGCACGACGATGGCGCCCGTCTGAGCGATCTGAACGACGCCGAGATCGTGCTGGTGGGCATCTCGCGAGTGGGCAAAACACCGCTGAGTATGTACCTGGCCGTGCTGGGCTGGAAGGTCGCCAACGTTCCCCTGGTGAAGGAGGTCGCCCTGCCCCAGGCCCTGCTCGAGGTAGACCGGCGCCGGGTGATCGGCCTGATCGTTGACGCCGAGCAGATTGCCGCCCGGCGACGCTGGCGCCAGCGCCGCTTCGGCGTCTCGATGGGGCAGATGTATGTTGCCCCCGAGGGCGCCGAAGAAGAGGTCGAGTGGGCCCGACGGCTCTTCCGGCGCCACGGCTGGGCCACTGTCAACCTGACCAATAAGTCGATCGAGGAGGGCGCCGACGAGATTATCGCCCTTGTCACCCGCTGGTTCAGGCACGACGGCGCCAGAGCGCACCCTATCTGAGTCTCCCCTCCTGTGGACGGCTATGCTATACTTCTGAGGTGAAAGTATGGGGAAACCGGGTTTCCCCGCGCCCCTGCCTGTGAGGGGGCAAGCCCTCTGCACCGGGAGGGTTTGGGAGGGCGCAGCCCTCCCTGGAAACAACCCGCCAGCGGGGAGGGTTGGGGCAAGCCCTCTCCGCCGGGAGGGTTCGGGAGGGCTGCGCCCTCCCTGGAAACAACCCGCCAGCGGGGAGGGTTTGGGAGGGCTACGCCCTCCCAAGAACAACTATTTTCATTCTGGTGTTGTGCGGCGCAGCCGCATAGACGACTGAGGTGAACATCGGGGAAACCGGATTTCCTTCGCCCCACGAGTAGCAACGATGAGCGAGACCCTGAGCGCTGAGCCAGTGCTGATCGTCGGCGGTTTTGGCAGCAGCCCCCCTCAATATGAAACCCTGCGCCGCTATCTCGCCGCGGCCAGCGGCCGCCCCGTAACCATCGCGCCCATTGGCCTGCTCGACTGGGCCAGCGTCGTCGCCAGCGATAGCTACGGGCCTCTCCTGCGGATTCTCGATCGGGCTGTGCGCGCTACCCTTGCCGCCCATCAGGCCCGCCGCCTGACCATCGTCGCCCACAGCGCGGGCGGCGTGCTGGCCCGGATTTACCTCGGCGACCGGCCCTACGGCCCCCGCGGGCTGGTCTACAACGGTTTCGAGCGCATCAGTACCCTGGTGACCCTCGGCACCCCCCACAGCACCACCCGCCGCGGACGGCCGGGCGGCCTGAACCAGATCGCTTTCGCCAACGAGCAGTACCCCGGCGCATACTGGCGCTTCATTCGCTATGTCAGCGTGATGGGCAAGGGCGTCTTCGGCAACCGCAACGGCCCGCCGCCCGAACGGGGCGCCTGGCAGAGTTACACCATGATCAGCGGCGAAGGCGACCAGTGGGGCGATGGTGTCGTGCCGCTGGCCAGTGGCCTGCTCGAAGGCTCGCGCCGGGTAATCATCCCCGGCCTGCGACACGACCAGCGCCCCGGCCAACCCTGGTACGGCGCCAGCCTGCCCATTGTCGAAGCCTGGTGGGAACAGGTGGAGATTGCTGAACGCGACCCAACACCCGGTACGCGCCAGTGGTCGCCCCAGGGGTACGCCAGCAGCGAACCGTAGCTCCTCTCTACCTACGTAACGATTCGACAACTATTCGGCTGCCTTGTTGCGTAAACACGATTCGCCGTGTACTATACGTACACAACGTGCCCTAGAGACAGGTCCTGCATGCGTATCCTTTTTTACACGGGTAAAGGCGGTGTCGGCAAGACCAGTGTGGCTGCCGCTACGGCCCTTCGCTGTGCGCAACGCGGCTATCGGACGATCGTCTTGAGCACCGACGCGGCACATTCGCTTGGTGACTCGCTCGGCGTTGAATTGCGCGCCGAACCCATGCAGGTGCTGCCCAACCTCTGGGCTCAGGAGATCAACGCCCTTCACGAACTGGAGTCCAGTTGGGGAGAGGTCTCGCGGTATCTGGCCGAACTCCTCGCCTGGCAGGGTGTCGAAACGATCGCCCAGGGCGAGTTGTCGGTCATCCCCGGCACCGAGGAACTCTTCAGCCTGCTGCAGATCAAGCGCCACTACGACGAGCAAAAGTATGACGTCATCGTCGTTGACGCCGCGCCCACCGGTGAAACCTTGCGCCTCCTTTCGCTGCCCGACATTATGCGCTGGTGGATTGCTCGCCTCTTCCCCATCGCGCGGGCCTTGTTAAAGGTGGTGCGACCAGTGGCCAAGCGGGTCACCGATATGCCTATCGCTGAGGATGAGGTGCTGGCCTCGGCGCAACAGGCCATTGATGCGCTGGTGGATGTGCGCCATATCCTGACCGATCAGCAGGTCACGACCGCGCGTATCGTGATGAACCTGGAGAAGATGGTCATCCGTGAGGCCCAGCGGAGTCTTACCTACCTCTCGCTCTTCGGCTATGCGGTCGATGCGGTGGTGGTTAACCGCATCCTCCCCGCCAATGTCGATCACCATTTTGCCGCCTGGCGCGCCATGCAACAGGAGTATGCGCCCCAGGTGGAGGAAATGTTCGAGCCCCTGCCCATCCTGCGCGCCCCTCACTTCGACCGTGAAATCGTCGGCCCTGAGTTGCTCCACCAGCTCGCCGATCGCCTCTTCCACGACCGCGATCCCGCCGAGTTTCTCTACCACGGCCCGGTACAGCGCATCGAGAAGATGAATGGCGGTTTTGATCTGATTGTGCCGCTGCCGTTCGCCTCCGAGGACCAGATCCATCTGGCCCAGAGCAACGATGAGTTGCTGATCTCCGTCGGCTGGCACCGCCATCGCATCGTGCTGCCCCAGTCTCTGGCGCGCCTGCGCGCCCAGGACGCCTACTTCGAGGATAGCGCCCTGCGGGTTGTCTTTCGCAAAGACGCGGCCACCTCTCAGACTTCACAGGTTATGTAGACAACCGGGTTTGTTTCTGGGAGGGCTGCGCACTCCCAGACGAAGCTTCATTGATTGCTGACGTGCGCGGCGCAGCCGCGGATAGGTCCTTACGCGCGGGTCAGGGTAACCACCGTCTCAACGTGGGGGGTCTGCGGAAAAAGGTCAACCGGCTGCACCCGGTCGAGGCGATAGCCGGCGGCCAGGAGCGGCGCCAGGTCGCGTCCGAGGATGCCGGGATGGCAGGAGACGTAGACCAGGCGCGGCGGCGCCAGTCGCACCAGGGCCTCCAGCACGGCGGGATGGCACCCACGGCGCGGCGGGTCGAGCAGCACGCCATCGAAGGGGCCAGCCAGGCCGGGCAGGACGCGCTCCACCGCGCCCTGGATGAAACGAACGCCTCCGATAGCGTTGAGGGCGGCGCTGCGCTCACCGTCGGTCACTGCGGCCGGATGCTCCTCTACCGCGACGACCTCGGCGCCCGCAGCGGCCAGTGGCAGGGCAAAGGCCCCGGCCCCGGCATAGAGATCGAGCAACCGCAGACCGGGGGCCGGGCGGAGCGCCGCGCGGGCCAGTTCGAGCATACGCTCGGCCTGCGGCAGGTTAACCTGAAAGAACGTCAGCGGCGCCAGTTCAAAGACAATCCCCTGTAGCTCCTCCAGCAGGGTGGCAACCCCGGACGCCGCGCCGCGCCAGTCGCGGCCCTCGACCACGACGCTGGCCAGTGCGGGCACCCAGGCGCGCCAGGCCTCGGCCAGCAGCAGCAGATCCAGCGAGGGAACCTCGCGGGTGGGGCGCAACACGCCCACCGCGTAGCCAGAGGCCACGCTGGCCCGCAGCGTCACCCCACTGAGAATGCCAGCGGGAAGAACGGCGCGCAGGCCCGCGAGGGCCTCGTTGAGCGCCGGCAATAGCAGCGGATCTTCAGATAGATCGGCCACCGCGCGCGTGCTGGCGATGTGATACCCGACCTGACGACCCTCCACGTGCAGGTGGGCCGTGTTGCGATAACCCCAGGGGCGCGGCGCGGCGATGACCGGGGCCACGGGCGGGTCAGCAATTTCAGCAAGCTTGACCAGTTGCTCGCGCACGATGGTCGCTTTGAGGCGCAGTTGGGCCGGGTAGGCGATATGCTGCCACGGCGCGTGATCGCCATCGCTCAGGCGTGGCGCAACTCGTTCGGGCGACGGCTCGAGCACCGCGTCCACCTGGCCGCGGGCATAGCTCGGATGGCGCTCGTAGAGGCGCACCCGTACCCGTTCACCCGGCAGGCCCCCACGGGCAAAGACCACCAGACCGTCGTGGCGGCCCACTCCATCCCCACCCTGGGCCACGGAGTCAACCACCAGTTCAAGCGTCTCGTCGGTGGTCATAGATCGTCATGCTCCTGATGTGAACATATAGGGAAACCGGGTTTCCCCATACCCCTTCCTGCGGGGAGGCGCCCGGTTCCCTCCCCCAGCGGGGGAGGGTCAGGGAGGGGGCGGCCCTCCCAAAGACACCCCACGCTCATCGCAGCATTGCGCGATCCGCGAATGGGGCCTGCAATGGCAACGGGCAGCCACAGTGGCGTTCCACGAATGGCAGGGTTCTGTTCGTGGAGCAGCGCTTCACTCTTCATCAATGCCAAAGAAGCGCATCCACTCCTCCACTTCGGCAGCACTGAGGGGGCGCTCGCCGATCTTTTCGCGCGCGGAGGCCCGGGGCTGATCGAGAGCCGCCAGGCGACGGGCAAACTCCTGTGAGCTGATCACCGCAATACCCCGCGCCTGCGCCTCGCCGACCACGGCGCGATCGGAGCTGACCACCAGCCACTCGCCGCGCCGCTTGACCGCGCGAATGCGCCGGATCAATTCGGCGTCGGCGTCGGCAGGCGAGCGGGCGAAGTACGTCTCCACGCCATAGCCGTTCAAGTTGCCAGGATGGCCATACACACCCCCATCGAAGACCACCACCACCTTCCGTTCCCGGCGTCGCGCCGCGTAACGGCGCAATAGCAGCACCAGTTGCGCCTCGTCGTCCGGGGCGGCGATGTCAATGGTCGAAATCTGGCCGATCAGGTTGTGCCCATCTATCAGTACTGGCATAGTATTTGCATTGTATCACGCTGCATTGAGGCCCGCGGTGAACATAGCCCGCGCGCGGCAGGGTTGGGGCGGGCGCCGCCCGTCCAGGAACCACCCCGCCGGCAGTTTAAGGGCGGACAGAACATCCGCGCCAACGTGGCGTGTACCGCAATGGAGCGCCTCCGCGCACGGCTCTGGTCTCCCCGCTTCGACAGGCTCAGCGCAGACTCTCCAGCGAAGCTGGAGAGGGAGAGGGGGCGGGAGCCAACCAGCGCGTCCCAACGCCATCACGCCGGTCGGCGCTCATACGTTCTGTCCGTCCCTGAACCGCCAGCGGGGAGGGTTGGGGCGAGGGGGCAGGGGAGGTGAGGACCAGCAGCCCATCAGAACGCCCTCCGCCAGAAACTCTACACCCCAGAGGTCCCTCGCTCAGGATGCGGCGCAGCCGCGGGGGTGTCTGATACCATTTCTTTACCAATGGAGGAAGGGAGCCAACCAGCGTGCAACAGCGCTGCGCCCCGGCGCGTCGTATCGGGGAGCACCGGACGGCCAGTGGAAGGGTGGGTACAATGAGCCTCGAAACCGGTCCCCAGAAAGAGCCGCCGACGATGGGGCCGACAACCCGCGCCGGGCCGGAAGTGCCTGCCGAGCCGTTCTACCGCCGGCGCGAGCAGGCCCGGCGCTGGGGCGCGCTGCTCTTGCTGATCGGCATCGTCTGGCTGGTCTTTGAATTGACGGTGCGGAGTTCTGTGTTTGGCATTCGTATCAGTCTGGTCGAACGCTCTGACACTCTTCCGCCCCGCAGTTTTGTTGCTAGCGCTGTGCGCATCAACGGCGTGAACGATGACATCGAACTGGTTCCGGGTGTTGGAGAGGTGATTACCGTCGAGGCCACCCGGCACGCCGGCGGCTGGAACACCAACGCCGCCGCTGCGGCCCTCCAGCGGCTGGAGGTGGTCACCGAAATGCAGGGCGACACCCTGGTGGTTGACGTGCGCCCCGGCAACCGCCTGACCGGCGCCTTTGGCCGGGTGCCCTCTGTGTCGCTGCGTGTTGCCCTACCCCCCGGCGCCAGGGTTGAGACCTCGGTGGTGAGCGGTGATATTGTCGTTACGGGTGTGCAGGGTGATCTAACACTGCGGACGCTCAGCGGCAATGTGCGCGCCGAGAGGGTTGCCGGCGATCTGCGGGTGAGCAGCAGCAGTGGCGATGTACACATACGCGACCATCGCGGCCCGCTGGTGGTGGAGACAACCAGCGGCGCGATCCGCGCCGAGGGACCGCTGACCGACCCGCGCCTCTCTACGGTGAGCGGCAACATCGAAGTGCAGGGTGGGCACAGCAATCTGGCGGCCCGCACCATCTCCGGCGCAGTCGCCGTGCGTGCCGACGACGCTGTATCACTGACTATCGATAGCACCAGCGGCGACATCGTATTCGAGGGTCCCCTGGCCTCCAACTCCGCCAGCGTTATCAACACGATTTCGGGCGACGTGCGCGTGCGCCTGACCAGTTCGGCCAATCTGCACCTCGACGTGACGACCACCAGCGGCGACCTCAAGAGCGATTTGCCGCTGGCCGACGTTGCTCCCGAGCGCCGCCGCCTCAGCGCCATTATCGGCCCCGGCACGGCTAATCTGACTATTACGACCACCTCCGGCGATGTGGAGATCGGGGCCTCGCGGCAGTAAGTAGCCTGTCAACCAGGGCGCGGGGGATGAGGGCCGAACACGCCTGCCAGTCATCAGCCCCCCGGGTTTTGAGATAGTTTCTACAACAACTGCCAACGCCTGTTACCATCTCTGGTACAATCGTTCCGGAGGGCATGTCTGACGCGGAGGCGGGCATGGGTCATATTCTCGCGCTGGCGATGCAGAAGGGCGGCGTCGGTAAGACGACGACGACCCTGAGTCTGGGCACGATGCTGGCAGCACGGGGACGGCGCGTGCTGCTGATCGATATTGATCCGCAGGCCAACCTTACCCAGGGCCTCGGGGTGGACCCGGGCGCCCTGGAGTACAGTGTCTACGAAGTCCTGCTCAACCCCGAACGTGGTGCAGGCTTTGCGACCATCACCACCGACGCGGGGGTGGACCTCATTCCGGCGGCCCTGGAACTGGCCGGGGCCGAACTGGAGCTAGCGGGCAAGGTCGGGCGTGAGTTGCTGCTGCGCAAGGCGTTACGGGCCAGCCGCGATGAGTACGACTACGTGTTGATTGACCCACCCCCCAGTCTGGGCATCTTTTCGCTCAACGCCATGGCCGCCGCCGACGCAGTGATCGTGCCGCTCCAACTGCACGCCTATGCCCTCAAGGCGATGCCCCAGCTTGAACAGACGATCGAACTGGTGCGCGAGATCCACCCCCATCTAGCCATCGGCGGCATCATCTGCACCCTGGCCGATCGGCGCACCAACCTGAGCCTGCAAATCGAGCACCAGGTTCGGGAACGCTACGGCGCCCTGGTGTTCGAGACGGTCATCCCGATGAATGTCAAGCTCGCCGAGGCCCCTACCGTGGGTAAGCCAATCAGCGTCTACGCTCCGAGCAGCGCCGGGGCGCTGGCCTACGAGGCCCTGGCGACAGAACTGGAGTCTCGCTATGGCGTCTGAGCCTCAAGATACGGCCCCCATTCGCCGTGGGCGCGGCCTGCGCCTCTCGACCGAGAAGCCCCCCGAGGAGCCGCCCGAGCCCCCTTCCTCGGACGAACAACCCCTCACTCGCGGGCGCGGCCTGCGCCTTTCCACCGCCGCCGAAGCTGCTGCGGCCGCTCCACTCGAACAACCCGCCACCCGTCGGCGAAAGATGCGCCTTTCTACCTCCCCCGGTGCAGACCCCTCCGCTGCGTCGCTCCCCATCGAAACGGCGCCTCCTTCCAGGCAGGAGCCGCGCCTCGTCACCGAGGCCCCTGCCGTCCCGACCTCGCCAACCGCGCCGCCGGTATCGTTTCTGCTCGAATCCCTGTGGCTCTCCAGCGGCAAGGTAGCCTACCGCCGCGCCGGCACAGGACCGGCCCTGCTCCTGATCCACGACTTTGGCGCCACCTCGCGTATCTGGCGCGGCCTCGCAGGCGCCCTGGCCGACGCGCGCACCGTCTACGCCCTCGATCTGCCCGGGTCCGGCGGCACACCTCCGCGGCCCGCTCCACCCACGCTGAAAACCCTGGCCGAGGCAGTGATTGCCTTCGCCGATGGGCTGGGGCTGGGACGGTTCGACCTGTGCGGGCACGGCCTGGGAGCCGCGGTCGCCGCGATGGTGGCCGCACGCTACCCCGACCGGGTGGGGCGCATCGTGCTCAGCAACCTGGGCGCCCGTTCCTTCGCCCCCGAGCTACTGGCTCTGGAATGGACCCGCGCACCGCTCGACCTCTCGCTGGGCCTGGCCCGGCCGCTCTTCGACTTCTGGCAGCCCTGGAACCGCCACCTTTTCCAGTTGCCGCCCCTGGCCGCCTTCCTGAGCGCCCAGACCTTGCAGCGCCCCCCTGCCGATGAGGCCCTGTGGCGGGAATACCTGGCCGACCACGCGGCCAGCGATGGGCGCGCCTACCTGACGGCCCTTACGGCCGCAGCCGTTCCGCAGTTGCACGCCGCGCTGCGCGCTATCAGCGCACCCACGCTCCTGGTGGCCGGCGACAACGACCGTATCGCTCGCCTGGCCGAGGTAGAGCAGTGCCGGCGGCTCGTGGCAGACAGCCGGATCGTCGTGCTCGAAACCTGCGGCCACCTGCCGATGATCGAGGTTCCCGACCTGTATCACCGGACAGTGCGGGAGTTCCTGCTGAGGTGAAAATAGCCTGCCCGCGGGAGGGTTTGGGTGTAGGGGCGCGGCGGGGCCGCGCCCCTGCCCCCTCCCAGCAAACAACCCGCCAGCGGGGAGGGTTTGGGAGGGCTGCGCCCTCCCAAGAACAAGTATTTTCATTCTGGCGTTGTGCGCCATGCGCATGACCGTCTGAGGTGAAAATAGCCCGCGTGCGGGAGGGTTTGGGAGGGCGCAGCCCTTCAAAGGGTTTCACCTGCTCTGGGATGGGCTTCCTGCGCCGCAGAGGGGAAATGGGCCAACGAATGGGAAACGAATAAACGAATGCCCAAGGTGTGCCTGACTCTGAGATGAACATAGATCGCCCGCGGGAGGGTTTGGGAGGGCGCAGCCCTTCAAAGGGTTTCACCTGCTCTGGAATGGGCTTCCTGCGCCGCAGAGGGGAAATGGGCCAACGAATGGGAAACGAATAAACGAATGCCCAAGGTGTGCCTGACCCTGAGCTGAACATAGCCCGCCCGCGGGAGAGTGTGGGAGGGCGAAGCCCTCCCAAGAATAATTATTTTCATTCCGGCAGTGTGCGCCCCGCGCATTGGACCTGACGTGAAAATAGGGGCAACCGGCTTTCCCCACCTGCGGTGAGCCTGTCGAACCGCACCCCTGCCTGCCGGGGCGCCTGGCGCCCCCACCACCGGTTGGGACATGGGGCAACCGGGTTGCCCCACCTGCGGTGAGCCTGTCGAACCGCACCGCTGCCCGCGGGGATGGGAGTTATCGAGCGCCAGGCTTGCTCTCTCCATTTCGTGGTACGATAAGGGCATGTCAAATACCGCTCTGCGGGGTGAGTTGCGAGCGGTCAAGCGCGGGCCGGGGCGCCTGATCGTCCTGGCCCGTCGCTACGCCGCCGCCCTCACCCTGATGCTCATCATTCTGATCGCCCTCGAAGCAGGCCTGCGCGCCTTTCAGGTACCAGCCTATCTGGTGCCGCCACCATCGCGGGTGCTGGCGCGTCTGCTCGCCCCGGGCGACCTGTTGGCCCACGCTGGCGCCACCGCCA
Organism: uncultured Chloroflexota bacterium; assembly: GCA_937120965.1. Taxonomy (GTDB): domain Bacteria; phylum Chloroflexota; class Chloroflexia; order Chloroflexales; family Chloroflexaceae; genus JACAEO01. The sequence continues at coordinate 18,995 of CAKZKA010000055.1, forward strand.
CCGCGGCCAGCGCCGGGCTGTTCGCCGGAACGCTGGCCGGTTTCGGCCTGGCTGCCGCCTTCGTGCACCTGCGCCTGCTCGAAGATGCCCTCTACCCCTGGGTGCTGGTCTCACAGGCCGTGCCTGCCGCCGCCCTGGCCCCCTTGCTGACAATCTGGCTCGGCGACGGTCTGGCGCCCCGGGCGGCGATGGCGGCGCTCTTCGCCTTCTTCCCCATCCTGGTTGCCACGACCCGCGGGCTACGCGATGTCAGCCCCGAACATCTGGCCCTGATGCGCGCCTGGGGGGCCAGCCCCTGGCAGACCTTCCGGCACCTCCGGCTGCCCGCCTCGCTGCCGGCGCTCTTCAGCGGCCTGAAAATCGCCGCCGCCCTGGCCGTGGTCGGCGCGATTGTGAGCGAACTCGCCGGTAGCGGACGCGGCCTGGGCTTCGTGGTGAGCGTCGCCGCCTATCACCTGCGCACCGACCAGATCTTCGCCGCCGTGATCATCGCCGCAGCGATCAGCCTGGGGCTGCACGGCCTCCTGGTCCTGGCGGAACGGTTCATCGTCTTCTGGCGACGACAGGGGTGATGAAACTCAAAATTATATGCGCACGTACACCCTGATCCTGCTCTGTATCATCACACTGGCCGCATGCGCCGCGCCGCCGCCACAGGCGCCACTGCCTGCTGCGGGGCCGGAGGTCTCGCGTGTGAACATGCGCCTGCAATGGTTCCCCCAGTTCCAGTTCGCCGGCTACATCGTGGCAAAGGTCAAAGGCTACTACAACGAGGCCGGCCTCGATGTCACCCTCAACCCCGGCGGCCCCGACCTGGTGCCGCTGCCCCTGGTCGCCGCAGGCCGTGACACCTTCGGCAGCACCGGCGCCGACACAATATTGATCGCCCGCGAACAGGGGATCGACGTGGTAGCCCTGGCCACCTGGTTCCAGACCAGCCCGGTGGGGTTCATGGTCCACGCCGATTCGGGGATTCGCGGCCCCCAGGATTTTCCGGGGCGCACCATCGGCATGTTCTACGGCGACAATGTGGAGACCGAGTACCGCGCCCTGCTGGCCGCGACGGGCATTCCCCGCGAGGCAGTGCGCGAGGTGCCCGGCGACTACAGCCTGGCGCCCTTCCTGGAGCGCCGGGTGGACATCTGGCCGGTCTACGTGACCGATCAGCCCAACACCGCCCGGCGCGCCGGCGCCGACGTGCGCCTGATCCTGGCCCGCGACTACGGCGTGCAGTTGATGGGCGACGTGCTCTTCACCACCGAACGCTTCCTGCGCGACAACCCGCGCACCGTGCAGGCCTTCGTCGAGGCCACCCTGCGCGGCTGGGCCGACGCCATCGCCGACCCCGACGCCGCCGTGGAGCTGATTCTCGCCTACAACCCCGAACTCGAGCGCGAGCAACTGGCCTTCGAGGCCGCCGAGACGATCCTGCTCATCCGCTACGGCCCCGGCGAACGCTGCCCCGGCATCAACGACACGCGAACCTGGACCACCCAGGCCCGCCTGCTCCAGGAGCTCGGGATCCTCAGCGCCCCGCCCGACCTCGACGCCGCCGTGCAGGGGCAGTTCGTGCGCGAGTACTACGCTGCCCGGGGAGTCACCTGTGGGCCGTAGCTTTCGGGTGGAGCGTTTCTGGCGGATGGCGTCCTGATGCGCTGCTGGTCCTCACCCCCCTTGCCCCCCTTCGGCTCCGCTCAGGGCAGGCCTCTCCCTGAGCGGGAGAGGGGGGCGCTCACGTTTGGCGTCCCAACACCCCCTGTGCCCCCCCTCTCCGCCAAGGGCTATGCGAGAGACCTGGGGGTTGCGCCCCCAAAAACTCTACACCTGAGAGGTGGGTCGCAGGGGGTGCAGGATCGGGCAATGCATCACAACCAGCCAGACGGGCCACTGGTTTGAAGCATACCTGACCCGTCATAACAGATCGGAGTCGATCAGGTTGTAGATTTGGGCTTGTAGGCGTACTTACGTTTAATCTCCTTGCGTTCAAAGTAGCGTCCCCACGGATTTTTACCTTCGGTAATCGTCTGGCTCCACCAGGCGACCATATTCGCGGCCAGCCAATCGGCAGTTTTATCGGGGCATCGTTGCCGGGCTGCCTCGATCTCAGCCTTTCCAGCACGATCGCTCTTTAGACGTTCAATAATCTCCTCATGTGTTGCAAACTCGGGATCGTAATCGAGAAAATAGATAAGATTATGCTGGGATCTTATGACGGCACAGCCCACCTGAACCCGCACCACACGGAGGGGCCTGAAAGAAACCCTGTTCATTCACTTCTAACCGGCGCCGGTTAGCCGGAGATGCAGGGTGATGGGGAAACCTGGTTTCCCCATCGCCCTACAACCGCCCCAACTCGTCGATCAACTGCCCGTAAGTATCCATCGCTGCCTGCACCGGGGCGGGCGTGGTCATATCCACGCCGGCGTCGCGCAGCAGGTCGATCGAGGGCCTTGAGGAGCCACTGCGCAGAAAGGTGATGTAGCGCTCCACCGCCGGCTGGCCCTCGCTGATGATCTGGCGGCTCAGCGCCAGCGCTGCCGAGAGGCCGGTGGCGTACTGGTAGACGTAGAAGTTGTAGTAGAAGTGGGGGATGCGCGCCCACTCGAAGCCGATCTCGTCATCGAGCGCCACTGTCGGGCCGTGGTACTTCGCCACCAGGTCGTAGTAGCGCGCCGTCAGGCTCTCGCTCGTCAACGGCTCGCCCGCCTCGACCAGTTCGTGCAGCATCAGCTCGAAGCTGGCGAACATCGTCTGGCGAATGATCGTTCGCCGGATGTCCTCGATCTGCTGCACCAGCAGCCGCCGGCGCAGGGCCTCGTCGTCGCGGTGCTTGAGCAGATAATCGGTGAGCAGCGCCTCGTTCAGGGTCGAGGCCACCTCGGCCACGAAGATGGTGTAGTTGCCATAGACGAAGGGCTGGCTCTTGCGTGTGAAGAAGGAGTGCATCGAATGGCCCAGCTCGTGGGCCAGGGTGAAGGCGTCGTCCAACTGATCCTGGTAGTTGAGCAGAATGTAGGGCGGCGTGGAGTAGGCGCCGCCGCTGTAGGCGCCGCTGCGCTTGCCGACGTTTTCGTACACGTCGATCCAGCGACTGCTGAAGGTCTGCCGCAGCGCTTCGGCATACTCCGGGCCGAGTGGCGCAAAGGCCGCCTCCATCAGCGCCGTGGCCTCCGGGTACGGCACAGTGATCGCGACATCGGGCACGGGCTGGGCGTACAGGTCGTAGACCCGGAGCTCGTCGAGGCCCATCAGTCGCTTGCGCACCTCCATGTAGCGGTAGTTCTTGTCAAGGTTGGCCTCAACCGTGGCGATCAGGTTGTGGTACACCTCCAGGGGGATCTCGTTGGGCGCCAGGGCAGCCTCCAGCGCCGAGGCGTAGTTGCGTATACGCGCCTCGATCACGTGGGTGCGAATGGCCGCGCCCAGGGTGGTGGCAATCGTGTTGCGGAAGGGCCGGAAGGCGCCAAAATAGCTCTTGAAAGCGTCACGACGCACCCGCCGGTCAGGGCTCTCGATGAAGCGGCGGTAGCGCGCGTGGGAGAGTTGCACCGCGTTACCTTGCTCATCGGTGATGCTCGGAAAACTCAGGTCCGAGTCGATGAGCATCTCAAAGGTCTCGTAGGGTGCCCGGGTGATGTCGCTGAACTGCGCCAGCACGTGCTCGACCTCCGCCGAGCGGACGTGTGCCCGTCGCCGGTTGAGCTTCTCCAACTCGTAGCGGTAGAGCTGCAACGCCGGGGTCTCGCGCAGCCACTGGTCGAGCGTCGCCTCGGGTACGCTGAGGATTTCCGGCTCGATGAAGGCCATAGCCGCGGCGACGCGCGCGGCGAAGGAGCCGGCGCGCTCTTGCAGGGCTTGCCCCACCGGATCGGTGGCGTCGGTGTCTTTGCGGTGCGAGGCGTAGATGTAGAGGGCGTAGAGCCGCCGGGCCACTTCGTCGCGCAAGGTCAACACCCGCAGGAGATGCTCCGGTCCCTGAGCCGTCGTGCCCTGCAGGGCCGCGAGCTGACCCGCCTGCTCCTCGACCGCCGCCAGCTCCTGCTCCCAGGCGGTTACGTCGGGGAACACCACGCTCAGATCCCATGTAAACTCGACCGGCGCCTCGGCGCGCGTTGGTACTTTCTGCGTTGCAGTTGTCATGAGTTATGATCTCCTTCAATAAGACCTGGTCTCGGATGTGAACATACGGGGAAACCGGGGTTCCCCACCTGCGGTGAGCCTGTCGAACCGCACCCCTGCCTGCGGGGGCGCCAGCCGCTCCCAACCGCGGTTGGGAC
>CAKZKA010000056.1 GCA_937120965.1 uncultured Chloroflexota bacterium
GATAAGCATTTGTTTCAGATTACAATGGAAAACGCGGCTTGCTCTGCGGGGTTCCTCACCACAGCGATCGAGCGGGCACTGCTAGGAAAAGAGAACCAGTCGGCTGAGGCGGACCGCTAATACCATTTTAGATTTTGGATTTTAGATTTTGGATTTTGGATTGTGGATTGCCACTCTGGGCAGCATAACGCCTAAAACCGCTTCAAGCAATGCGGTATCATCAACGGTAATTGGTATAATGCAGCCGCTCACCGCCACGTTAGGCAGCGCACCCGTTGAAAATCGCGCGCGGAACAGCGCGAGCGCGCGAGTTGTTGCAGTGGACGCGCGCGTTGACAAGCGAAATCGAAGTTGCATTGAGGTGACGTTGCAAGACAGCACCACCGCCTAACCACTTGCTCCAGCCGACGCCGCCTGGCGGCGGCGCGGCTGAGCTTCGTCCGTTGGGCGGCAAATAATTTAGAAAGAATGGAAATTACCGAAACCATAAAGCTACAAGACAGATCTGCGTGGCGAGATTGGTTGGATAAAAACCATCAAGCCCTTACAGAAATGAGGTGAGGCAATGAACAGGCTGAGAGGAAAAATTGCTCTTGTTACTGGAGCGGCAAGAGGCATCGGAGAGGCAATCGCAAATGCCTTTCTCAATGAGGGAGCTAGCGTCTACCTTTCTGACATTAACGATGAGCTGGGACTGAAAACCGCAAAAAAACTTGGCGAGTCGGCGAAGTATGTGCGCCTCGATGTTCGCAAAGAGCAAGACTGGGCGTCAGTAACGAAGTCCATTATCGATGCCCATGGCATTATAGACGTTGTCGTCAATAACGCAGGAATCACTGGCTTTGAAAATGGAAATCTGGTTCATGACCCGGAAAACGCCAGCCTGGAGGCATGGCGGACTGTCCATCAAACCAATCTTGATGGCGTATTTCTGGGGTGCAAGTACGCAATCAAGGCAATGCGCCAGAGAGGCGCCGGTTCAATCATCAACATCTCTTCACGTTCAGGGCTCGTAGGTATACCCGGTGCAGCAGCCTACGCTTCATCAAAGGCTGCCGTCAGGAATCACACCAAGTCAGTTGCACTTTACTGTGCAGAGCAGGGCCTTCAGATTCGCTGCAATTCTATACATCCGGCCGCAATTCTCACTCCAATGTGGGAGCCGATACTGGGCAATGGCCCGGATCGGGAGGCCAGAATGGCGGATATCGTAAGAGATACCCCCTTGCGCCGGTTTGGGTTGCCTGAGGAAGTAGCCGCATTGGCAGTACTGCTTGCTTCGGATGAAGCCACATACATAACGGGCGCAGAGTTGAACATAGATGGCGGCATCCTAGCGGGATCAGTTGCGAGTCCAGGCGCCCGGGACGCATAACAATTCGCTCCAGTGGACGACCCTGACGGGCCGCCGCCGAGCTCAACGTCAGGCGGCTGCCGAGGCCGTTGCGCTTGGCTAGCAGCGCCAGGCATTCAATAATGGTTTCCTGGGAGCGATGGCGGTTGCACAAGACGGCGCCGATCGTCTCCGACTCTCCACCTGAGAGTCCCGGTCGGAAGGGCTTGCCGCCTCCCCAGGCAAGGGGATGGGGAACCCGGGTCAACCCGGGCACGGGGATGGGGAAACCTGGTTTCCCCATATGTTCACATCAGGCGCCATTCGCGGGGCGCACAACGCCAGAATGAAAATATTATTGTTCTTGGGAGGGCGCAGCCCTCCCAAACCCTCCCCACAAGGAGGGGCGTGGGGAAACCCGGTTTCCCCGCCCCCCAACCGCCGTTGGGAGCGGCTGGCGCCCCCACAGGCACGGGTGCGGTTCGACAGGCTCACCGCAGGTGGGGAAACCGGGTTTCCCCGTATGTTCATATCAGATCAACTCCAACGCCGCCTCGAGGTCGGCGATGAGATCCTCGACGGCCTCGATGCCTACGGAGAGGCGCACCAGCATCTCGCTGATGCCGCGCTCGGCGCGCCGCTCGGGGCCGAGGTCGCGGTGCGAGGCCAGCGCCGGCACGCTCACCAGGCTGTAGATGTCGCCCAGGGTCGTGGCGGGAAGGAACAGGCGCAAGCCATCTACAAAGCGTTGCAGGGCCACCGTATCTCCAGCCAGTTCAAAGCTCACCAGGCCGCCGAAGCGCCCGCCAAAGGCTGCTGCCGCCAGGACGTGCTGGGGATGGTCGGCAAGACCGGGGTAGTAGACGTGAAGCACAGCGGGATGGGTGGCGAGAAAGGCGGCGATACGGGCGGCACTGGCGCACTGGCGTTCGAAGCGCAGGGCCAGGGTCTTCATGCCGCGTAGCACCTGCTGGGCCTCAAACGGTCCTAACGAGGCGCCCAGGAGCCGCGCCTGCCGCCCCAGGGTGTCGTGCAGCAGGGCGGTGCGGGCCGCCGCCACGCCGCCCAGCGCGTCGCCGTGACCCGCCAGGTATTTGGTTGCGCTGTGGACCACGATGTCGGCGCCCAGGCTCAACGGGCGTTGGAGCACCGGGGTGGCGATTGTGCTGTCAACGACCAGCCGCGCCCCCACGGCCCGGCAGCGCGCCGCCAGACTCGCTACGTCCACCACGCGCAGCAGCGGGTTGGATAGTTGTTCGATGAGCACTACCTCTGGACGCAGATCGGCCAGGGCCGCCTCAACTGCGTCGAGGTCGCACATGTCGGCATAGGCCACCACCGCGCCACGGGCCACGAACATCTCTTCCAGCAGGACCGTGGTGGCGCCGTAGAGGTCGCGGGCGGCCAGGATGGCGCGGGGGTGCGGCGCGCTTTCGCCGCGGGGCGTGGCTGCGGCGAGCAGAGCGGCGTGTAGCGCGGCCATCCCCGAGGCATAGGCCACGGCCCCCCGCGCGCCCTCGATTGCTGTGATGGCGTTCTCCAGCGCGGCGACGGTGGGGTTGCCGTAGCGCGAGTAGAGGTAGCCCGAACCGCTCGCGAAGGCGGCATCAAGCTCGGCCAGACTGGGGTAGAGGTAGGTGCTGGTGGTGTAAATTGGCGTCGTTGTGGGCACGGCCTGCGGGGCGGCGGCACGCTCCCCGGCGTGAACCAGGCTGGTCTCCAGGCGCCATGACGGCGTATTATGCTGTTCGTTCACCGGGATCTCCTTCTGCGAGCCGGGTTGTGTCGCAGGCAATGGTACGCTCGTGCTGGCCGGTTGTCAATCCGCAGTGCCTGGCTGCGTTTTCTGGTTCGTTCTGATGTGAACATACGGGGAACCCGGGGTTCCCTATGCCCCTGCCTGGGGGGGCGCCAGGCGCTCCCAACCGCGGTTGAGACATGGGGAAACCAGGTTTCCCCATGCCCCTCCCTGCGGGGAGGGTACGGGGAACCCGGGGTTCCCCATGCCCCTGCCTGTGGGGGCGCCAGGCGCTCCCAACCGCGGTTGGGGGATGGGGAAACCAGGTTTCCCCACGCCCCTCCCTGCGGGGAGGGTACGGGGAAGCCGGGGTTCCCCATACCCCTGCCTGGGGGGGCCAGGCGCTCCCAACCGCGGTTGGGACATGGGGAAACCGGGTTTCCCCACGCCCCTCCCTGCGGGGAGGGTACGGGGAAGCCAGGGTTCCCCATGCCCCTGCCTGTGGGGGCGCCAGGCGCTCCCAACCGCGGTTGGGGGATGGGGAAACCGGGTTTCCCCAACCCGTTCCCTGCGGGGAGGGTACGGGGAAGCCGGGGTTCCCCGTACCCTTGCCTGTGGGGGCGCCAGGCGCTCCCAACCGCGGTTGGGGGATGGGGAAACCGGGTTTCCCCAACCCGTTCCCTGTGGGGAGGGTACGGGGAAGCCGGGGTTCCCCATACCCCTGCCTGGGGGGACCAGGCGCTCCCAACCGCGGTTGGGGGATGGCGGGGAGGGTACGGGGAAGCCGGGGTTCCCCATACCCCTGCCTGGGGGGACCAGGCGCTCCCAACCGCGGTTGGGACATGGGGAAACCGGGTTTCCCCAACCCGTTCCCTGCGGGGAGGGTACGGGGAAGCCGGGGTTCCCCATGCCCCTGCCTGGGGGGACCAGGCGCTCCCAACCGCGGTTGGGGGATGGCGGGGAGGGTACGGGGAACCCGGGGTTCTCCGTGTTGCAGCAGTCCTGCCACAAGGCCTCGGTTTCCCTACCGTCCAGACAATGCGTATAATACGCGGGCGGGGTTCAACCAGGGAGGTTACACAGGTCCGGTATGCTTCATCGCTCCCGCCTGCCGTTCTGTCGCTGCACGGTTCTGTTGCTGCTCGGCGCGCTCTGGGTCGCCGGGCTGTCGCCGCTGCTACGGGTCACTCCGGCGGCTGCCCAGGAAACTGCTCTCAGTCTGGCGGCCTACGAGCAGGCGCTGCGCGAGGCCCGGGTGGCCGCCGAACGGGGTGATCGGATCAGTCTGGAACTGGTCGCCCCGCGGCTGATCAGCGCTACCGCGGTGGCGCTCCCCGGCGGCGGGAACGCGCCGGTGGATAATCGCTGGCTGGCCGAGGAACTCGCGCGCCCCGAGCCGCGCCTGCCGCTGATTGCCGCGCGCCTCGGCGCTCTGCTTGACACCCTGGCAGGCGCCGGTCCGCCCCCGCCGGAGGATGCTCTCCAACGCCTGGAGGACATCCTGGCCCGTCCGCCCTTTGGCCGTTCCGAGCCGCAGCCGCGCGAACCCGGCGCGCTCGAATGGTTCTTCGAGCGCCTGGCGCGGCTCTTCGAGCGGCTGGACGGGCCTGTCGGCGAGGCGGCCGGACACTCCGCCACTGTCGCCGGCTGGGCGCTGCTGGCCGCCGGCAGCGCCCTGGTGATCGCCGTGTTGTGGCTGTGGTTGCGCGGGTTGCGCCGCACCCTGCGGGTCGAGGCGCGTCTGGACGCTCCGCCCGAGGCGGCCATCCGTAACGCCTCCGAGGCGCGCGAGCGCGCCGATGAGCTTGCGTGTCGGGGCGAGTACCGCGAGGCCGTGCGGGTGCTGGCGCTGGCCGCGCTGCTGTGGCTCGACGAGCGCGGGCGCCTGCGCTACGAACCCCACCAGACCAACCGTGAGCATCTGGCCCGCCTGCGCGACCGGCCGCCGCTGCACGAGCGCCTGGCCCCGGTGGTGGAGACCGCCGACCGGGTCTGGTACGGTGGAGCGCCGATTGATGCTCAGGGGTACGCCGAGTATGCGCGTCGGGTAGGCGAGCTGCGGGAGCATGCCGGCGATGCGGCGTGATGTGCTTATCCTCGGCGGCCTGTTTGTTGCCCTGGCGTTGTTTATCGCCCTGGGGCCGGGCCGGGCTGCGAGTGTGTCGGGCTTCGGCGCCAGCAGCCATGTCAGCGGGCCACAGGGTGCGCTGGCGCTCTATCGCTGGATCGAGGCCCTGGGCTACGACGTGCAACGCTTGCAGTACCGCGAGCGCTTCGCGCCTGATCCCCAGGCCGCGATGCTGATCGTTCTCGCTCCTGCTGAGCGCTATACCCTCGACGAGGCTGCGGCCGTGGCCGAATGGGTGGAGGCGGGCGGGGTCCTGGTGCTCGCCGATGATCGCCCCGGGCAACTGGCAGGGGCGGCGCCGTTGTTTCGGGCCTTCGATCTGGAACTCGTTGCGCTGCCGCTGGAGCAGATGCCAGAACCGGCGCCGGTGCTCCAGCCGGCCTTCAGCGCCCCGCCAGCGCGGGTCGTGGTTGCCGGCGCTACCGCGGCCCTGCGTACCACCCGCCCCGACGCCGTGCCCCTGGTGGGGTCCACTGCTGCGCCGCTGGTGCTGGGGTTGCCCTATGGCTCAGGCTACGTCTTTGCCAGCGCCGCGCTGTACCCCTTCACCAACAACGGCCTGGACGCGGGCGACAATGCCGCCATGGTCCTGAATATGCTCCGGCGGGCGCCACCGGGCGCGCGCGTAGCCTTCGACGAGTACCACCACGGGTTCATCAGCCAGCCATCGTTGCGCACGCTGCTGCTCGGCACCCCCTGGGGTTGGGCCATCCTCTACACTGCTCTCGTGCTCGCCGCCTACCTGGCGCTCACCGGGCGGCGCTTTGGTCGCCCGACGCCGCTCCGCGAGGAGGCCGCGCGCCGCAGCAGCGCCGAATACCTGGAGAGTATGGCCGGTCTGTTGCGCCGCGCCGGGCGGCGCGACGCGCTGCAGGCCCACTACCGCGCGATGTTCAAACGGCGCCTGGCCCGCGCCACTGGTCTGAGCCCGCATCTCGACGACGCAGCCTTCCTGGCAGCCCTGGCCGCCATTGCTCCGGAGCGCGCCGAGCGCGCCGGCGCGCTGCTGACGGCGCTGGCCGCCCCCGTCGCTAGCGAGGCCGCCCTCCTGCGCCTGGTCGCCGAAGCCGACCGACTGGTGGACGGACCAGGATCGGTCGGGACCCTCCCCGCGGGGGTGGGCAGCGGAACGACCACCCGCGCGCAATGAGCGACGCGCTCCGCATCTGCTAGAACAGGCTGCCTATGGGAACCAGAAAACGACCGCTGCGGGTAGCCCTGGAGTCGGTGCTCGATCTGCTCGACGATGGCCTGCACCTTTACCGGCGCACCTTTGCGCGTATGCTCGTCCTGGCCTCTCTGCTTAACCTGCCGGTGGGCGCGCTGGTCGCCACGGCGCTCATCGCTGGCGACTGGCTCGCCACGACGCCGGGCATTGCGCTGCTGCTCCTGGCGGCGGTGCTGGGGCTGCCGCTCGGTCTCTACATCATGGCCGCCGTGAGCCGCGCCACGCTGATGGTCGCCGATGGTGAGACCGTCACCCTGCGCGGCGCGCTGGCTCTCGGACCGCTCCGGCTGCTTGGCATGGGCTGCTACGGTACGGTGTTCCTGCTGGTGGCGGCGAGCGCTGTTTCGGTTGTTAGCAGCGTCTGCTTCTGCGCGGTTTACATATTCGGATTGTTAGGCATAGCGGCGTTTTCGTCGGCGGGCGTGGTTGGGGGAACCCTGGGCGAAGTCGTGTCGGCTACAGGCATCATTGCCGTGGTCATCGGCGTTGTGTTGATCTACGCCGCCACGCTGGTGCTCAACGGCGCTGCCTACAGCAGCGCGATCTTCGCCCTGCAGCCCTTCGCACACAAACACCTGCCGATGGGCCAGGCCGTCAGGCACAGTCTCGATCTCACCTTCTACCGTTTCGGCCAGAACCTCCTGACCTTCGTCTGCGCCAGCCTGGTCTTCGGCGCGATCGCCCTGGCCGCCACCCTTGCAATCGGGGTGCTGGTGCCACTGCCGGTCATCTTTCTCCTGGGCGCCGAGTCATCCGCGGCCCGCGCCATCACCGCGGCCGTCTGGGTGGGTGGAATCACCGTGGCTATCCCCCTGCTGCCAATCTGGATGGCCCTGCTCTACCGACGCCGCCTGGCGGCCTGGCAGGGCGCTGAGTTGCGGGCGCGCCTGGCGGCGCTAACGTGAACATATGGGGAAACCGGGTTTCCCCATTCCCCCCTCCTTGAGGGGAGGGTCTGGGAGGGCGCAGCCCTCCCGGGAGTAATTATTTCATTATGGGGAAACCGGGTTTCCCCAAGCCCTTGCCGGTGGGTGCGGCTTCGCCGCCACAACGAACCAGAACACCGGCGTTCGGGGCTCGCCCCAACGCCGCTGCATCAGCCCTGCGTACTACGACGAGAACCCTTGCATCTTCTCGCAAATATTGTTATCCTGAAACAAATACAGCCTGTGGAGACAACCCGTGGCGCGCATTACCGTGGTCAAAGTCGGCGGTAACGAACTGGACGAGCCGGCCTTTCTGGAAGGGCTGAGCGTGGCCGTGGCCGGCTTCGCGGGTCCGCTGGTGCTGGTGCATGGCGGCGGCAAGGAGATCAGCGCCGCGCTTGACCGCGCTGGCCTGCCGGTGCAGTTCGTCGAGGGGCTGCGGGTGACCTCGCCTGAGGCGATGGCGATTATGCAGACCGTGGTCTGCGGCACGATCAACAAGCGTCTGGTGGCCCACCTGGTTGCTCGCGGCGCGCGCGCCATAGGCCTCAGCGGTATTGACCTGGGGCTGCTGCGCTGTGTGCCCTATCGCCCCGGCGGCGCCGACCTGGGCCGGGTGGGAGTGATCACCAGCGTTGATGTCGCCGCGATCCGCGCCATGCTCGACCTGGGCTGGCTGCCCGTGTTTGCGCCGGTTGCCATGGGCGCGTCCGATGGGCTGAGTTACAACATCAACGCCGACATGGTCGCCCAGGCCATCGCCGGGGCGCTTGGTGATACCGAACTGGTCTTCGTGAGCAATGTGCCCGGCGTGATGCTAGACGGGCAGATCGCCGCTCGGCTCGATGCCATGGCCGTCGAGGCCGCCATTGCCGGTGGGGCCATCAGTGGCGGTATGATCCCCAAAGTGCGCGCGGCGCTCGAGGCCCTCACTGCCGGCGCCATCGCCGCGCGGATCACCAACCTCGCCGGCTTCGCCAGCGGCGGCACGCGCATCGTCGGCGCGCTCGAGGACCGTTCCGGCACAGTTTCAGGGCCCACGCATGACCAATGAACCCGCGATCCACTGTGTTCCCGCTGGCGACATTTTCGCCCATCTCGGCTCTGCCGAGCGGGCCGAGATTGAACGCCTGATTAGCTACAACATCTACCCGGCCGGGCAGATCTTCCATTCTCCGAACGAGGTCGGCGAGCAGCTCTTCGTGCTGCGCTCCGGGCGCGTGCGGATCTACAAACTGTCGCCCGAGGGCCGCGCGCTGACGCTGATGGTGCTCGAACCGGTGACGATTTTCGGCGAGATGACCCTGGTAGGTCAGTGGCTCCACGATACCTTCGCCGAGGCCATGACCGAATGTGTCATCGGGCTGATCGGGCGCGATACTCTGCGCCGCATCCTCGAACGCTACCCCCAGGTGGCGCTCGCTTTCATGGAACTGATGGGCCAGCGTCTGCGCGCAATGGAAAACAAACTGGCCGACATCGCGTTCAAAAATGTCGCCCAGCGCCTCGCCAGCGTGCTCCTCAACCTGGCCGGCTTATCCTCGCAGCCGATTGCTCTGCCCGCTACCCCGCCAATGGTCGTGCGCTACACCCATCAGCAACTCGCCGAGATGATCGGCTCCTACCGCGAGACCGTGACCAAAGCCATCGGCGAACTGCGCGAGGCGGGGATGATCCGCATTGACGGCGAGGTGATTTCGTTAATTGATGTGGAACAGTTGCAGCGCCTTGCCAATCGGCAGTGATACGAAAAGAGATACGAAAAAAAGTTAGCAGAGGGGCAAAGCCCCTCTGCGCTTCCCCACGCAATGATACGTCTCGCTGGAGTATTAGTGGCGCCTCCCGCAGGTCGTGTGTCATGCTTCGCTCAGGGTGACGTGGAACCTGCCGGAGGCGCCAGTGAGCCAGGATTACACTGGTGGTTTGTCAACCAGGTTGTGATGGATAGTTTTTTGCGGGGAGGGCTTCGCCCTCCCACGCCCCCTCCCGCCACGTTCATCACAATTATCGTGGCAGACCACTAGCGCCGGGTCATACCGCTCCGTGCCCGGCGATAGGCCTCTTCAATCCCCTTCTGCGACATCTCGAGCAGTTCTCGCCAGTTCATGATCTTGACGTCGGGAATCTTCCGGTTGCGCTCGGCAAATACCCAGGCCCACAGAATCCCCTGCGCCACCAGCACGAACAGCATGATGCCGAACATGATCATCGCGTCATTCATGGCACCCCTGCCTTTCTCCAGGTTGTCGTTGTCATATCATACCGCAGGTTGACGTTCTGGACAATACCCCTCTGCCCCGCCGGCGGTTCCGGATCGAGCTTTCACTCCCGGGCTTGCGTGGCTACCCCGATGCTGAACTCGCACGCTGCAACCCCTCGAGCGTTGGCTGGCCGGAGGGGCGTCAGGACCTGCGTTCCTCATTTCTACGCACTATTATACTGCTCGTAGTCTGTTTCGACTACGATCACCGTGCTATAATCCCGGTGCGATCCATCACATCCACGGAGGCGACGATGCCCGACTACGGTTTTTCCACCCGCGCCATCCACGCCGGTCAGGAGCCTGACCCCGCTACGGGCGCGGTGATCGTTCCGATTTACCAGACCAGCACCTTTGCCCAGGAAGCCGTGGGGGTCCACAAGGGCTACGATTATGCTCGTTCCGGCAATCCTACCCGCACGGCGCTGGAAACAGCGCTGGCCTCCCTGGAGGGTGGCGCGCACGGTCTGTGCTTCGCCTCCGGCCTGGCCGCCGAGACCACCATCGCCCTGGCACTGCTGCGATCCGGCGATCACGTGCTCTGCGGCGACGATGTGTACGGCGGTACCTACCGGCTCTTCAAGCGCGTGCTGGAAGACAAAGGTATCAGCACCAGTTTTGTGGATACCCGCGACCCGGAGCAGGTGGCCGCGGCGCTGCGCCCCACCACGCGCCTGATCTGGCTCGAGACGCCTACCAATCCTCTGCTGAAGCTGGCCGACATCGCCGCGATCAGCGCCATCGGGCGCCAGCACGGCGCGCTGACGGTAGTTGATAATACCTTTGCCTCCCCCGCCTGCCAGCGGCCCCTCGCGCTCGGCGCCGATATTGTGCTTCATTCGACCACCAAGTATCTCGGCGGCCATTCTGATGTGGTCGGCGGCGCGGTGATCACCTCCGACGATGAGGTCGCCACCCGGCTGCGCTTCGTGCAGAACGCCGCCGGGGCTACCCCCGGCCCCTTCGATTGCTGGCTGGTGCTGCGCGGGATCAAGACCCTCGCCCTGCGGATGCGCCAGCACGGCGAAAATGCCCTTGCCATTGCCCGTTTCCTGCAGGGCCATCCCGCTGTGGCGCAGGTCTTCTACCCGGGGTTGCCTGAGCATCCCCAGTACGGCCTGGCCTGCCGCCAGATGCACGGATTCAGCGGTATGGTCTCGTTTGTCGCCACAGGGGGCGCGCGCGCGGCCCATCGTCTCGTGACGCGCACGCGCCTCTTCACCCTCGCCGAAAGCCTCGGCGGCGTCGAGAGCCTGATCGAGGTTCCCGCCGCCATGACCCACGCCTCTGTCGCCGGTTCGCCCCTGGAGGTGCCTGCCGGCCTGGTGCGCCTCAGCGTCGGTATCGAAGATGTCGAGGATCTCCTCGCCGACCTGGAGCAGGCCCTGGAGGCAGACGATTGAAAGGTAATGAAGGAGAACCCGCATGCGCCAGTTGATCCGTCTCGCCGCCGCCGTGGCCCTCCTGGTGCTGCTGGCGGTCCCGGCCCTGGCCCAGGGCCAGTTGATCATCCGTGACCCTGGCGGGCGCCTGGACCGCGATGCGGTGGAGCGGGCGGCCCGTCCCTTGCTTAGCCGGGGCGCTGCCGTGGCGGTCTATATTGTCGAAACCGGAGGTTCCGATGATTTTACCGAGCGCCTGGTGGATGATGGCCTGATGCGGAGCGATGGCGCATTTCGCACCAACGCCATTGCCATCTATGTAGCGCTCAACCAGCGCTACAGCGAGATCAGCTACGGCGACGACTGGAACAAGGCGCTGGGGGTGAACGACAACGCCGAATACATCCGCACGACCGCCCTGAACCCGGGTCTCTCCGCCGGCGATTTTACCCGTGGCGTAACCACGGCTCTCGGCGCGATTGAGGAGGCGATCCGGAACCCTCCGCAACCCGGTGGCGGCATCAACATTGACCCGACGCCGATCGTCGTTGGTCTGGGCGGCCTGGCGGCCCTGGGCGCGGGTGGATATGCCTTTGCCCGCCAGCGCCGGGCCGCGAAGGCTCGCGCCACGGCGCAGCAGCGCGTCAAGGACGCGCGTGAGGGCGCCGGGGCGGTCATTACGGCGCTCGGTCAGCGCTTCAGCGCCGCTGCGGAGAAGGCGAAGTTCGACCGGGTCTCCTATCCCCCCGCCGAGGTCGAGCGTCTCAGCCAGCTCCAGCGCGCCGCCAGCGATCGGTTTGCCGCAGCTCAGCTTCGCTTCAAGGAGATCGCCGAGCAGTTGGAGCGCCGCGAGAAGCCCACCAACGAGCAGTTGCTCCAGGCGGCCGCGGGCTACGACAAGGTGGCGGTCGAGGCAAAAGCCATCGGTGAGGATCTGGCGGCTGTGGAGCGACTCCGCGCTGAACTCGATCAACAGGCGCGCCAGGCGCGCGAGGAGGTCGAGCGGGCAAAAAAAGCCTGACCGACGCTGCCGACCGGCTCGCGGTCCTGGGCGAGGAGCTTGCCGATCCCGCGGCAGCCCTCGCCCCGGCCCGGGGGCAGGTGGAGCGCGCTGTGGCGGCTCTGGAGAAGTTTGCCTTCGCCGAAGCCGTCGCCGCCGCCCGGGCAGCGTCGGAACGCAGCCAGCAGATCGGGGCCATCGCTGAGCGCCACGCCCGGATCCGCGCCGACATCTGGCAGGAGCGTGAGAACGGCATCGCCGTCGAACGGCAGGGTTTTCGGCTCGACGCCAGTCGCCAGGCCCTCGTCGAAGCAGAGCAGGCGCTTGCCGAGGCCGCCGCGGCGCTTCAGCGCGGCGAGCCGGATGCCGCCATCTCGCAGCTCGATGCGGCGCAGGCGCGCCTCGATGCGGCCATCGTCCAGGGCAGCGGCGCGCCCGCGCTCTACGAGCGTAACGCGCAGCGCATCGCCGCCCTCGAGCAGCGCGGCCTCCAGGCTGCCGAGCGCATCGCCGAGGGCCGCCGCGTGTTCGATATCGTTGACGAGTTTGCCGAGAGCGCCTGGAGCGACATCCGCGGCAATGGCAGCGAGGCCCAGGCTGCCGCCGACCGCGCCCATGAGCACTGGGAGCGCGCCCGCGCCGCCAATTCGATGGAGACCCAGCAGTTCCTCCTGGCCCGGGAACAACTCGATGCCGCCGAGCAAGAACTGAACTTCGTGGATCAGTTGATCGAAGCGATTATCGAGCGCCTGAAGGCCCTTGAGAACGCCCGCGATGCCGCCCGCGCTCTGCTCGCCGAGGCCGAGCGCAGCATCGCCAGTGGCGAGGAGTTTGTGCGCGCCCACGACCCCGATGTGAGCAAGGCGCCTGAGGAACAACTCCGCGAGGCTGCGGCGCAACTGGCGATTGCCCGGGCCGAGGCCCAGCAGGAGAAACCCGACTGGCTGCGGCTCGCCGCGGCGGCCAGCGCCGCCGACCGGCTTGCCGACGAGGCCCTGGCCCTGGCCCGCTCCGAGGCCGAGATCATGCAAAAACTCCGCCAGCAGGTCGATCGCCTCCAGCCCATCATTGCCGGCGAAGTGAACAAGATCGCCAGGTTCGTCAATGTTCACGATGCCGACATCACCCCGGCCAGTGTCGCGGCGCTACAGGCCCTGATCCAGCGCTTTGAGCAGGCCCAGGCCCTCGACGCACGCGCGCGCCAGGTCGAGGAAGAGGAACGGCGCGCGGCGCTGGAGCAACTGAGCGCCGCCTATCAGGCCCTCGAGCAAGAGACGCGGACAGTCTACCAGGCAGTGTACGGCGATGTGCAGCGCCTCGAACAGGTGCGGAGCAAGCTCAACGCCACCCTGTCTGAGGCCCGCAACTGGCTCAACTCCGCCGAGAGCATCGGCGGGCGCGTGCGCTGGCGCGCCCCTGCCAGCCTGTTCCAGCGTTTACAGGCCCTCCGGCAGGAGTTTGACCTGATCCGCCTGCCGATCACCGGCGAGACCGCGCTGAACCAGACCCTCAAACGCGCCGAGCGCATCCGCGACGAGGCGCGCGACATCGAGCGGCAGCTCCGCTCCTACGACCGGCCGGATAGTCCCGGTCCCGGTCCGATCATTATCACTGGGGGCTGGGGTGGCAGCGGCAGTTGGAGCGGTGGCGGCGGCAGTGGCGGGTGGGGCAGCCGGCACGGATCGGGCGGCTCCTTCGGTGGGGGCAGCGCGGGCGGCTCCTTCGGCGGAGGGCGCTCCGGCGGCGGATGGTAATACCAATTACCGTTGATGATGCCGCATTGCCTGAAGCGATTTCAGGCGTTGTGCTGCCCAGCGTGGCAATCCACAATCCAAAATCTAAAATCCAAAATGGTATAAGTCCAGGTCGTCTCCCCATTCCCCAACTGGTGGCGGGGGCGCCAGGCGCCCCCGATGGGCAGGGGCGTGGGGAAACCCGGGTTTCCCCCGGTGGACGGGGTATGGGGAAACCGGGTTTCCCCATCTGCTCGCATCGTCATCCAGCCCTACTCCCGGCGGTTGGGCCGGCGAAATGTAAACAGGTTGGGACGCTGCACCTCGGGTTGCTGGAGAAAAGCCTCCTCACCTGGACGCAGATGTGGGCGCGACTCGAGCCAGGTGTCGCGCTGCGCTTTCGCCCGGCGCAACAAATCCTCCACCGCTGCCGCGTCGCCGGCCTCGATCCGGTCGCGCACTTCGAGCAAGAAGCCGGCCATCTCGTTGAGCCAGCGCGCAATACCCTGCGCGTTGGTCAGGCAGATATCGCGGTGCATCTCAGGATCGCCGGAAGCCAGCCGTGAGACATCGCGGAAACCGGTCGCAGCGAGCGGCGCCATCTCCTTCCATGCCGGGCTGCGTCCGGTCACCTCTACCAGGCCTACCGAGAGGAGCATTGGCAGGTGCGAGATGCCGGCGACGAATGCGTCGTGCTCCTCGGGATCGATGTAGTAGGGTTTTGCGCCGACGGTGCGGGCCAGCGCCTCGACCGCCTCGACTGCGTTGTGATTGATGTGCGGTGAGGCCGTCAGACAGTAGATCGCCCCGTTGAACAGCGCAGGATCGGCGGCCTCGACCCCGGCGCGCTCCTTCCCGGCCATAGGATGGCCTCCCACATAGTCAACCCCGGCCGGCAGTAAAGTGGCGGCCCAGCGGTTCACCTCCGTCTTGGTGCTGGCAACATCGGTCACCACAACGCCCGCCGGCAGCAGAGATCCTAGCTGCGCGAAGACCTCGCGCACCGCCAGCACCGGCGTCGCCACTACCACCATCTGCGCATCGCGCACCGCCTCGGCCAGCGAGCTGGCGCCACGGTCAATTGCCAGGCGCCCTCGCGCCGCCTGCACCACTCTGGCGTCGCGGTCGAACCCCACCACCTCCAGCGGGCCGAGGGGCGATTCGGCGGGATCGGCGTTGCGCAGGGCCATGCCCAGCGAAGCGCCGATCAGACCCAGGCCGATGATGCTGATGCGGATCATTGTGGCGTCCTCCACGGTATCGTCTGGCGGTGCGGCTGCGCCGCACAATGCCACGATGAACTGTGCCGCCCAGCGTGGCAATCCGCAATCCAAAATCTAAAATCCAAAATGGTATTAGACGTGCGGCGTTTCGACCGGCACCTGTGAGAGAAAGAGCAACTCGGCGATCACCAGGGCCAGGATGAGCAGTAACAGGCTGACCCAGGTGAGCACGCGCAATCCGGCCAGAGCTGCGACAGCGGCGACCAGGAAGCCCACTTCATAGGACTGGCGACGCACGCGCCGGCGGTCGAAGGCGCGCGCCCGCGCCCGGAACAGGCGCACACTGATACCGTGGATGAGCGGGCGGCTCAGTGCTGCGCCGCAGAGAAACAGCCCCATGATCAGCAGCGTGTAGATCGGCAGTTCGGGCAGGGCCAGCAGCCAGGCCCGTGGCGCCGGCACGAAGGCCAGGCTGTAGAGGAGCACGAAGGCGCCGATAACCCCCTCCACCGTCAGGCCGGGAAGATCCAGGCTTCGCTCGACAGGGGCGAAGGTGAGCAGCGGCGCGGTGAGCACGAGCGCGTAGAAAAGCAGACGCTGGAGCGCGAGCGGCTCACCCTCGGTGGCGAGGTTGCCGAAGAGCAACAATGACAACGCCGCCGCCCAGCATAGCCCGGCGACGGCCGCGAGCAGCAGTGATGTCTGGCGCTGCGGGCTGAGCATCGCTCCTCAGACGCGCGCCAGACGCTGGCGCAGCCAGTGATCGGCGAGCACGAGCGCCAGCATCGCTTCGGCAATCGGCACCAGGCGCGGCAGCACGGTCGGATCGTGGCGACCATGCACCTCGATGGTCGCGGGGTTTCCCTCCCGGTCCACCGTAGTCTGCGGTCGGGCGATACTGGCCGGCGGCTTGGCCGCCAGCCGCACAACGATCTCTTCGCCCGTCGAGATGCCGCCGAGAATGCCGCCGTGGTGATTGCTCTGGGTGCCGATACTGCCGTCCTCGCGCCGCACAAACGGGTCGTTGTGCTGCGAGCCGCGCATGCGCGCCACCTCAAAACCTTCACCGAACTCCACGCCTTTGATCGCCGGGATCGAAAACATCGCCTTGCCGATATCGGCCTGGAGCTTGTCGAAGACCGGTTCGCCGAGACCGGGCGGCACCCCGCGGGCGCGCACCTCGACAATACCGCCGAGCGAGTCCAGGGCGCGGCGGGCCTGATCCACCCGCTCAACCATCAGCGCCGCCACCTGGGGATCGGGGCAGCGCATAATATTCCGCTCGATCTCCTCCTCGTCGAACCTCTGAGCGCGCAGTTCCTCCAGTTGCAGGGTGTAGGCGACGATGTGGACGCCAATCCCGGCCAGCAGCTTGCGCGCTATTGCGCCCCCGGCGACGCGCCCGATAGTCTCGCGGGCGCTGGAACGCCCGCCGCCCCGCCAGTCACGGAAGCCGTACTTGGCGTCCCAGGTGTAATCGGCGTGGCCAGGGCGGTACAGGTCCTTGATCGACTCGTAGTGCCCGGGTTTGGCGTCGGTATTGTACACGACCATACTGATCGGCGTCCCGGTCGTCCGACCCTCGAAGACACCGGAAAGGATCTGTACCCGGTCAGCCTCCTGGCGCTGCGAACTGACCTTGCTCTGCCCCACCCGGCGCCGATCCAGTTCGCGCTGGATCTCCTCCTCGCTGATCGGCAGCCCCGCGGGACAGCCGTCAACCGTGCAGCCCACTGCCGGCCCGTGCGACTCGCCCCAGGTCGTGAGGCGAAACACCTGTCCAAAACTGTTGCCTGGCATACGCTTTCGTTAAGGTCAGTGCGGATGGTACGCCGCGCGTGCCCCTGCCGCCGCCTATGCGGCTGCGCCGCACAACGATAAGGTGAAAATGGGTTTTTCTTGGGAGGGCTACGCCCTCCCAAACCCTCCGGGTGGGGAGGGCTTACCGCCCCCACAGGCAGGGGTGCGGTTCGACAGGCTCACCGCAGGTGGGGAAACCCGGTTTCCCCGTATTTTTACCTCAGTGTACCACACCGGTCACTTACCATGGCACCGGGCCGGTGAGGTCCGCGTGCGCGCGAGGTCGTTGCATCAGCCCTGGTTTTCCGCGGCATCGCTCATCTGGCTGGCCTCCTGTCCCCACTCCGTCTCCCGCCACGCCTCCAGCACCCGGGCATAGACCTGAGCGGTGGCGGCGGCGATGCGCGGCCAGGTGTAATACTCGCGGATCTCGCGCAGCGCGGCCGCGGCGCGGGCGCGGGCGATGTCGGGCCGGCTGAGGGCCGCAGTGATTGCGTCGGCCAGTTCACCCGGGTCGTCGGCGCGCACCACCAGGCCGGTAATGCCGTTCTGGACCACCTCGGCAAGCCCGCCGGCATCGCTCACGATCAGCGGGCAGCCGTTGGCGAGGGCCTCCAGGGCTACGATCCCGAACGGCTCGTAGAGCGAGGGGAAGATCGCCAGATCCGCGGCGTGATACAGTCGATCCCGTTCCTCGTCGGAAACAAAGCCGACGAAGGTAACCCGATCACTGATCCCCAGCGCCGCTGCCTGTGCCTTCAATGGCTCGAGGTACCCACCGGTGCCGGCGATCACCAGACGCGCCCGCACCCGGGCGATGACCGCCGGCCAGGCGTTCAGCAGCACGTGCAGCCCCTTCTCATATACGATGCGTCCCACGTGAAACACCATCCGCTCGTCGTCGGCAACGTAGCGTCGGCGGAAGCTCAGCCAGTGATCGGCATCGCGGAACGGCGAGCCGCTGATATAGACGCCGTTGGGCACCACGTCGATCTTGTCGAGGGGCGTCTGAAAGTACTCGTGGATCTGGCTGGCCATAAAGTGCGAGCAGACGATCACCCGCCAGGCCTCGTAGGTCAGGCGCCACTCCAGTTCATTAATGCGATGCGCTGCGTCGCTGTGCAGGCCCCCGCGCCCCCGTCCGCGCTCGGTGGCATGGATCGTGGCGATCAGCGGCACGCGCCACTGGTACTTGAGTTGGACGCTCGCCTCGGTTGCCAGCCAGTCGTGGGCGTGGACCAGATCGAAGCGCCCGTAGGTTTCCTGCAACTCACTGGCTGCCTGCACCAGATCCCGACTAACGCGGGCCACGAAGGTGGGATAATCGGCGTCGGGGATGGGGGGCGCCGGTACCCGGCGCACAGCGACACCGTCGCTCAGTTCGGCCTCCGGGCCGTCGCGCAGGCGAGGGGTCACCACGGCAGGGCACACTCCCTGGCTGGCCAGGGCTGGGAGCAGTTCGGCGACATGGCGGCCCAGGCCGCCAACGATGTGAGGGGGGTATTCCCAGGCGATGTGGAGTACGTGCATGTTGAGCAGATTATACCATTTCAGCCGTCCATACGGCTGCGCCGCGCAGCGCCAGCATGAACATATTTGTTCTTGGAAGGGCGTAGAGGCGCGGCGCCGCCGCGCCTCTACGCCCATGCTCTCCCCTCAGGGAGGGGCGTGGGGAAACCCGGTTTCCCCACGCTTCGTCATCCCTGCCCCAGCGCCCGGGCCACCACAAACTTCAGGTAGCGTCCCTCGGGGAAACCCGCCGGCACGGGGTGATCGGCCGGCTGGCCCGCCTCGTGCACAATCTGCACGCGGGTCTGGGCCTGGACCCCGGCGTCGGCGAGGAGGGCGCGAAACTGCTCCGGCCCGACCTGGCTGGTGCAACTGGCGGAGATGAGCAAACCGCCCGGCTCCAGGCAGCGCAGGGCCAGGCTGTTGATGCGCACGTAGGCGCGCATGGCCCCGTGCAGACTGCGTTTCTGGCGCGCGAAACTGGGCGGATCGAGTATCACGGCCTGGAAGCGCTGACCGGCTTTGGCATAGGCATCGAGGAGCGCGAAACAGTCTTCGGTGACAAACTGGTGGCGGCTGGCGTCGAGGCGGTTCAGGGCCACATTGGCCGCCGCGGCCTCGGCGAGACCTTTCCCCAGATCAACGCTGATCACATGGGCCGCCTGGCCCCGCAGGGCGTAGAGCGAAAACCCGCCGGTGTAGGCGAAGCAATTCAGCACGGTGCGCCCGCGCACCAACCCTTCGACCGTGCGCCGGTTCTCGCGATGGTCGAGGAACAGGCCGGTCTTCTGCCCGCGGTAGAGATCGGCATAAACGTACAGCCCGTGCTCCTGCACCACCAGGTCCGGCGGGGGCGCTTCGCCCCACAGCACCCGCAGGGCCGTGGGCGCTTCCTCATCGCCGGTCTCCCGCTCCTCGGCGCCGGGGGCATCGTCGGAGGGGCGTTCGCGCAGCCCCACACCGCGAAGCGCCGGGTCGCAGGCCCGCAGCGCCGACGCCACCATCGGCGCTACAACCCGCGCGCTCTCGGCGTAGGTCTGGAGCACAGCGTAGTCGCCGTAGCGATCCACCACCAGACCGGGCAGACCGTCGCCTTCGCCGTAGATCCAGCGGTAGGCGGTCGTCGCCGTCTCGCGAATGGCGGCGCGACCCTCCCATGCTTCCCAGACCCGTTCGGCGATCCAGTTCGCATCGGGCGGGGCGCTCCGGCTGAAGAGGCGCACTGCAATTGCGCTGCGCGCATCCCAGAGGCCGTAAGCGCTGAAGCTCCCACAGCGCACCCGCACCCACTGGCCCGAGACCAGCCGCTGGCTTTCCCGAACGTGGTTGCGATAGATCCAGGGGTGCCCGGCAACGAGGCGGCTCTTCAGCGCCGGGTCAACGCTTACTTCAGGAATCGTCATGGCTGGAACGTCCGGGTCTGAACCATGCCCGGCGCTCTGAACGCCGGCGCCGGGCGGGTCTTACACCGTCGCTCCGCTCGGCACCACGCCGCTCTTCGGAAAGGCATGCTCGGCTGTGCGTGGACGAATAGCCACATTGCGCCCCACCGTCAATCCCTCGGGCAACTGCGCGCGGGCGCCCACCAGCGTCAACCCTGTGTTCAGGCGTTCGGGGGCCGCCAGGTTAGGTGTGGCAATGTCGCCTTCACCCACCACGGCTCCCCCGCCGATGCGCACTCCCTCGTCAATGATACAGCGATCCACCACCGCCTCCGGGCCGATCCAGGCATCACCCAGCACGATCGAATCGCGGATCACCGCCCCTGGTGAGACGTACACGCCAGGGGAGAGCACCGAGTGCGTCACCGTGCCGTAGACGCGGCATCCATCGCTTAGCAGACAGTTCTCCACCCGGGCGTGCTCACCCACTTCAACGCCGGGCAGATCGGCGCTGGTCGTGTGGATGACCCACTCCGGGTCGTAGAGATCGAGCGCAGGTGTTTCGACCAGCAGGGCCAGGTTGGCTTCATAGTAAGCCTGAACCGTGCCGACGTCGGCCCAGTAGCCCTGGAAATTGAAGGCAAAGGTGCGCGAATTGGGGATGATCCGGGGCAGGAGATGGCGCCCAAAATCGTGCTCGGTGCCCGCGAGGATGTCGATCAGGAACTGCTTGCGGAAAACATAGATCCCCATGGAGGCCAGGTTGGAGAGCGGACGCCGCGGCTTCTCCTCGAAGCGATCCACCCGCCCATCGCTGCCCACGGTCACGATGCCGAAGCGATGAGTATCGTGCGGACTGACACTGTGGACGGCCAGGGTCATGTCTGCGTTGCGCTCGGCATGCAGTTCGAGCAACGGGATATAATTCATTTTATAAATGTGATCGCCTGCAAGCACAAGTATCGCATCAACCTGCTGATCTTCGATCAGATCGAGGTTGTAGCGTACTGCATCGGCAGTACCCCGCTGCCAGCCTCCCCCGTCCGGGGTGGGCGATGGGTGCAACACGCGCAAGCCGCCCTGCGCCCGGTCGAGATCCCAGGGGCGGCCAACCCCCAGATGGGCGTGGAGCGAACGCGGTTTGTACTGGGTGAGCACCGCGACGTTGTAGATCCCCGAGTTAACGCAATTGGAAAGGGGAAAATCAATGATGCGAAACTTCCCGGCAAAGGGCACGGCTGCTTCGGTGCGTTCAGCGGTGAGGACGGAAAGGGCGGGCGAGTCGCCGCCCGCCAGGATCAGGGTCAGGGTGCGGAGCATAGGTTTTATGGGCGCCGACGGGGGCGCAGCGAGCTGCGCCGTACCGCCGCCGCGTAAGCGCTTAGAGCGTCTCCCCCGACGGGATCTCGCGACTCGGAAAATCTTCCGCGTCGCGATCGGCGTTGATCACAACATTGCGGCCGATGATCGCGCCCGGAGGGATGTGGGCCGACTTGCCGATCACCGAGATGCCGGTGTTGAGCTTATCTGGCTCAGCCTTGTTTGGCACCGTTAGATCATCACCCACGCCGAGGTGCGCCCCGGCGCCGATCACCACCTGCTTATCCACAATCATCCGGTCGAGCACCGCGCCAGGGCCGATCCAGGTGTCGTTCATTACCACGCTGTCGCGCACGATCGCTCCCGGTGATACGTACACCCCCGGCGACAGCACCGAACGCTCGACCGTGCCGCGGATGGTGCAGCCGTTGCAGATGATCGCCCGCGACACTCGCGCCTGCGGCCCGATCTTGGCCGATGGGCGTTCCTCGCTGCGGGTGCGGATGCGCCAGCTCGGGTCAAACAGGTCGAAATCAAGCTGAGGATCGAGCAGTTGCATGCTCGTTTCCCAGTACGACTGGATGGTGCCCACATCAACCCAGTAGCCGCTGAAGCGATGGGCAAAGACGCGATCCTCGGCTACCATCGCCGGAATCACGTGCTTGCCGAAGTCGATCCGGGGCCGCTCCTGGCTGCCCTCCGACAGGCGCCGGATCAGCACATCGGTGTTGAAGACATAGATGCCCATGGAAGCCAGGTTGCCCTTATCGCGATCTTTAGGCTTTTCGGTGAACTCGATCACCCGATCCTGCTCGTCCGTGGTCATGATCCCGAAGCGATGCGTCTCCTCCAGTGGCACCTCCATCACCCCCACGGTCAGATCGGCCCGGTGGCGCCGGTGGGTGTCAATGATGGAGTTGTAGTCCATTTTATAAATATGATCGCCTGAGAGAATCAGCACGAGATCGGCACGGCGTTCCTGGATAAAATTGAGATTCTGGTAGATCGCATCGGCGGTGCCGCGGTACCACGACTGGTCGCTACGGCCCTGGTAGGGTTGCAACAGCCGTACCCCGCCCCGGTTGCGGTCGAGATCCCACGGCTTGCCGATGCCGATGTGATCATTCAGTGAGTGGGGCCGGTACTGGGTGAGCACCCCGACATCGAAGATGCCCGAATTGACGCAATTCGACAGCGTAAAGTCAATGATCCGGTACTTCCCTGCGAACGGCACCGATGGCTTGGCGCGCTTCTCCGAGAGCACGCTCAGCCGCGTGCCCTCACCGCCGGCCATAATCATTGCCACCACGCGCATGAGCGCCACCTCCTGGGGCCGATCCTGCCCTTCGGGCAGGCACGCTTCGCTCTGGATGGCTCGATTGTACCGCCAATCGGGGTGGCGCGCAAAGGGCCGTCTGGACGCGCGTGTTCACATTTGGGGTAAGGCGTCACCCCGGGTGTGCGCGGGCGCCCCGCCCGCAATGGCCTGCATGCGGGCAAGATGCCCGGGCTCCCAGGAGCAGTGTGCACACGTACGTCTGGACGTGCGTGTTCAGTATTGGGGTAACCACGCAAGCCCCGGAGGTGCCAGGGCCAACGCGCACCTAACAGCCGAACGGAAGCGTCCCGTACCGCAGGGCATAAAAGCCCATTTTGCCCAGTTCGCTAAGCACCGCCTCGCGCCCGTACGCATCGCGCCACCAGTTGTCAGGTTGGATGGCCAGGTCACGCGGGTGGTCGTAATACACCGTCACCGCGCTGCCCGCCAGGTGCTGCGAAATGACGCACAGCGCCCGCCGACTATGGGCCCAGTCGGTCACGATCAGCACACTGCGCGTCTGTCGCTCGCGGGCCAGGGCTGCGATTTGCTCGCCGTCGTCCCAGGTGCTGTACGACTCCAGCACGAAGTAGACCTCATGTGGAATCCCCTGCTCCTGCGCCAGGTTTCGGGCCCGCTGGACCAGCCGCCCGGCTGGAAGTTCCACCGGCCCGGTGCGCCAGATCTCCTGCCCGATCCCCTGATGGTACAGATCGATGGCGTGCTGATCGCGGTAAGGATAGCGCCCACCCAGCACCACGATGGCGTCAACCGGCGCAACCCGCGTCGGACGCGCCAGCCACTGACCGATTGCCGGGAGCCACCAGCCTGAAGTTAACATAACGATGCCAACGATGAACGCCAGCACTGCCAGCCAGCGGGCCAGCCGACTGCGCCAGAAACGGGGAGCCGCCCGTCCGACCACCGTCTCTCCCTGACCAGATAGCAATGCGCGAGGGTTATGATTGATGTTCTTGAGAGGTTCCATAACTCTGAGGTGAACATATGGGGAAACCGGGTTTCCCCACCTGTGGTGAGCTTGTCGAACCGCGCCCCTGCCTGTGGGGGCGCCAGCCGCTC
>CAKZKA010000057.1 GCA_937120965.1 uncultured Chloroflexota bacterium
GCGGTTCGACCGGCGCACCGCAGGCGGTTCGACCGGCGCACCGCAGGTGGGGAAACCCGGTTTCCCCGTATGTTCACCTCAGCCATCCATGCGGCTGCGCCGCACAACGACGCGATGAAAATAGGTTTTTCTTGGGAGGGCATAGCCCTCCCAAACCCTCCCCGCTGGCGGGTTGCTTCCTGGGAGGGCGTAGAGGTGCGGCGACGCCGCGCCTCTACGCCCAAACCCTCCCGCGCGCGGGCTATGTTCACCTCAGTCGCGGAAGCGGTCATGGTTCTGGCAATACCGGTGTTGTACAATGAGCGTAGTGTGGCACATTCTGGCAGCATTTGTTCGGACGAAGAAATATAGCGGCCCGACACACAGGAGTTTCGCTCGTGGTCACAGCACTTGAAACTGAAATCGCCCGTCTCCGGGGCTTGCTGGAGCGGCGTGACGCTATGCTCGCGGCGCTGGCCGAGGTGGCGCGGCTGTTATCCATCCACCGCGATCCCCGGACACAGATGACGCAGATGCTTGCCGTGCTTGGCGAAGCGGTGCAGGTCAGTCGCGCCTATATCTTTGTGAACCTCATGCCCGACGACGACCGTGCCGTGATTAGCCAGGTGGCGGAGTGGGTGGCGCCGGGGATCACGCCGCAGATTGACAATCCCGAGTTGCAGAACCTGCCCTTCGCTGAGGCCGGCTACGGGCGCTGGGAGCGCCTGCTGACCCAGAACCAGGTCGTGTACGGCAAGGTGGCCGATTTTCCGGCCCCCGAGCAGGAGTTGCTGGTGGCACAGGACATCCTCGCGGTGGTCGTGGCGCCGATTCTGGTCGGGTCAAAGTGGTGGGGCTTTATGGGCTTCGATCACTGTACGACAGACCACACCTGGGACGAGGTCGAAGTCGAGGCTCTGCGCAGTGCCGCGGTGATGTTTGGCGCCGCGCTCTACCGGCGCGAGATGGAAGAACAGGTGCTGGCGGCCCAGCGCGAGGCGCTGCGGGAGCTTTCCACGCCTCTGATCCCTATCACCGACGACGTCGTGATTATGCCCCTGATCGGCACCATTGACAGCGGGCGGGCGCAGTTGGTAATGGAGACGCTCCTTAACGGGGTCGCGCAGCAGCAAGCGCGCCTGGTCATTCTGGACATCACCGGTGTGCCGGTGGTGGACAGTCAGGTGGCGCAGGCGCTGATCCGGGCGGCGCAGGCGGTAAAACTGCTTGGCGCCCGGGTGATGCTCACCGGGATTCAACCCCAGATCGCCCAGACACTGGTGCACCTCGGGGTTGATCTGAGCGGCATCCAGACCCAGAGCAGCTTGCAGGCAGGCATCACCGCGGCGCTGCAAGGGTAAGCGGGTGTTAACGGTTGTCTGAATAAGGGTACTCGAGACCTTGTGGCAGGGCGGTTGCACCGTCATTGGGGCAAGCCCCAAACCCCGGTTTGCTGGCTGGTGGTAGCGCCTTCGCTGTCATAACCAACCAGCGACATCTCGTGAGGCGACGTAGCTACCCCGCACCCCACCGCTAAAGAGACGTTGCGTATTCCTGTCTGGCAATGCCGGCCCAACTCCTCTCGCGCAGGGGATGATGGCCCACTCGCCCTCGCAGGCGGCGAAGGCGTTCCCCGACTCCTCTCGCGCAGGGGATGATGGCACACTTGCCCTCGCAGGCGGCGAAGGCGTTCCCCGACTCCTCTCGCGCAGGGGATGATGGTACAGGCTCTCATCCGCTCGGACTGCCACAGCCCCAACTCCTCTCGCGTTTAAGGGCGGACAGAACATCCGGGCTAACGTGGCGTATACCGCATTGGAACGCCCCCGCGCATGGCTCTGGTCTCCCCGCTTCGACAGGCTCAGCGCAGGCTCTCCAGCGAAGCTGGAGAGGCCCGCCCCTTCGGGCTGAGCCTCAGGGCGAAGCCTGAGCCTGTCGAAGGGGGCCGGGGGCGGGAACCAACCAGCGCATCCCCACGCCATACCGCCCGTCGGCGCTCATACGTTCTGTCCACCCCCAACTTCTCTCGCGCAGGGGTTGATTGCCCATCACAGCAAGCGGCCCTGGATCGTCTCGTCGGTATCGGGGGGAGGGTGGCGCTCGACGTAGGGCACGCCGAGGTGCGCGTAGGCCCGGCGCGTAGCGATGCGCCCGCGGGGGGTGCGTTGCAGGAAGCCCAGTTGCAGCAGAAACGGCTCGTAAACGTCCTCGATCGCGTCTACCTCTTCTGCCAGGGCTGCGGCCAGGGTGGAAAGCCCGACTGGCCCACCGTTGAACAGGTCAATAATTGCCCGCAGCAAACGGCGGTCGTTCTCATCCAGGCCCAGTTCATCCACTTCAAGCTGGCTCAGGGCGGCGCGGGCCACCGGCAGATCAATGGCCCCCCGGGCCACGACCTGGGCATAGTCGCGCACGCGCCGCAGCAGGCGGTTGGCGATGCGCGGCGTGCCGCGCGCGCGCCGTCCAAGCTCGTGGGCGGCCTCGTCGCTGATCGGCACTCCCAGGATGCGCGCTGAGCGGGCCACGATTTCACGCATGGCTGTGTCGGAGTAGAACTCCATGCGGTGCGGGGCCACGAAGCGGTCACGGAGGGGCGAAGTGAGCAGGGCCAGGCGGGTCGTGGCGCCGATGACGGTAAAGCGGGGCAATTTCAGTCGCAGATTGCGCGCGCTGGGGCCTTTGCCCACGATCAGATCGAGGGCAAAATCTTCCATAGCCGGGTAGAGCACTTCTTCCACGGCGCGGTTGAGGCGATGCACTTCATCAATGAAGAGGATGTCGTTCTTTTGCAGGTTGGTGAGAATGGCGGCCAGATCGCCAGCGCGTTCGATGGCCGGGCCGCTGGTGACCTTGATGGTGACGCCCATCTCGTTGGCGATCACATTGGCCAGCGAGGTCTTGCCCAGGCCCGGCGGGCCATAGAAGAGCGTATGGTCGAGGGGTTCGCCGCGGGCCCTGGCCGCGGTGATGGCAATGCGCAGTTGCTCGACCACCTTCTCCTGGCCGATGAATTCGGCCAGGCTGCGGGGGCGCAGGCTCTTCTCGGCCTGGGGGTCGTCACCCACGCGTTTCGGGCTGAGCAGGCGCTCCTTCTCGTCCATCAACTCCTCGCACAGGCGTTTCGCCGTGCATTATACCACGGCGAGATGGGCTGCGCCGCATTGCGCTGCCCGGGGAGGAGATTCAATCAAACCGTGGCTGAACGTGGGCAGAAGGTGGTTTCGCGGTGGGGTGCGGACCTGCTGGCCTTTGTGCTACCGGTGTTGAGGGATGGGCGGCAAGAGGCGCGGGGAGGGCAGACCCTCCCCGCAAGCGACAACTCGTTATAACCTGATCGTCGGGCCACGGCGCGAGGCCGCGGGCTAGCGTTGCTCGACTGCGCGCCCGGCCGACACCACTTCAGCGAGGGCGCGGAACATATCGCTTTCGGTGATGATGCCGACGATCAGCCCATCATCATCAACCACCGGCAGACTCCCGATGCTATGATTGGCCATAATGAGCGCTGCTTCCTCGATCGGCGTCTCTGGTTTTACCCGTAATACATCACGCGACATCACCTCGGTGACCTCCATACCAGCGTGGAGGTAGCGCGAGGCTGCCAGCAGGAGATCACGCTCGGCGAGGATGCCGACCAGCCGGCCATTGGCGTCGGTAACGGGAAGATGGCGCAGTCGGTGGTACTGCATGATGCCCAGCGCAGACAAAGCGCTTGACTCTGGTTCAATGGTAACCGGGTGGGCACTCATCCGATCGCGGACCTGCATGGTCTCGCTCCTTTCTGGAGGAGCACACCGCCTGCCCTGAAGGCGGCGATGCATCCTGCCTTGCCTAAACACGCTCGCTGATCCACTTCCGTGCTCTTCGCTTATCCTACAGCCCGCCGGCACTTTCGGCGAGAAGAAATGTTAAGCCACTGTGGATATCTCTTACCGTTCGGCTGCCCGGCGCGCCGCTCCATCTCGTGAGCGACACGCCCTGGTTGCCGAGATGGAGAGGGAATCCTCACAAAGAATGACAGCCGCCGCGTGGTTGCGGAGTATGATAGACTCGTGGTTATTACCGTGTGGGGCTGATGTGGCGCTGCCGGGAACGCAGGCGCCCGCCAGGGCGCCGTCCGGGAGCCGACCTACCGGGCGGTCTCCCCGGCCTGCCGAGTTTAAGGGCGAACAGAACATCCGAGCCAGCGTGGCTTGTACCGCATTGGAAGGCCCCCGCGCGCGGCTCTGGTCTCCCCGGCTTCGACAGGCTCAGCGCAGGCTCTCCAGCGAAGCTGGAGCGGGGCCAGGGGTGAGGACCAACCAGCGCATCCCAGCGCCATAACGCCCATCGGCGCCCATAGGTTCTGTCCGCCCCTGAAGGCCCGCCGGGCCGGGGAGGCCGTGGAGGTGTGCCATGGTGCAACCTGTCGTCCGTTATGGATGTCTGGTCGGAACGGCGCTGCTGGTGCTGACTGGCTGTGCTGTTCCGGGGGCGTTTACGCCGACTCCAACTGTAGAGACCAGGGTCGAGGTGGCGGCGCCGCGGGTCGTGGCCGATGGCCGGATCGTACCGGCGCGCAGCGCCGGCTTGCGCTTTCTCACCGCTGGTGTGGTCGAGGCGATCCTGGTGGAGGAAGGGCAGACCGTTGCCGCTGGCGCGCCGCTGGCGCGGCTCGACAGCGCCGAGTTTGAAGTGGCGGTGGAACGGTCGCGCGCGGCGCTGGACGAGGCCCGCGCCCAGTACGACCTGCTGCGCGAGCCGGCTGACCCGGAGGCGGTGGCTGCGGCTGAGGCGCAACTGGCGCAGGCCGAGGCGCTCGCCCGGCAGACGCGCGGGCGGGTTACATCGGCGGATGTCAGGGCTGCTCGCGACGAACTGGCCGAGGCCCGCGCCCTGCTGGCGCGGCTGCTCGCGGGCGCCCGCAGCACCGAAGTCGAGCAGGCCCGCGCCGCCCAGGCCCAGGCCCAGGCCAACCTGGAGGCCCAGCGCGCCACCCTGTCGGCGGCCAAACTCGCCGCCGAGACGCGCCTGGCCGAGGCCGCCAATGCTCTGCGTGACGCCCAGGACGCCTATTCGCGCATCTACTGGGAGAACATCGAACTGGAAAAGCAGCCCGGGGAGGTGCCGCAGGCGCGCCGTGACGCCGAGGCCGCGGCTCGTCGCGCCGTTGAGAACGGTGAGGCCGCTCTGGCGCAGGCACGGGTGGACCTGGAGCGCACCCGCGAGGCCGAGCGCAGCGGCATCGCCGCTGCCGAAGCCCAGGTGCGCGAGGCTACCGCGCGCCTGGCGCAGGTGCTGGCGGGAGCCGATAGCGACCAGATCGCCGCCGCTCGGGCCCGGGTGAGCGCCGCGGAAGCGGCCCTGGCGCGGCTCACCGGCGAGGGGCGCACCGGCGAGGTCGAGGCAGCCGATGCCGCAGTGGCCCAGGCCCGCGCGGCCCTGGAGCAACTCACCAACCCGCCGCGTACCCCCGAACTGGCCGCCGCCGAGGCCCGCGTGCGCGCCGCTCAGGCTGCGTTGCGCCAGGCGGAACTGACGCTGGAGCGCGCGACCCTCACCGCACCCTTCGCCGGTACCGTGGTGCAGATCAGCCTGAAGATCGGTGAGCAACCCGTGCCGACCGATGCGGCCATCGTCCTGGCCGATTTCAGCAGTTGGCGCGTTGAGACCAGCGATCTGACCGAGCTGGACGTGGTCAACGTGCGGGTCGGCGATCAGGTAACGCTCACCTTCGATGCCCTTCCCGACCTCGCACTGCCCGGTATCGTGACGAAGGTGCAGGCTCTTGGCAAAACCTACCAGGGCGATGTGATCTACACGGTCACGGTTGAGCCGCAGCGGTGGGACGAGCGCCTGCGCTGGAACATGACCGCTACGGTGACGATTGAGGGCGATTGAGCGGTATCCGCGCGCACCCGGTTGCGCGTGATCGGCGGAGACAGCCATGCTCAGCTTCAAGAATCTTCTGCGCCGCAAGGTGCGCAGCTTTCTGACCATCCTTGGCATCGCCGTGGGCGTAGCGGGGGTCGTGGTGCTCTCGGCCTTTGGCGAAGGTATGGCGGAAGGGTTTGGCGGGCTGGGCGGCGCGGCAGATGCCGACCTGCTGGTAACGCAAAAAGACGCCGCGATGATCCTGCTCGGCGCGATTGACGAGCAGGTGGGCGCAGAGATCGCCGCCATGCGCGGCGTCGCCGCGGTGAGCGGCACGGTGATCGGCGTCGTTCCGTTGCCCGAGTCGCCCTACTTCCTGGTGGCGGGCGAGGAGCCGCGCAGCTTTGCCATGGAGCGCTACCGCATCATCGCCGGGCGCCCGCTCAGCGCCAGACGCGAGGTGATGCTCGGGCGCAAGAGCGCCGAGAGTCTGAAAAAGCGCGTTGGCGACAAGTTCCGGATCAACGACATCAGCTACCACGTGGTGGGCATCTACGAGACGGGGGCAAGCTTCGAGGATAACGGGGCAGTCATCCATCTGACCGATGCCCAGCGGGCCTTCGACAAGCGGCGCCAGGTGAGCTACTTCAAACTGAAGCTGCGCGACCTGAGCGAGCGTGAGGCGGTGAAGCAGGCCATCGAAACGCGCTGGCCCGAACTGGCGGCGACGCGGTCCGGGGAGGCCACCGCGCAGGACCAGTTGCTCGACGTCTACCGCTCGATCGGCTGGGTGATCGGACTCTTTGCCATTCTGGTGGGTGGCCTGGGTATGATGAATGCTCAATTGATGAGCGTGTTTGAGCGCACGCGGGAGATCGGCGTGCTGCGGGCCATGGGCTGGCGCCGCCGTCGGGTGGTGCGGATGATCCTCGGCGAGGCGTTGTTGCTGGCGCTGGTGGGTGGAGGGATCGGGCTGCTGCTGAGTGTGGCGACCATTGCCCTGCTGTCGCGTTCGGCGGCCCTGGGAGGGTTCCTCAGCGGCGGCGTGGAGCCAATCGGCTACATCCAGGCCCTGGTGATCGCCAGCGTGCTCGGTCTGGTCGGCGGTGGCTACCCGGCATGGCGTGCTGCGCGACTGGCGCCGGTGGAGGCGATGCGCGCCGAGAGCGGCGCCCCGGTGCGCTGGGGGCCGATTGCGCGCCTGCTCGCCCCGCTGATGCGCGGCCCGGCCCTGCGCAACCTGCTGCGGCGCCCGACCCGTAGCATAATGACCATGTTCGGCCTCGGGGTTGGCGTTGGCCTGATTGTCGCCCTGGCCGGTATTGCAGCCGGCTCGCGGGAGCTGATCGGCCAGTTGCTCAGCGCCGGCCAGGCCGATATCGTTGCCGAGCAAGCTGGCGCCTCCGACGCCGCCTTCTCCTCGATCGACGAACGCCTTGCTGAACAGATCCGCGCTCACCCCGAGGTCAAGAGCGTCTCGCGGCTGATCTTCGGAACCGCCAGTGTACCCGGGCTGCCATTCTTCATCATCTATGGTCTCGACCCGCGTGAGGACTATCTTGCCCACTACCGGGTGACCGAGGGGCGCACGGTGCAGCGCAGTGGCGAGATGATCATCGGGCGTCTGGCGGCCAACAGCCTTGAGAAGGGCGTCGGCGACCAGTTGCGGCTCTCGGGTCAGTCCTTCACCATCGTCGGCATTTTCGAGACGGGGATGGCCTACGAGGACGCCGGTGGGGTGGTGCCGCTCAAGGACGCGCAGCGGCTCTTCGGCAAGCCACGGCAGGTCTCCTTCCTCGGTATCGCCCTCCACGACCCCACGCGGGCCGCGGAGATCGCCCGGGAGCTCGAGCAGCGGTACCCCGAACTGATGGTTGCGCGCACGGCCGACCTGTCCTCGCGGATGCAGGACTTTGCCACCATGGACGCATTTTTTGGGGCGCTGATCGCCCTGATGATGCTGGTTGGCGGCATCGTGATGATGAACGTGATGCTGATGAGCGTTTTCGAGCGCACCCAGGAGATCGGGGTGCTGCGGGCGGTGGGCTGGCGGGGCTGGCGCGTGTTGCGTATGGTGCTGGCCGAGGCCCTGATGCTGGGATTGCTCAGCGCGGGAGCGGGCCTGATCATCGGGGTTGGCCTGAACGCCCTGTTGCGTTTCACGCCCGGCTACGGTAGCTGGCTTGAGGCCATCTACACCCCGGCTGACATCGCTCGGGTTATCGCCATGGCGCTGGGCCTCGGCCTGGTGGGTGGGCTGCTGCCCGCCCTGCGGGCGGTGCGACTGCACCCCATCGAGGCGCTGCATTATGAGTAGCCGGTCGCCTCGCGCGCGGGGCCGGCCAACGGCACGATTGGAACGCCTATGAATTCGACTGTAGTGAACCAGACCATGGCAGGCTCACCACCGGATGAGGCGCCGGTCATTCTCGAGACCCGCGGCCTCTCGCGCGTATACGGTGAGAAGGTGCCGGTGAAGGCGCTCGACGGAGTGGACCTGCAGATCCGCAAGGGCGAGGTAGTGGCGATTGTCGGGCCTTCAGGCTCCGGCAAGTCAACACTGCTTAACCTGATCGGCGCCCTTGATCGGCCCACTGCGGGCGAGGTGATCGTCGATGGCACACCGCTTTCCCGGGTGCGTAACCTGGACCGGTTCCGCGGGCGGACGATCGGATTCATCTTTCAGAGTCACAACCTGTTGCCTACCCTGACCGCCCGCGAGAATGTCGAGGTGCCGATGTACGAATTGCCGCTGCGCCCGGGCCAGCGGCGAGCGCGGGCGAAGGAGTTGCTGGCGCTGGTGGGCCTGGCCGAACGAGGCGATCATCTGCCGAACCAGCTCTCCGGCGGCGAGCGGCAGCGGGTGGCGATCGCCCGGGCGCTGGCCAACAGCCCCTCGATCCTGCTGGCCGATGAGCCGACCGGCAACCTGGACAGCAAAAACACTGCCGATGTCGTGGCTCTGCTCGGCCGGCTCAATCGCGAGCAGGGGGTAACAATGGTGATCGTGACCCACAACACGGAAGTGGCCGCCGCGGCCCAGCGGGTGATCACCTTCCGCGACGGCAAGATCCTGCGCGATGTCTCGATGAGCAACGAGCTTGAGCGCGAGTTGCTGGAGCTGAAGCGCTCGCCGCTCGGTCAGGCCATTCTCCGTGGCGACCACCTTCCGCCCGCGCTGGCCGAAGTGGCGCCCGTATTGCACGAGTTGCTGGAACGGGTGTAGGGCTGAGGTGAACATATGGGGAAGCCGGGTTTCCCCATGCCCCTGCCCATCGGGACGCCAGGCGACTCCAACACCGGTTGGGGTATGGGGAAAGTTGACAGGCCACTAGATGTAGTCAGCGCTCCGAGAACTTATCCACATTTTGTGGATGGGATGTGGATAACACCGCAAAATCTAGGGGCTTCCTGGAGTTATACCGCAGGAAGCCCCTAAATGTAGCAACACAAAACCTGGCAGGGGCACTGCCCATCGTTACTCCCATTGTGGCACACCGGGGTGAAGCGGTGGTCAAGTGGGGGTAAAGAATGTGCTAACCGCTGGCCTCAATCTAGTTATAGCCATGGGCCATTACCAGGCCGTAACGCCGCCGGGAGAGGCGAGGGGAAGCCCGGCTTCCCCTGTGCTCGCCTCAATCGAAGAGGGTGGCATAGCGCGCCTGCCAGGCGGCGGCGCGGGCGGGGTCATCGGCGCAGGCATCGAGGGCGGCGGCGCAGTGCCCGGCCCGGGCCGCCAGGCGCGGCCCCAGGAGCACGAGGCGATTCAGGGGGCTGAGGGGGGCACGGGGGCGCAGGGGCGTGAAGCTCAGGCGCCCGCACACGAACTGTACCTCGTCGGGCCAGGGCGCATCGGTGCAGTGGACGATGCCCTTGGCCCGGAAGACGGCGGG
Organism: uncultured Chloroflexota bacterium; assembly: GCA_937120965.1. Lineage (GTDB taxonomy): Bacteria > Chloroflexota > Chloroflexia > Chloroflexales > Chloroflexaceae > JACAEO01. The sequence continues at coordinate 9,726 of CAKZKA010000057.1, forward strand.
GCCAGCGTTGCGCAGAGCCTCCTCCAGCGCCGCGCGGCGCAGGGGGGTGTTACTGCTCCAGGACAGGCTGCTGAAGGCGTCCTGCTCCAGATGGTCAGGTCTGGAGGGCGGGTCAGGCTGGTCGAGTCGTGGGCCAAAGAGCAGTTCGGGCGCCACCTGCCCGTAGCGGGCGGGAACAATCGCCGCGCGCGGATTGAGGGCGCGGAGGCGCTCGCTGGCTGCGGCGTGTTCGGCAGGCGCAACCAGGTCTACCTTGCTGAGCACGATCAGGTCAGCGGCGCGAAGCTGCCATTCGGCCACCGGTGAGGCGGCCAGAGCCGCCTCGAGATTGGCAGCGTCGGCCACGGCCACCACTGCATCGAGGGGCAGGCCGGCGCTGCGGGCGCGTCGAATGATCCCGCCCGGCTCGGCCAGGCCGGTGGTTTCAACGACGATGCAATCGGGGGCATAGTCGCTGAGTTCTTCGACAGCCAGCAAGAAATCGCTGCCTGCCTCGCAGCAGACGCAGCCACCGGTCAGTTCGACCAGCGGCGCGGCCCCTGCCTGTTCGAGCACGCTCCCATCGAGGCCGATCTGCCCCAGTTCGTTGACCACCAGGCCCAGCCGGCGCCCGCCGGCGCCACGCTCGAGTAAGGCTCGCAGCAGAGTGGTTTTGCCGCTGCCGAGGAAACCGGTGATGATGGTGAGGGAGGGGGTGGTCATTTTAGATTTTAGATTTTTGATTTTTGATTGCAGGTTTCTGGATTGGAGGGTTTGGGGTTGCGGGTGTTTACGCGCGACTGAGCCGTAGAATGGCGCGATTGCCGAGAGGGCGAACCAGCGTATCTCAACGCCAGCATGCCTATCAACGCCCCTGCATTCTGTGCACCCGCCAACCCTGGCGCGAGGGCGTGGAGAAAGGGAGTTTCTCTGTGCTCAGGCTAAAAGCGCCCGCCCTGATCGGAGGCATAACCGGTGAGTTCGACATAGCCACTACCGCTGACAGGCCGGCCCTGACGGGCGCCGCTGATCCGCACCGCTCCCTCCCAGTACACCACCGCCACCGGCAGCTCCTGATTGGCCAGGCGCGGCTCAAGTTCGAGGCGCACACCGAGGCTGGGGATACTCAGGCGCCAGCGAGCGGGATAGACCGCCTGCGAGGCCGGGCTGCGCCAGGTTGCCAGCACCTCCAGTTGCACCTCGGCGGGGTCGAGGGGCGTGGTGCGGCCCGCCGGGTCAACCAGGCTGCCGAAGCTGTAGCTAATGGCCGTGGGCGTGCGCACCTGGGCGTACATCAGGTCGTAGCCGTCGTCGAGTTGCAGACTGAACCAGTCCCAACCGATGGCGCCGGCTTCGAGGGCGCTGGTGCCCCACTCGTGGTCCATCCAGCTCAACCCGCTGACAGCGTAGGTCGCATCGCCTGTACGGAGGGCGCCGCTGGTGGCCATGCGGGTCAATGAGTAATAATACGAGGCATTGCCGGGGGTAGGCCCCTTCTGGCTGAGGCCGCGGTCGCCCTGGAGCGCGGGCGGCTTCTGGCTTTCGAGGGTCAGATCGAGGGCGACCTCGCCCTCGGCGGCGCGCAGGTGCATGGTCATACCCTGGGGGCCGGAACCGGCGGCGGACCAGTCCTCGAGAAAGACGCGAAAGGGTTCGCCCGAGGCGCCGGCCAGACCGGCGGCATCGCGACTGAAGCGCTCGTAGGCGTAGAAGCGCCCGCCGGCGACATCACTCAGCGCCAGGTGCGCCATGTACACACTGGTTGCGCCCCAGGCCGACTCGCGGGTAACGGGCCGGGGGGTCAGCCCGCTGCGGAAGAAGGTCAACTGGTAGCCAAAATGGCGTTCGCCGGCAGTGAGGTTGCCGGTGTAGTACCACCACTCGATCTGGTACTCCGGGTGGGGGCCGTGATCGCGGGGAAAGACAAACGCCCGTGGCGTCAGAGCGCGGGTGAAGCCCGCCTCACCGTTGCTCAGCGTAGCCGCGGCGTCAATGCGGGCGCGAATCTCCGGTTGCGCCGGGGCTGCGCAGCCTGCCAGGAGCAGACCGGCGACGAGCAACCCTAACCAGCGTGGAAGCATAGCGTGCTGTATCCTCTGAAATGGCAGGCTGGGGCGAACCACCATTCGCCGCAACCTGTGGGGGCCGGGACTCCCACGATCCTGCCGGCAGGGCGGGTCGGAGGTCGCAGCCCTCCCCGGAACACATTCTTCCTACCCCTGCAACGCGGCGTAGCTACCCCCGGTTTCACGCGGTACATCATGGAGACACGTATGCACGCCGTCGTAGTGCAGCAAAACTGCTTGCCAGACGCCCATGCGGCTGCGCCGCACAGCGCTGCAGTGTGAAAGGTGTTCGCGAGAGGGTGAGCCATACCATACTTTTATTCTACCGAGATCTGGAGCCATGATGCAAACCGAACTTCCCGACGACGCCGCGCGGGTGCTGGTGGCGGTGGTGCCCCGCCCCCGCGATCTGGAACTCGCCCGCACGGCGGGATGGTACCGCGTGCCGCTGGCGCGCGTACCGGCGCGTTTTGCCGCCGAGTACCTGGCTTTTTACCAGACGGGGGCCTTCGGGGCCGAGCGCTGGTCGGTGCGCTACTACGCGCCGATCTTGCGCTACCACGTGACCACGCGCCGGGAGTTGTTGCCCGATGAGCCGGATCATCCGCGCGCTGGCGAGCGCTACTACCGGGTGGACCTCGGCCCGCTGGCGGCGCTGCCGCTGCCGGTGCCTGCGGCGCGGCTGCGGCGGGTAGTGTTCATTGCCACCACTTTCGGCCAACTGCGGCGCGCCTGTGATGTGCGCGAACTCTGGCGCCCCGAGGAGGATGCCTGGCCCGGCGACGAGGTGTGGGGCGCAGGGTTGGCCGGCAGACGTTGATGTGAGCGTGGGGAAACCCGGTTTCCCCATTTCCCAACCGGTGGTGGGAGCGGCTGGCGCCACCACAGGCAGGGGTGCGGTTCGACAGGCTCACCGCGGGTGGGGAAACCCGGTTTCCCCGGATTTTCACATCAGCAACGCTCTTTACTTTTACGAAAGACGTGCTATTATATCAGTGTAGATTGGTGTAAATAAGAGGAGTTACCTATGAGCACGCCAGTGACGACCGACTATGACGACGCTCACGCATTCTTGCGTATCCTCGCTGATGATGTGGTGTGGAAGCTTATAAAAACGCTGGCTGCCAGCGATGTTCACCTTCGCGATCTGCAGGCTCGCCTGGGGGTTCAAGCGGAAGTGCTGGAAGGGCGGCTCAAGCAACTTGAACAACTTGGATTGGTGAGTAGTCGGGCCAGCGATGCCGATGTGCGCCTGCGCTACTATCGACTCCAGGTCGATCGTCTGCACGCCGGGGTACAGCAGGTGCTCAGTTCGCTGCATCCCTCGCTGCAACTTGCGCCTGCGCCGGAAATGGCGCCAACCGAGGCGGCGCGGCAACGGGTGCTCTTCCTCTGCACCGAGAACAGCGCACGCTCGCAGCTCGCCGAGGTACTGCTGCGGCAGATCAGTCGCGGCAGCGTGGAAGCCTACAGCGCCGGTACGCAGCCAGGGACGGTCAATCCGCTGGTCGCAGAGATCCTCGGCGAAGCGGCGCAGGAGCTTCGTTCAAAACACGTTGATGAGTTTCAGGGGCAGCACTTCGATTACGTGGTGACGGTGTGTGATCGCGCCCGTGAGGCTTGCCCGAGCTTTGCGGGCGCCGGGCGGCAGGTTCACTGGTCCATTCCCGACCCTGCGGCGGTGCCAGACGAAGAGGCGCGCCTGCGGGCGTTTTCGGTTACAGCCTGCGAATTGACCCAACGCATCCGGTATTTGCTGACGTTTATCGAAGCTCGCCAACGGGCGACGCGGTCTGTCGCGGTGAGCTGAGATCAGCGCGAGCGAAGTGTGGTTCGTAAGCCATGCGTGCGGTAATTGTCGCCAATGCGCCCACGTTTCGGGTCGAGCCGTTCCGCAATCTGCTGGAGCGCGCCGATCTGCTGATCGCCGCCGATGGTGGCGGCAACGCCCTGTTTGCCGCCGGTCTTACGCCTGATCTGGTCATCGGTGATCTGGACTCGCTGGCCCCCGAGGCGGCGGAGGCCTTTGCCGCCGCCGGAGCAACGATCCTGCGCTATCCGATCGAAAAAAATGAGACTGATCTGGAGCTGGCGTTGCTGGCGGCGGCCGCCCGTTGCGCAGAGCGGATTGATGTGCTCGGGGCCGTTGGCGGGCGCTGGGATCAGGGGCTGTCGAACGTGGCGCTGCTGGCGCTGCCCGAGCTGGAGGGGCGCCGGGTGCGGCTGCTCGATGTGGATCAGGAGGCGTACCTGGCCCGTGGCGAGACGCAGATCGCCGGCGCGGTGGGGGACACGATCTCGTTGCTGCCGATCGGCGGCCCGGCGCGGGGGATTACCACGCGTGGCCTGTACTACGCCCTGGAGGAAGCCGAGTTGCGCTTCGAGCGTTCCCGCGGCATCAGCAATGTGATCGTCCGAACGCCTGCTGCGGTGCTGGTGCGCGAGGGCATGCTGCTGGTTGTGCGTGTGTCGAAGGGTGTCGCGATTCTGTGAACGAGGGAGAGGCGTCGGGTTTCCTCTCCTGGGGGAGGGTTTGGGAGGGCGCAGCCCTCCCAGTGCATCTCGCGAGGGGGCCTGGACAGGCTCAGATCTGGTCGAGGTAATCTTTGAGCAGTTTGCCGAGGCGAGGGTGGCGGAGCTTTCGCAGCGCCTTGACCTCAATCTGGCGCACGCGCTCGCGGGTCACGCCGAAGGCGCGGCCAACTTCCTCAAGGGTGCGCGGCTGCCCATCGGCAAGGCCGTAGCGCAGTTCCAGCACGCGCCGTTCGCGCTCGGTGAGTTGATCGAGGGCCGCGGCGATCTGCTGGCGCAGCATGCCGCTGGCGGCGGCATCATCGGCATCGAGGGCATGCGGGTCGGGGATGAAGTCGGCCAGGGTACTATCGGCCTCTTCGCCGACCGGTGTGGCGAGAGAGACCGGGTCCTGGGCAGTGCGGCGCAACTCGCGGAGTTTCTCCTCACTCATATTGAGGAACTGAGCCAGTTCGCTATCGTTCGGCTCGCGCCCGAGGTTCTGGGTCAACTGGCGGCGGGCGGCCTGGATGCGGTTGAGCGTTTCGCCGAGGTGCACGGGCAGGCGCACCAGCCGCGACTGGTCGGCGAGGGCGCGCGAGAGGGCCTGTTTGATCCACCAGGTGGCGTAGGTTGAGAACTTGAAGCCCTTATCGTGGTCAAACTTCTCGATGGCACGGAGCAGACCGAGGCTACCTTCCTGGATCAGATCGAGCAGCGGCAACCCGCGGTCGCGGTAGCGTTTGGCGATGCTCACCACGAGGCGCAGGTTTGCCGCGGCCATCTGCTGGCGCGCCTCATCGCCGGCGGCGATCAGCCGGCGCAACTCGGCGGCCCGGGGGCTATCGGGCGGCACGGTCTTCAGTTCGGCGCGGGCCTTCTGACCGCGTTCGATCTGCTGGGCGAGGCGTTTCTCCTGTTCGGCGGTGAGCAGCGGCACCTGGCCAATCTCGCGCAGGTAGAGCCGCACACTGTCGCCGAGGAGCGCATCGGAGAGTTCCTCATCAATATCAATCACCGATGCGCCGCCCGGTTCCTCCTCGACCAGTTGTTCGTCGGCCGGCTCGCGCACGGGAACGCCGGCCTCGGCGAGAGCGGCGTAGACCGCGTCAATGGCCTCGGCAGCCGATTCTTCGGGCGCTGGCACGATCTGGAGCAGTTCATCAAGGGTGACGTAGCCCCGTTGCCTACCCTGGGCGATGAGCGCCTGAATATCGGATGGATTGACGATAGTGGTCGGGCGCGCGGTTTCGGGTGGCGTCTGAGACATAGACATTTCCTCGGGTGGGCCTGGGCGCCAACGCATTCTACTGGCGGTACCCTCCCTGGTGTCGGGGCGAAGGAGTGGCTGAGCGACGGGAGGCGGCGACGGTCGTTCGAATTACCGGCGTGGCGTATGGCGTATATTGTAGCACATTCGCCTCACAAGCGTTGTGAACGTGGGAAAACCAGCTCCTGCACTGCGGAAGGCGAGGGTCAGGGAGGGCGAGGCCCTCGCTGGCGCCCTTGTTACAACGTGTGACCCAGCAGCGCCCGAACCTGCTCCGGGCCTTCGGCGGCCAGGGCTCGCTCTGCCAGGTCGCGGGCGGCGCGCGTATCGGTGGCGGTTACTGCGGCGCGCACCCGGGCCAGCGCCGCCGGGGCGCAGGTCAGTTCATCGGCGCCGAGGCCAATCAGCAGGGCCGTAACCTGGGGGTCGCCGCTGAGTTCGCCGCAGATACCGGCGGGGCGACCGTGATGGTGGGCGGCATCGCAGGCCATGCGGATCAGGCGCAGCACAGCCGGATCGAGCGGCTGGTACAGGTCAGCCAGGCGGTGGTTCCCGCGATCGCAGGCCAGGGTGTACTGGGTGAGGTCGTTCGTGCCGAGGCTGAAGAAGGCGGCCTCCGGGGCCAGGCGCCCGGCGTTGAGCGCGGCGGCGGGCACTTCGATCATCACGCCCAGCGGAATGGTGGCGGCGAAGGGCCGCCCTGCGGCGACAAGTTGACGCTGGGCCTGCTCAAGCAGGGCGCGCGTGCGCCGCACTTCGGCGACCGTGGTGACCATAGGCAGCAGAATGCGAATGTCGTGCGCGGCCCGCGCGCGTAACAGGGCGCGGAGTTGGGGCAGGAAGATCTCCGGTCGGCTCAGGCAGACGCGCAGGCCGCGCGACCCGAGGAAGGGGTTGTCCTCACGTGGCAGGGGCAGGGCCGGCAGGCGCTTATCGCCGCCAATGTCGAGCGTGCGCACCGTGATCGGCGCATCTGGCAGAGCGGCGGCCACTGCCTGGTAGAGAGCGACCTGTTCTTCCTCGTCGGGCAAATCGGGGCGTTCGAGAAAGAGCCATTCGGTGCGCAGCAGCCCGACCCCCTCAGCGCCCTCCGCGCAGGCATCGCGCGCTTCGGCTGGCGAGGCGACGTTGGCCAGCAGGCGGATGCGTCGTCCATCGCGGGTAGTGACCGGGCCGCGGGCGACGGCGCCGCGGGGAGCGCGCTCACGGGGACGGGCGCGCAGGCGGGCCACCTGGTCAGCAGGCGGGTCGAGCAGCACCAGGCCATTATCGCCGTCGAGGACCATCGTGCGCGCGTCGGCCGCTGCGGCCAGGATCTCATCGCCAAGCCCGACGACAGCGGGGATACCCAGGCTGCGGGCGATAATGCTCGCGTGGGCAGTCAGGCCCCCGGCGGCGAGGGCGATGCCGCGCAGCAAATCCCGCGGGGCGCCGGCAAGGTCGGCAGGGTCGAGATCGTGGGCGACGACAATGGACGGGGTGACCAGGCGCTGGCTGAGTCCCCCGGCGCCGGTCAACGCGCGCCACACCTGCATAGCCACGGCGCGCACATCGGCGGCGCGGGCGCTGAGGTAGGCGTCGCCCAGGCGTTCGAGTTCGATGGCTTGCTCTTCGGCGGCGGCGAGGATCGCGTCGGCGGCTGCCTGGCCCTGTTCGCGAACCAGCGCGGCGGCGCGTTCTCGCAGCCCGTGGTCGTTGAGTAACAAACGGTGGGCGGCGAAGATCGCGGCGCTTTCGGTCTGGCCCGCAGCCCGCAGCGCCGCCTCGTGGGTCGCAATCGTGGCGTCGGTCTCGGCGATAGCGCGAACGAGCCGGCTCTGCTCGGTGGCGGGATCGGCGGAGGTTTCGGAGTGGGCAGCGGTGGCGCGGTAGATAAGCACCGCGCCAGTCGCCAGCCCCGGCGCGGCGGCAAGGCCGGTGAAGCTTCGCGCAATCATAAAGGGGTTCCTTGCCTGACAGGAAGCCGGTGGATCTCACCCTCCCATACGACCGGTTTCACCTCAGCCGTCCATGCGGCGCAGCCGCACAACGCCGGAATGAACATAATTCCTGGGAGGGTGTAGAGGCGCGGCGCCGCCGCGCCTCTACACCCTCCCAGACCCTCCCGCGCGCGGGCTATGTTTGCATCAGCGCATTAGCGGAAGCCCAGCACGCCGTGGGAAATCACGTTCCGCAGGATCTCCGAGGTGCCCTCGCCGATGGTCAACAGGCGCGTATCGCGGTACATACGCTCGACAGGAAACTCCTGGCTATAGCCGTAGCCGCCGAAGATCTGGATCGCGTCGCGGCAGATCTTCTCCGACACTTCAGAGGCGTAGAGCTTGGCCACTGCGGCTTCGCGATGGAAGTGGCGGTGCTGATCCTTAAGCCAGGCGGCCTTGTAGACATACAAGCGCGCCGTTTCGATACCGACTTCCATATCGGCGATCATGTTAGCGACGGACTGGTGCATGCCGATGGGCTTCCCGAAGGCCTCGCGTTCGCGGGCGTAGCGCACGGCGGCCTCGTAGGCGCCCTGAGCCAGGCCCACAGCCATGGCGCCGATACTGATCCGCCCGCCATCCAGCACGCGCAGGAACTGCACGAAGCCGTGACCGCGTTCGCCGAGCATGTTCTCCTTTGGCACGCGCACATTCTCGAGCATCACCGCGGTAGAGATCGAGCCGCGCAGGCCCATCTTTGGCTCGTGCTTGCCGAAGCTGAGGCCCGGCGTGCCGCGGGGGATGATAAAGGCCGAGATGCCTTTCTTGCCCCGCTCGGGGTCGGTGACGGCAGTGACAATCAGGTGGCCAGCGATGGGGGCGTTGGTGATCCACATCTTCTGGCCGTTGATCACCCACTCATTGCCTTCCAGCACCGCCCGGGTGCGGGTGGCCCCGGCATCGGAGCCGGCGTGGGGTTCGGTAAGGCCAAAGGCGCCCAGGTATTCGCCGCGGGCCGCCGGCGCCAGAAACTTGCGTTTCTGCTCCTCAGTGCCGAACATCGCGATTGGCGCCGATCCCAAGCCCATGTGCGCAGCATACGCCAGGGCGGTGGACCCGCACACCCGGGCCACTTCTTCAACGGCGATGGCCGTGCTGATGGTATCGGCGCCTGCCCCGCCGTACTCTTCGGGGAAGGGCAGGCCCATCAGACCCAACTGGCCCATCTTCGCGAAGGTCTCGGCGGGGAACTCGCCCGTCTCATCAACGTGGCGTGCCCGGGGTGCGATCTCTTTCTCAGCAAACTCGCGCACAGTTTGACGGATCAGTTCCTGCTCGCGGGTCAGATCAAAGTGCATACCTGGTTGCCCCCTGTCTGGATTGCAGATTGCGGGATGCGGAAAACAAATAACAAAGTGCCGATTCTGAGGTGAAAATACGGGGAAACCAGGTTTCCCCAATCCCCTCCCTGCGGGGAGGGTTTGGGAGGGCGCAGCCCTCCAAGGAGTACAGTATTCCGGTCACTCAAAGCGCAGCATCTCCACCCCTTCCATCGTTTCGACAATCAGATTGTCAACCACGGCCTTGAGATCGTTGGTTTCGGCGAAGACGCGCAACTGTCGGTCGGCGCTGCTACCCTCATCGGCAATCTTGAGCAGATACTCGACCTCGCGGCGCGAGCCGAGCATATCTACGACATCGTCTACCAGGGCGACCATTTCGTGCACCAGGGCCTTCGTTTCGACTTCTGCACGCTTGCCGAAATCGATCAGCTTGCCTTCCAGGCCCCAGCGCTGGGCGCGCCACTTGTTCTCGTTAATCAACGCGCGCCGGTAGACGCGGAAGGTCGTGTTCTCCTCGAACATGCGATAGAACTTGACGATAATCGCCTGCATCATAGCGGCCAGGGCCAGACATTCCTCCAGGCGCGTGGCAACATCGCAGACGCGAAACTCCAGGGTGCCGAAGAAGGGATGGGGCCGCAGGTCCCACCAGATTTTCTTGCCGTTGTCAATGCAGTTGGTGGAGACCAGCAACTGCACGTAGCGCTCAAACTCGGCGGCGGAGTGGAAGGTGGGCGGGGTGCCAGTGCGGGGAAAGCCGCTGAAGACCACGCTGCGGTAGGATTTGAAGCCGGTCCTGCGTCCCATCCAGAAGGGCGACGAGGTAGAGAGGGCCAGCAAGTGCGGCCCGATGTAGCGGGCCACGTTCATCAGCTCGATAGCAACCTCATTGTTAGGCATGCCGATGTGGCAATGCATGCCAAAAATGAGCAATTGCAGGGCGGCGTCCTGCATTTCGCCTACGACGGCGTGGTAGCGCTCGTGGGGAAAGATCTCCTGGGTCATCCACGAGGAGAAGGGATGTGTGCCGGCAGCGACGATCTTCAGCCCGTGGCGATCGGCCAGGCCAGCGATGGTACCGCGCAGGTGGCGAATCTCGGCGCGCGCTTCGGAGATGGTGCGGCATGGGCGCGTACCCACTTCCACGATGCTCTGGTGCATCTCCGGCTTGATCTGTTCGCGCAGGATGGTGCGCCCCGGTTCGAGGATCTGGGTGATGTACGAGCGCAATTCCCGCGTGTCGGGGTCAACAATCTGGTACTCTTCCTCGATCCCCAGGGTAAATGCAAAATCGGGGTCCATGGGATTATAAACGCTCACGTGCCACTCCTTGCGCGTCGCCGCTTGCCCATGGCTTGAGCAACGTTCGCCTCCGGTAGCGGGATATGGAGCAGCTACGCCGCTCCGCGAGATGCTCTGGTTCGTTCTGGCGATTCTGCGGCCAGAACGAAGCAACAACCGGAATTGGGGACTTGCCCTAGCGGCGTTACATCAGCCCTGGCCGCTTGCCGGTCAGATCTTCGCCTACTGTAGGATGATATGTATGATTATACCATTTCCGCTTGCAGATTCTGGATTGCAGGTTGTCGCGATGGCGTTCCGATGCGCTCTGGCCGGGGCGCGTATGTGCTATGCTGGATTCCAATTGGTATTATACACGCACCCGGAGTGGGGTGGGAGCGCATCTGTGACTGTACGTGTTCACACTTCTCCCGGGTGCGCGGGCATCTTGCCCGCATCCAGGCTATTGCGGGCGGGACGCCCGCGCACCCGAGGTGATGCCGTTTCCCACATGCGAACACGTAGCTATGACCTGGTGAGGCGCCATTCGCGGGGCGCGCAACGCCTGAATGAACATTCTTGTTCCTGGGAGGGCTGCACTCGCCCACACTCTCCCGCGCACGGGCTACTGTCAGGGTTTGAGCGCGGTCAATAAGAGACCGGTAAGAGACCGGTCGGGGGCCGCCGGCGCTCTCACGGACGCGCGGGGGAGCGGGGTTCTCCGCCTCGCTGGCGCCAGCGCTCGCGCAGGTAGGCCAGGCCGTTACGCTGGTACACGAGCCATTCCGCGAGCAGCACGATCAGCGCGATCAGGGCTACCAGGCGCCAGAACTCCTGGCGGCTGTCGCGCTCACGTGAGAGGGTGCTGCTGGCGCCGCTGGTCTGGGGGATGGTCAGGTCGCGCTGGGTGGCAATGCGCGACTCGCCGGGCGCGAAGAGGTTGACAGCGTAGCGATGACGCCCGACCACGCTGTCGCCGGCGAGTTCTTCGACTGTGTAGATGCCCAGGGCGTCGGTGTCGGCGTAGATGGCCTGACCGGCCTGGATCTGCACTTCCCCGCTGCGAGAACTGATGGTACGTCCATCGGGGCGCGTTACGCGCACCTCGGTGATCGTGGCGTCGAGCTGGCGGCTGAGGGGCTGGCCCGGCGTGAGCTGGGCGGCTTCGGTTCCACTACCGGGGGCGAGGAAGGTCATCAAGTTGGAGAGCAACAGGGGAAAGGCGATTTGCAGCGGCAGGTCGGACTCGTGCAGGTCGAAGGCCAGCACTGCCAGGCGCCGGCCTTCGCGCTCGCCGACTACCAGCAACGGTCCGGCATCACTGTTGACCACCACGCGGCCCCAGTTGCCCGGCACGATCCGCGCCGCCTTGAGCACGCTCACGTCGCTCAGGCTCACGTTGCGCAGCACAGGGTCCTCACCACTGGCCGGGCGTATCTGCGGAAACTCGATGGTTCCGGTTACCGAAAAGTAGCCGGTGGAGCGGAGCGGGTTGATGAACAGCAGATTGCCCGGGGGCAACTCCGCTGGCACGGCGCCGTCAAGAATGGTAACCGGCACTTGAGCGACGGTCTCGGTGAAGGTGCTGGTTGCGGCAGGGACGGTGACCACGTTGAGGCCAGGCAACAGGCTCAGACCAGTCTCCAGGAAGCGATTGCCGTCGGTCACCAGGCGCACCGTGACGGCCTCGGTCGCCGGGCTGACGGCGAAGGCGCGGTCGTCGGCGGGCATGGCGTCGCTGCCCTCGAGCCGGGCTTCTACCACTTCCACCTGAAGGGGGAGGTCAACGATCAGGCTCTGTTCGCGGCCGGCTTCGAGGGTCAGGTTATAGGCGTTAAAGATCGCGCCGTCGAGGTAGAGATCCAGGCGGCGCGTGGCGCTGGCCTGGCCGTAGTTTGTGACCTGCACGAAGAGGGTCTGGCTGGTTGTAGCGGGCTGGAGCGCAATGGCGCTGATGGCCAGGTTTTCAGTGGCCCGCCCGACGGGAAAATAGCTGACGCGGGCGGGTACGCGCAGGTTCGTTGGGAGGGTAACATTGCCATCGGAAATGATCGCCACCTCACTATCCTCTTCGCGAGCGGCGAGGGCGGCGGCGAGGGTGAGGGCCTGCGAGAGGTCGGAGCCGCCGCCATTGGAGAGCTGGATCTGCTCGACGGCGCGCCGTAGCTCGCGCCGGTCGGAGGTGGCGGCGGCGGGGACCTCCATGCGCCCACCGGCGGCGATCACCGTGGCGCGCCCGCCATCGGGCAACTGGTCAATCAACTGGTAGGCGCGTTCCTTCGCGGCGTGCAGGCGGGTGGGCGGCTCATCGGTAGCGCCCATGCTGGCGGAGTGGTCAATAATGATGATCAGGTTGCGCCCGCTGATGCCCTGGGCTGCCAGGTAGGGCCGCGCCAGGGCAAAGACCAGCAGCAGCATGAGCAGCAGTTGGAGCATCAGCAACAGATTGCGGCGCAGTTTTTGCCATGGGGCGTTCGCCTCCACATCGCGCACCATGCGCTGCCAGAGGAACGTCGAGGAGACGGTGCGCTCCTCGCGGCGCAGCTTCAGGAGGTACATCGCCACGATGGCCGGGCCGACGATCGCCGCGGCCAGCAGGGCGAGGGGGGTAATCAGGGACATGGGTCGTTTCCGGCTCGTTTCAACGCAACACCCCACGGCGGCGCATGCGTCCCAGCACAAACTCTTCGACGGGCACGCTGGTGTCAACCGGCACGTAGACGATGCCGCGACCGTTGCAAAAACTCTCGATCTCGCCGCGCCACGCGGCCAGGTGGGCCTGGTAGCGGCGAATCAGGTCCAGATTGGCGCTGATCTCCACCGGGGCGCCGCTCTCCACGTCAACCAGTTTGAGATCGCCTTCAAGATCCGGTTCGAGTTCCTGAGGGGCGAGAATATGCATAACGGTGATCTCGAAGGGACGCGAAGCCAGGGCGCTCAGGGCGTCCTTCCAGCCCGGGTCGAGCAAGTCGGAGCACAGCAGGAGCGGGCCAGTGGTGCGCGCCGACTGGATGTAGCGGTGGCATGCCCGCGCCAGGTCGCCGTTTTTACCGGGTTGCAGGCGCTGCAAGAAAGTGAAGAGCGGCACGGCGCCGCGCTTGCCCCGCACGCCGGGGAGTTGCAGCTCTCCCGGCCCGGCGCCAAAGGCCGTCACGCTGACGCGATCGAGATTGGCGAGGGCAATGTAGCCATAAGCCGCGGCGAGCTGTCGCGCGTAGTGCAGCTTGTTCGGCGTGCCCCAGTCCATCGAGGCGCTGGTATCCACCAGCAGGTGGACGTTGAGTTCCTCTTCGGCGACGAACAGCTTCAGGTAGAAGCGTTCGGCGCGGGCGTAGAGGTTCCAGTCAATCTGGCGGATATCATCGCCCCGGGCGTAGGGGCGAAAATCGGCAAACTCCACCGAGGAGCCGCGTCGCGGGCTGCGCCGCTCGCCCTGAATGTCGCCGGCCATGGGCCGACGCATGACCAGCGCCAGGCGGTCAAGCTGCCGCAGGAAGGCCGACTCCAGCAGTGGTTCACTCGTGCGTTCGGTCACTCCACGCCTGCCTTTGTGCTTGCGCGATCAGAGCTTCTTCCGGGAGGGCGTAGGCGCAGCGCCGCCGCGCCGCTACGCCCAAACCCTCCTGCGGGCGGGTTGTTTCCTGGGAGAGCTGCGCCCTCCCAAACTCTCCCCGCGGGCGGGCTATTTTCACACCAGAATGAAAATATTTGTTCCTGGGAGGGCGCAGCCCTCCCAAACCCTCCCGGTGGGGAGGGCTTGCCGCTCCCACAGGCAGGGGGATGGGGAAACCCGGTTTCCCCGTATTTTCACCTCAGGAAGGTCCGCTTCACTCTTCCTTTACCGCCTCGAGCACGCCTTTCACCACCTCATCGGGCGAAATGCCCTCGGCCTGGGCCTCGAAGTTCAGCACCACGCGATGGCGCAGCGCGGGCAGGGCGGCGGCTTTCAGGTCGGCGAAGGCCACGTTGTAGCGCCCATCGAGCAGGGCGAGGATCTTGCCGGCCAGGATCAGCGCCTGCATGCCGCGGGGCGAGGCGCCGTAGCGCACGTACTGCCTGGTAATGGCGGGAGCCTCGCGGGCTTCGGGGTGTGTGGCGCTGATCAGGCGCGCGGCGTAAGCCAGCACGTGGCTGGCGATCGGCACGGTGCGCGCCAGATCCTGCATGGCCAGGATCAGCGGCCCGTTGGCGACGTGGCGAGTCACGGGCTTGTAGGCCCCGGTGGTGCGCTGGGCGATCTCGACCAGTTCGGCAGCGGTGGGAAAGACGACGTTGATCTTGAAGAAGAAACGGTCGAGCTGGGCCTCGGGCAGCGGGTAGGTGCCCTCCATTTCCAGCGGGTTCTGGGTGGCGAGCACGAAGAAGGGCTGCTCGAGTTTGTGGATGGTCTTGGCAACCGAGACGGTGCGCTCCTGCATGGCTTCGAGCAGCGCCGACTGGGTCTTGGGCGTGGCGCGGTTGATCTCGTCAGCCAGGACCATATTGGCGAAGATCGGGCCAGGCTCGAAGCGAAAGCTCTTGCGTCCGTGTTCGTCTTCGCTGATCAGGGTGGTGCCGATGATGTCGGCGGGCATCAGGTCGGGCGTGAACTGAATGCGCGAGAAGCTGCAATCAATCACATCGGCCAGGGTCCGCACCAGGGTAGTCTTGGCGAGGCCGGGCACGCCTTCGAGCAGGGCATTGCCGCCGGCGAGCAGGGTTACGACCACCTGGCGGATCAGGTCACGCTGGCCGACGATTACGTTGGCCACTTCGGCCTCGATCATCTGCGCCCGCTGGCGAAACTCGTCAGGGCTGATACCCGGCGTTGCTGGCTCGGGCTGGGTGGATGTGGGTATGGTCATGGGTGGTCCTGTATGCTGGTATGAATATTATTGGGGAAACCGAGTGTCTCTCTGTGGAGGTGTGGAGGTGTAACACGTGAAACATATTCCCGGGTTTATCTCCACGCCTCCACAGCTCCCGCTGGGGGGAGGAGGCGGGTACCCTTCCCCGGCGGGGAGGGTGTAAGCGAGTGCAGCCCTCCCACGAACCTCCGCCGCTTATCACGTTGATCGCGCGCCTGGCACAAGCTCCTTACGGCTCCAACCGGCTGAAATAATCGCGCACATAGTCCTTCAGGTGCGGCGGGATGTAGCCCCGGTCGAGGGCTTCGCTGGCGGCCTGGGCATACTCAGGGTAGACCTGCTGGTACGGCACCATCGAGGGGTTGTTCGCGCCGCCCTGCGCTGCCTGACCTTCCTGGATCTGGCTGGAGCCGCCCGGACCCTGTTGTCCCTGGACGAATTCGGGTGTGCCCTGCTGGCCCGAGGGGCGATAGGGCTGGTAGATCAGGTCACTGCTGCCGGTGCCGCTGCCCTGCTGGCCGGCGGGCCGGTTCGGGTCTACATTGCCGCTGTTATTGCTCTGCCCCTGACCGAGGTTGGGAGCGTTTGTACCGCCGCCGCTACTCTGCTGGCCCTGGCCCTGCTGGTTTTGACCCTGCTGGCCCTGGCCCTGGCCCTGCTGGCCCTGCCCCTGGCCCTGCTGGCCCTGGCCCTGCTGCTGGCCCTGGCCCTGCTGCTGACCCTGGCCCTGCTGCTGACCCTGGCCCTGCTGCCCGGCGCGGGCGATCTGGTCGCGGGCATTCTGCAACTCGGCGAGCGACTGCTGCGTACTCTGCTGGCCAGCAAGGTTACTCTGGGCCTCGCGCACCTGCTGGGCAGCCTGTTCGAGCTGCTCGGCAGTCTCCCCGGTATTGCCCTGTCGGAGGGCGCTGGCGGCGTTTTGCAGGCTCTGCGCGGTGCGTGGTTCACTGGCGGCCATCTGCGCGGCCTGCTGGGCCAGTTGCTCGGCGAGTTGCTGACGTTCGGCCTCGGAGAGCTGGTCGAGTTGGCGGGCCAGTTGCTCCAGTTGATTGGCTGCCTGCTGGACGTCGGGGCGCTGGCCCGACGGTCGCCTGGAGAGGGACTCCAGGTTGCGGGCCATCTGCTCGAGCGCGGCGCGCCGGGCATCGCTATTCGGGTCAAGCTCCTGGCGCAGGCGCGCCTCGGCTGCCGAGAGGTCGGCGAGGGCCTCCTGTCGCTCGCCGGGGTTGCGGCGCAGTTGCTCCTGGAGGGCCTGAATCTCCTTGAGCAGGCGCTCGCGATCCTCGGCGTTCAATTGCTGATCTTGATCGATCTGGCGTTCGAGTTCCGCCAACTGATCGGCGGCTGCCGTCACCGCCTCGCGCACGGCGCGCTGTTCCGCGAGCACCCGGTCCTGCGGGTTGGGGATGGCGAACAGCAGGGCGGTGATGAGCAACGGCGCGACAGCCCACTTCAAGCGCTGGCGATCGACGTGCAGCGGCAGCATACCGGCTTTGAGCCGGGCGGCAACGGCGCCCGCGTCGGCCTGCTGGCGCTCACTGAGCGGGTCGAGCGCCTCGCGGTCGTGCAGCTCCAGGGCGGTGGAGAGTCGTTCACGCAGGTCGAGTTGCAGATCCACGCGCCGGGCGACACGGATGGGCGACAGGGGACGGAAGAAGGCATAGCCGAGCACTGTCAGCAGCCAGAGCAGGAGGGGCGCCGCGGCCCAGAGCCACAAACCGGCTATCGGTGTCAACCGCCCGGCAAGTGCCACCAGGGTTGTCGCGGCGGCGGCGATCCACAGCGTGCGGCTGGCGAACAGCAACGTATCGCTCACGCGCAGCCGCCGGCCAAGGGGCCGCAACTGGCGCCGCACCAGATCGTAGGATGAAAGGCTCTGGGCCATGGCTCATACCAGTGACAAGTGATGCGTGACGAGCCGCGCGCCCCGCCGCATACCGCGGAGTGGGACCGGATCGATGCGCACCGCCTCGTCCGAGTTTCAGCAGCACCTGCGGTTCACGCTCGGGCGACGCCCTGAGGTGAAAATAGGGGAAGCCGGGTTTCCCCGTGCCCCTGCCTATGGGTATGCCAGGCAACCCGTACCGCGGTTGGGATATAGGGAAACCCGGCTTCCCCATACCCCTGCCCGGGGGAGGGTTTGGGAGGGCGCAGCCCTCCCAGGAACCGCGTGCCCCGCGCAGGGGGCCTCTCGAAACATCCTGCCAGGGGGCTGTATGAGAGGACGCAGCACGGCCGGCTGAGCGACCCGCCGGTTGGCGCTGGTTCTCATACCAATTTCACTTGAATACTCCGCGAGCGGGGTTCCGTCAAAGCGCATCAGAACGCCCTGCGCGATAATCTGCAATCCAAAATCTAAAATCTAAAATGGTATCACCCCTCCCTGCGCCAGACGTGCTTCTCGACGATCTGGCGGGTCAAACCGCCGTGTTCCCAGACTTCCACGACCCGCTGGCTGACGATGGTTACCACGTGGCCCACCGGGGTGGTCGGGGCGGTAACATCTGCCTGGGGCGCGGGTTTCTGGATGGCGGTAAGGGTGTTGCCAGCGATGGCGCCGAGATCGCCGCGTTCGGCGCGGCGCCGGAGCCAGGCGATCCCGGCCTCGGCGGCAACGGCGGCGAGACCGAGGGCGACGGCTTTCGTCACCTGCTTCACCTGGGCCAGCGGAATGGTCTGGCCAGCAATCACAATCGCGCCCTCATCGCGGCGGACAAGATCGTTCCGATCCAGCGCGGCGCCACAGGCGCCACAGAAGCGGTTGTCGATCGGGTTGCCGTGCTGGCATGCGGGGCAAATACGCTCCACCATAACTGGCTCCTGACCTCGGGTGAACGACGCTGATGTACACTGCTGGCAGTATAGCATTGTGCAATGCCGCGGCGCAAATGGATTGGGTGGATCGCACGTGTTCACATCTGGGGTAATACCATTTTTGGATTTTAGATTTTGGATTGTGGATTGCCACGCTGGGCAGCACAACGCCTGAAATCGCTTCAGGCAATGCGGCATCATCAACGGTAATTGGTATAAGGCGTCACCCCGGGTGCGCGAGCGTCCCGCCCACAATGGCCTGGATGCGGGCAAGATGCCCGCGCACCCGGGAGACGTGTGAGCACCTACGGGTAGATCGCACGTGGCACGAGGAAGCGCAGGGTCACGGCTGAGGGCCTGGCCCTGTGTGGCTCTCGGTTCAGGCGCGGTAAAACTGTCTGGCGGACCGGCTCAATGTCAGGGGCGTTCGGGCACGAAGCGCGCCAGAATCACTCCCACTTCGTAGAGCAGGTACATGGGGATTGCCAGCAGGGCCAGGTTGATCGGGTCGCCGGTGGGCGTGATCAGCGCGGCGATGATCACCACGGCGACGATGGCGAAGCGCCGGTACGTTCGCAGTTGGGCTGCGGTAACCACGCCCAGGAAGGCCAGCACGTAGATGATCACCGGCAGTTCGAAGACGATACCGTTGATCAGGAGCAACACAGTGATCGTGCTGAGGAAGTTCGCCAGTGAAGGCTGGGTCTGGATCAGTTCAGAGGAGGAAAAGCCGATCAGAAAGCGAATGGCGGTGGGTACGGTGATAAACCAGCCAAAGGCTAGCCCGGCGAGGAAGAAGAACATCACGAAGGGCAGGGCGGTGAAGAGGATCCGCCGCTCTTTATCGGTCAAACCGGGGACGATGAAGGCCAGCAACTGGTAGACGATCACCGGCATGCCGATGACCACGCCCACGGTGAGGGCCACGGTCATGTAACTGGTGAAGGCCTCGGCGGTGCCCACGGCCTGCACCGGCGCGTAGCGTTCGTTGATCGGGGCGAAGGTGGCGATTAAGATGTCAACCAGGCGAACCGGCCCTTCGGGGAGCACCATAATCACGCCGACAACCACGCCGACGATCACGCCGATCGCGGCCCGCACCAGCCGCATGCGCAACTCGACCAGGTGCTCGATCAGGGTCATACTCCGACCCTCGTCGGGCCCTGGCGCATTGGGGGGCGTATGGCGAAGCTCCCGGGTCGTCACTGCGACAACGTCTCCTGCGAATGTTCCCGATGCGGCGTCCAGTCCACGCTGATGATACCACGTTCGCGCAATTCGCCAACCAGCGCCTGGAGTTCGTGGCTGAGGGCCTGGATCTGCCGTAGCAGTTGCTCCCGTTCGTTGTCGGGGAGGGGTGCAGGCGGCGGCGCGTCGGGTTGGGGCGCGGCCGGGGCGCCATTGGGGTTTGGCGCGTCGTCGTATTCGGGCAGATCGTGCAGACGGGCGCGGCGCTCGGCGAGGTAGCGGGCTCGCTCGTCTACCGGTTGGAGCACACCGGTTGGCTCGGTTCCGGGGATACGGTTGGGGCGAGCCGTGGCCGGCACCGCCTGGGCAGCGGGTTGGGGCGTGAGAGTCGGCGAGGTTGGCAGTTCGGCGAGCTGCTCGCCCGCGGCTGCCGGCGTTGCAGCGGGGCTGGCGCTGTTCGGCACGGGGGGAGTGGCGGTCTCGGCGACGGCGCCTTGTTCCGGCGCTGGCAGGGCAGGGTTGGGGGCGCCGCTATCCACTGCCGGGTCGGCAGCGAGCGTCTGGGCAGAGTTTGCCGGGGTCTCCGGGGCGACCTGCCGGGGGCGAGCGTCGGTGTTGAGTTGCAGGTTGAGCATGGGCTGGATCTCGCTGCGGAGGGCCTCGACGTCGCGCGACACATCAAGCTGGTTGCGAGTGCGGATCAACTCGTCGCGGAGGCTGGCAATCTCGCGTTCGAACTCGCTGCGCACGTCGTTGATCAGGCGCAACTCGGGCGACTGTTGCTGCCAGGCGAGGAAGCGCGCCACCTGCTTGCCGATGAAGCGCCCGACTTCGGGAAGCCGTTCCGGCCCGAAGACGATCAGCGCCAGGGCGGCAATCAGCAGGAACTCGAAAATGTGGATGTTGAAAATCTCCATGGGCTGCTTTCCCGGAGTTGAGCAATGCGCCCTCTCATCTTACCATGTTCCGACGCGTTGCGGGTAGCCCTGCGGGCCCCCGGCAGGGCGATTGCAACGTGGTTTCCTGCGGCGTGCAGACGGATGTGAGGGGGAAGATGCGCCAGCGAATGAGAAACGAATAAACGAATGGGTAGCGCGAAGAAGTCCCGGGGCGCCCGGGGAGCGAGGGCGCCTCGCCCGCGCAGGCGTCCGATAGCGAGGGGCTCCGCTTCCAAAGCTTTTTCGCGCTACCAAATATTTTTGCTGGTCCTCATCCCCCTGCCCCCCTTCGGCTCCGCTCAGGGCAAGCCTCTCCCCTGGCAGGCTATAGATTACCCACATGTCGCACTGCGTCATGCAATCGAATGTTGCGGAATACGTCCCAATGCGGTAACAGGCCCTGGCCATCGGGAAGCCCCTCACCTCGGGGACAACACAGCGTCTGCGTTGTATCGCATTAGGAAGCCATAGGCAACATTGTGGGCAATGCATAAGCTGGACGGGAGAGAGGGGGAGGACCTCCCCCCTGCCTCCCGCTCTAGCCGAGCTGGAGCGGGGGAATCAGGCTGCTCCCGCCCCCCTCTCCACCTACGGTGGAGAGGGGGGATGGGGGGGTGAGGACCTGCCCACCCCTGAGCGCCAGCAATCCTATGGACCCATGGAGCGGTTGAGGGCAACTCAGGCGGCGGCGTACCAAGCCCTGCCGGGCGGGGCGCTGTGGTTGCGCGGCCAGACCTAGCCCTATGGCTAGGGACGGCTTATCCCCAGGAAGAGCCCTGGCCGCGCGGCTACCTGGTATCCTTTTCATTGTAGATGGTCCGATGCCCCTGGCCTGCCATTTTGTCGGCAACGTTGCCTGCCGTTGTGGCTGCGGAAGAGAGTTGTCAGGGAGGCTAGCCTTACCGGGTCCTCCTGTTCAATTGAGGCAAGGAATCACCGTGACCGTTTTGTATGCGCCTTCGGTCTGTGAATACCCCTCCTCCCTGATCGAAGTGGACGAGAGCGATCCTCTGAACACCCCTGCAGGGGGAGTACATTCGATCCCGGAGGTTCACGCTTCGGAGATGAACCCGCCTGTGCCCGAAGCGGTGTTGCTGCCGGAGTTCGACGAGCTGGTTCAGCGCTACCAGCGCCAGGTGCTGGTCACCGCCTACCGTATTCTGGGCAACTGGCAGGATGCCGAGGATCTGGCGCAGGAGGCTCTGCTCAAAGCCTACCTGCGGCTGGGCGATCTGGTGAACCCGGCCTCGCTGGGCGCCTGGTTGCGCCGGCTGACGGTGAACGCCTGTCTGGATGCCCTGGCGCGGCAGCAGCGCCGGCCCGCCACTGTATCGCTGACCCCCTCCGATGATCGCGAGGCCCTGGCGCCTGAGCACCTGCTGGCGGCGGCTTCGGCTGAGGAGGCGGCGGTGCGCGCCGAGGAGTGGCGGGATCTGCGGACCACGCTGTTGCGCCTGGATCCGGGGGCGCGTGAGGCGCTGGTGTTGCGCGAGATCTACGGTTACTCCTATGCCGAGATTGCCGGGATGCTCGACCTGGGTCTGAGTGCGGTGAAGATGCGCGTACACCGGGCCCGCCACGCCGTGCAGCGCGCGATGACAGAGTAATACCATTTTGGATTTTAGATTTTGGATTGTGGATTGCCACGCTGGGCAGCAAAACGCCTGAAATCGCTTCAGGCAATGCGGCATCATCAACGGTAATTGGTATAGCACTCCCCGGCGGCTGGGGGATGGGGAAACCCGGTTTCCCCATATGTTTACGTCAGGCCCCATGCGCGGGGCGCACAACGCCGCGATGAAAATATTATTGTTCCTGGGAGGGCTGCGCCCTCCCAAACCCTCCCGCGGGCGGGTTGTTTCCTGGGAGGGGGTAGGGGCGCGGCGCCGCCGCGCCCCTACCCCCAAACCCTCCCGCGGGCGGGCTATGTTCACCTCAGCACGGGGTGCTCATCCTTCGACGGGGAAGCGGGCCGGCACGCGCAGCGCGGCGCGCAGCCGGCGGTGGTACTCGGCCCGTGAGATCTCAATGGCCCCGAACTGTCGCATGTGATCCCCGACGATGTACTGCGAGTCGAGCAGCACAAAGCCCCCGCGCCGCAGGCGCTCCACCAGATGCACCAGCGCGACCTTGCTGGCATCGCGCTCGCGATGGAACATGCTCTCGCCTGCGAAGAGGCCGCCCAGCGCCACCCCGTAGAGTCCGCCAACCAGTTGCTCCTCGCGCCAGCATTCGACGCTATGGGCGTAGCCGAGCCGGTGCAGGGCCACGTAGGCGGTGATCATCTCCTCTGAGATCCAGGTTGTCTCGCGGCCCCGCCCGGGGGCGGCACAGGCGCGCATTACCGCCTCGAAGGCCGTGTCGCAGCGCACTGTGAAGCGCCCGCTGCGAACGGTGCGCAACAGACGTCGGGGGGCATGAAAGCCGTCGAGGGGGATGATCGCGCGGATGGTCGGCTCGTACCAGCCGATGCTGCCGTCGTCCTCGGCCATGGGGAAGATGCCCTGGGCGTAGGCTGCGATCAGGAGTTCCGGGGTAAGCATAGTTGCACACCCTCCCCTGATAGGCGATGGGAGGGCAGGATTTTCCCGGGCCTGAGGCGAACGGAGGGGAAGCCAGGTTTTTCTGCGCCCCTGATGGCCGGGAGGATGGGGCAGGGCTTGTCTCCCCTATTCTTTCATTGTACCACCTCAGCCGCCCATACGGCTGCGCCTACAACGACGCGATGACCATGGGTTGTTCCTGGGAGGGCATAGCGGCGCCGCGCCGCTACGCCCAGACCCTCCCACCGGGAGGAGAATGGGGAAACCCGGCTTCCCCACAGATTCACGTCAGGCGCCCACCTGCCTGATGCCGCGAGTGATAATCTGCCCGGCCCAGGCCAGCAGGGCCAGGGTGCTGAACAGACCGGCCAGTACGATCCACGGTTGCCCGTTGAGTAACAGCGCGATCCACAGCGGCGCGCCGAGCAGGCCATGGATCAGTAGGCTCAGCAGCAGCGGCGCCGGGAGAATCAGCAGAAGCATGCTCTGCCAGGTGCTGCGGTGGGTCAGCAGCACCACGTAGAGCAGGCCGTAGGCAATCAGCGCTGACATAAGCGCCGCCAGCAGCGGCGCCGAGAGGCCGAGGGGCAGGCGGGTGGTGCTGTAGGCCCAGATATGGGCGCGCAACCCGAAGCTCTCGATCAGCAGGTAGTAGAGCAAGAGCGTCAGATAGGTTATCACCCCGGTGAGCACCGTCGGAAACCACCAGCGGGTTACGTAGAGATAGTACACCACCAGCGCCGGCAGGGGGTAGTACCACCCCGCACCGATCAGGACCGGCAGGGGCACCGACTGGCCCAGCAGGGTTTGCACGAGGGTGAGATTGAGGTCGTAGTTAATGCCGTACAGTACGCGCCACAGCGGCGAGGCCAGGCTGCTGATGTGGCCCGCCACCAGGGTGGCGAGGTATACCGGCGTTCCATCGCTCCATGCCAGGTAGGCTGCCAGACCGTAGCAGAGGATCAGCAGCAGCGTCGTGGCCAGTTCCATGCGCTATTCCCACACATACTCGCGAACCTGGCCGTGCTCGAGGGTGAAGAGCTGATCGGTCAGTGCATAGGGTCGTTCGGCCGCATCACGCTGGATCTGGTGCGCGATGCTGGCAAAGATGGCTGCGTCGGCGTCGGAGAAGATGATTAGAAAGTCGCGGTTGGGGATGCCGATGACCAGACGGCCGGGCATGTCGCCCTGCCAGCGTTCGAGCAGGGCGGGCAGCAGCAGGCGACTGGCGTCGAAGCCGTCGCGGGTCTGGAAGATCACCAGCCGCTGCGCGCCTGTGCCGCTCAGCGTATAGCTGCCCAGATCCTCGGTTCGACGACGCAGGTTTTCCAGCGCCTGGGCGTGGAGTTCGTGCTCGGTGATCTGCCAGCGTTCCAGGTGGTTCTCGTTGATATAGGCCACACTGGTCGGCTCATCAATAACGTAGGCGATGATCAGGTCGGCCAGGAAGGGGCGATAGACGATCATCGGCAGATTGCGCTCGCGCACCCGGGCCAGCAGGCTGATGGGCTTGAGCATTGGATAGACGCGCTCGCGCAGCTCGGCGAAACTGGTGATGCTGCGCGCGTTGTGATGAACCAGCAGGGCGCGGAGGAGGGTCTCGGCAACCACCGCGAGGTGCTGGGGATGCTCGACGTACATGCGGTAGAAGTTGTCGAGGGCCACGACGATGGTGCTCTCGCCCACCCGGAGGCGCAGGCTGGCGCCTTCGCGGGCCACTACGTCCACCTCCTCCTGGTCTTGCAGGTAGGTGGCCATGGTTTCGGCGAAGGCCTCGGGTTCGAGCAGCGGCGTGTCGCTCATAGGTCCATTCCATCCAGGCCGCTGTTCCAGCGCGCGCGCAGTGCGCCGGCGTCGAGCGCGAGCACAGAGGCGCCGGCGGCGCGGATCAGCAGGGTTGGCTCCAGGGTTACCGTGCCCAGGCGAACGAGCGTCACGCCGTCCAGCGCCGCTTCGAAGGCGTCGGCATCTTCCGGGCGTACTTCCACCAGGAAACGGCTGGGAGTCTCGCTAAACAGGGCCGTCAGGATGTCGGCAGCCACATCGTCCAGGCGCAGATCCAGCCCCAGTTGCCCGGCGATCACCATCTCGGCGGCAGCGACGGCCAACCCGCCCTCACTGAGGTCGTGGCAGGCGCGCACCAGGCCGGCCGTGATCGCCCGGTGCAGGGCAGCAAAGGTCCGCGGGGCGGCGGCAAGGTCCACCCGGGGCAGGCCGGCGCCGGCAGGCAGGTCGGCGCCGGCAATGGCGGCGAAGTGGCTGCCGAGCAGCTCCGGGCGTGTCGCGCCAACCAGGTAGAGCAGATCCCCCGGCGCTTTCAGGTCCATGGTCACGCAGCGCGTCACGTCGGGCACGTGGGCCAGGGCCGAGATGAGCAGGGTGGGAGGAATAGCAACACGATTGCCTTCGGCGTCGCGATACTCGTTATTCAGGCTATCTTTGCCCGAGATGAAGGGCGTACCGAAGGCCACAGCGGCATCGTAGCACCCCGCAGCGGCGCGCACCAGACCGGCCATGCGGTCGGGCAGGCGCGGGTCGCCCCAGCAGAAGTTGTCGAGGATGGCGGTGCGTTGGGGATCGCCGCCCACAGCCACAACGTTGCGCAGGGCTTCGTCCACTGCGGCAAGGGCCATCCAGTAGGGGTCCACGCGTCCGTAGCGGGGGTTGATGCCGCAGCCCAGGGCCAGACCTGCGGGGCGGTGCGGCAGGGGCTGCAACACAGCGGCATCGCCGGGACCATCGAGGGCCACGCCCACGAAGGGCTTGATCACCGTGGCTCCGCGCACTTCGTGGTCGTAGGTGCGCACGATGCGCTCCTTCGAGGCGATGTTGGGATGGGCGAGCAGGCGCAGCAGCGCCTCGGCAGGCGGAGGCGTTGCGTCCGGCGTTGACGTGGGCGCCTGAGGCTCAGGTTGCCAGAGCGCCTCGAGCACACGCTGGGGGCGCCCGTGGTGCAGGAACTCCATACTCAGATTGACGACCGGCGCGCCCGCATTTGTCACTCGCAGATGGCCATCGTCGGTAAACTCCCCGATGACGCTGGCCTCAACATCTTCGCTCGAGCAGAGCGCGAGAAACGCCTCCAGATTGGCCGGGGGCACGGCGAGCACCATGCGCTCCTGCGCTTCGGAGAGCCAGACCTCCCAGGGTTGCAGACCGGCATACTTACGGGGCACACGGGTGAGTTCCACGCTGGCGCCGCACGCGGCGCCCATCTCACCCACGGCGGAGGAGAGGCCCCCCGCGCCGCAGTCGGTGATCGCCGAGTAGAGGCGCGCGTCGCGGGCCTGGAGCAGCACATCGAGCAGCTTTTTCTCGGTGATCGGGTCGCCGATCTGCACGGCGCTGCCAACCGTCACCGCGGTCTGGTGGGTGAGTTCGATGCTGCTGAAGGTGGCCCCGTGAATGCCGTCGCGCCCGGTGCGCCCGCCGAGGAGCACGATTGCGTCGCCGGGGCTGACGTTGCGCGGATGCAAGCCGCGGGGGGCGATGCCGACGGTGCCGCAGTACACCAGAGGATTGGCAGTGTAGCCGGGATCGAAAAGCACAGCGCCGTTGACAGTGGGGATGCCGAGCTTGTTGCCGTAATCGCGCACACCGGCCACAACGCCGCTGGCGACCCGGGCGGGGTGCAGCACACCGGGCAGCAACTCCGCAACCGGGGTGTCGGGTATCCCGAAGCACAGCACATCGGTGTTGGCGATTGGCTCAGCGCTGACGCCCAGGACATCGCGGATCACACCGCCGACGCCGGTATTGGCCCCGCCGAATGGCTCCAGGGCGCTGGGATGGTTGTGGGTTTCGACCTTGAACGAAACCTCATGCTCCTGGTCAAAGGCGATGATCCCCGCATTATCCACAAACGCCGACAGCACCCACTCATCGGCCGGCGGCGCCGGATCGGTCGAGGCGTTGCCATGGCGGCGGGCCAGCACCTCGTGCGTTGCGGACATCAGGAAGGTGCGGATCAGGCTATCAATCTCAACCTGGCCGCGGGCCAGGCGGTGCAGCATCGGGTAGAGGGTCGCGTCGGGCAGATCTGCGTCAGGCTCGGCGAGGCTCCGGTAGAGCACGCGGGCCTTAAAGCTCTTGTGCGAGCAATGTTCGCTCCAGGTCTGAGCGAGAGTTTCGAGTTCGCCATCGGTGGGGTCACGCCCCAGGGCGGCGAAGTAAGCCTGAATGGCGCGCATCTCGTCGAGGTCGAGGGCCAGCACGCCCTCGCGGCTGATGCGCAGCAGCGCGGCATCGTCGGCCTCGCGCAGGGGCGCCGTGGCGACAATCGGGCGGCCCTCTTCGGGTGTGGTTGCCAGCAGGGTGTAGAATGCCAGCCGTTCATCGAGGCGCGTGCCAGGCGCATAGGTAAATGTCGTCTGCACCAGGTCAATCGCCAGCTCGGCTGCGCGGGCGGCGGGGTCGGACCGGGGTGGCAGCAGGTGGCGGCGCAGCGCCCGCGCCAGGGTCAGGCTGGGCACCTCGAGGCGTCGGGCGCCCTCGAGCACCATCTCGCCCTCGTTATCGGTTACGCCGGGGCGATAAGCGATCTCCAGCACCCAGGCCGCCTCGGGTGGCGCCTCGGCGGCCAGCGACGCGCGATCCAGGCGCGTCCAGCGGGCCGTCTGGACCACCGGGTCGTGCAGCAATGCCGTCGTCAGGTAGGCCACGGCCCCGTCTTCCAGAGCCGGGCCGGCAAGCAAGTAGAGCAGGTGAACAATCTCACCCCGGGCGTCAGGTTCACGCGGCGCAACCGTAACCAGGAACTGAGGCATCGCGGTTTCCTTCGCTGCATACTGGCGCTCGATTGTAGCTCATCAGCGCGGGGGGCGTCAAGGTTTAAGGGCGGAGTGCGCATTCAGATGTGGGGTAAGGCGTCACCCCGGGAGCGCGGGCGTCCCGCCCGCAAGGGTCTGGATGCGGGCAAGATGCCCGCGCTCCCACAAGAAGTGTGAACACGTGAGGCGCTGGTTGGTCCTCACCCCCTCCCCGGCTTCGCTGGAGAGCCTGCGCTGAGCCTGTCGAGACGGGGAGACCAGGCCGCGCGCGGGGGCGTTCCGATGCGGTACAAGCCACGTTGTCTCGGATGTGCTGTCCGCCCTTAAAGGCCGTCAAAGAGGGCGTAGAGGCGCGGCAGCGCCGCGCCTCTACGCCCAAACCCTCCCGCCAGGTGGGCTATGTCGCCATAATGACCCCCGACAAAGCATCCTTCACGCCACTATGCTATAATGCCACCGGTTCCCGGGCCAGTTTGTGACGGTGAGGAGGCCATGCATGCAGCTCTATCTGGACACGGCGAACCTCGATGAGATTCGCGAGGCGGCTACCTGGGGCGTGTTGAGCGGCGTAACCACCAACCCGACCCTGATCGCCCGTGAGAAGGGCGCCGATTTCAAGGCGACCATTACCGAAATCGCCGAACTGGTGGACGGTCCCATCAGCGCCGAGACGATCTCGCTCGATGCTGCCGGGATGGTGCAGGAGGGTATCGAGTACGCCGCCTGGCATCCGAATGTGATTATCAAAGTGCCCAGCACCACCGAAGGGTTGAAAGCGGTCACACAACTGGCCCGCCGCGGCATCCGCTGCAATGTGACCCTGTGTTTCAACGCGGTGCAGGCGCTCATGGCCGCCCGCGCTGGCGCGTTCATTATCAGCCCCTTCGTGGGTCGGGTGGATGATACGGGCGTGGACGGCATGCAACTCATCCGCGAGATCAGCCAGATCTATCGTCAGGACCCGGAGATCAAGACGAAGATCCTCTCGGCCTCGATCCGCCACCCGCGCCATATCGTCGAGTCGGCCCTCGCTGGCGCCGATATCGCTACCTGCCCGTTCAAGGTGTTGCAGCAGGCTATGCGGCACCCGCTGACCGATCGGGGCATCGAGCAGTTTCTCGCCGACTGGCGTTCGCGGACCTGAGATGTGGTTCGAGCCTGCAACAGCGGGAGGGCCTGGGAGGGCGCAGCCCTCCCAAAAATAATCTGTATCCCTTCACCCGGCGCAAGGTGAGCGCGCCTTCTCAGCTTTCCCCGCCGGGGACGGCGGTTCGGCGCCTCTACCCACCGGGGGTGTTGGAGTTTAAGGGCGGACAGACCGTATGGGCGCCGACAGGCGTGATGGTGTGACGATGTGCTGACTGGTCCTCACCCCCGACCTCGCTCCAGCGAAGCTGGAGAGCCTGCGCTGAGCCTGTCGAAGCGGGGAGACCAGAGCCGCGCGCGGGGGCGTTCCAATGCGGGACAGGCCACGTTGCCGCGGATGGTCTGTCCGCCCTTACAAGAGGGTTGGAAGGGGGTTGCTGGCGCGGGCGGGGACGGGGCGACAGGTGGCCCCGGTGTAATACCAATTACTGTTGATGCTGCCGCATTGCTTGAAGCGGTTTCAGGCGTTGTGCTGCCCAGCGTGGCAATCCACAATCCACAATCCAAAATCAAAAATGGTATAAGCCAGGCAGACTACAGAGCGAAGCCATGGAAAGTAGACGACCATTGATGCTCGGTCTGGTAGGCGACAGCGCCTCGGGTAAGACGACGCTGGTGCGAGGGGTGGTACGCATCCTGGGCCACGACGGCGTAACCCCGGTCTGCCTCGACGACTACCAGCGCTACTCGCGCGATGAGCGCAACGCGCGCCGCCTGACCGGCGCCGATCCGCGGGCAAACGACCTGGAGTTGCTGGTGGAGCATCTGCGGGTGCTGCGGGCCGGCGGGCAGATCACCAAACCCGTCTACGATCACCGCATCGGCGTGCTGCGCGATCCCGAACTGGTTGTTGCCACCGGTCTGGTGATCGCCTACGGGATGTTGACGCTGACGCCGCCGAACATTACCGAGCTGTTTGATCTGACGATCTACCTCGATCCGGAGGAGTCCTTGCGGCGCGCCTGGCGCCTGGAGCGCGATGTGCGCGAGCGCGGGTACAGTCCGGCCGAGGTGGTGGCCCTCGAGCCGGCCCGCGAGCGCGATGCGGCCCGCTTCATCCACCCTCAGCGCCCCCTGGCCACTACGGTGCTGCGTGTGCGCCCTGCGGCAAGCGGTCGGGCAGACGCGCTCGATACGGAGCTGATCATCCGCCACGGGGTGGATCTGCACCCGCTCGACCCCATTTGCGCCGATCTGGCGGGGGCCACTTATCCGGGCCTGCGGATCGAGCGCGACATTCTTGATGAAGATGGGCGCGAGGGCGACCGGATCACGATCGAGTCGACGCTCACTCCTGCCACGGCCGCAGAGGTGGCCGATCTGGTCTGGAGTCACCTGCCCGGTACGACACGTGTGCCGCTGGAGCAGATCGGTCAGACCCGCGCTGGCTCAACTGCCCATCACGATCCTGGCCTGGCCCTTGTGCAGCTCTTTATCGTCGGCGGGCTCGTGCGTACCCGGGGGCTGTAGGCCGCGTCTGGAGCCGGGGAGGCCCGGAGGGTTCCGCGGCTGCGCCGGCGAACGCGAACGCAAAACCTGGAGGAGCGCAGGGGACCGCGAGACCCCCGCGGCAGGGAGGGTGTGGGAGGGCGCAGCCCTCCCACATCTTTGTTCTTTAAGGGCGGACAGACCGTATGGACGCCGACGGGCGTGAAGGTATGCCCGTCTACAGACCTGCTGCCTGGCGCAGGGCCTCGACCTTATCGGTGCGTTCCCAGGGCAGGTCAATATCGGTGCGCCCGAAGTGACCGCCAGCGGCCGTCTGGCGATAAATGGGCCGGCGCAGATCCAGGTCGCGAATGATCGCTCCGGGGCGCAGGTCGAACACCTCGGTGACAGCCTTGAGGATCACCTCATCGGCCACGCGGCCGGTGCCAAAGGTCTCCACGCTCAAGGAGAGGGGACGGGCCACGCCGATGGCGTAGCTCACCTGCAACTCCACGCGGTCGGCAAGCCCGGCGGCGACGATGTTCTTGGCGACCCAGCGGCAGGCGTAGGCGGCGCTGCGGTCCACCTTGCTCGGGTCCTTGCCGCTGAAAGCGCCACCGCCGTGGCGGGCGACGCCGCCGTATGTGTCCACGACGATCTTGCGCCCGGTCAGCCCGGTGTCGCCCATCGGGCCGCCAACCACGAAGCGACCGGTGGGGTTCACGAAGATTTTCGTCTGGCTATCGAACCACTCCGGCGGCACCTCGGCCTTGATCACGTGCTCGATCACATCAGCGCGGATCTGTTCCTGGGACGCCTCGGGGGCGTGCTGGGTGCTGATCAGGACCGTATCCACCCGCACCGGTTTGCCGTAGCTGTACTCGACGGTGACCTGGCTCTTGGCGTCGGGACGCAGGTAGGGCAGGACGCCGGTGTGACGCACTTTCTCGATGCGGCGGATCAGCCGGTGCGCCAGGGCGATCGAGGCCGGCATCAACTCGGGAGTTTCGTTGCAGGCAAAACCGAACATCATGCCCTGATCGCCCGCGCCGACCGCCTCCACTTCGGCCTCGGTCATCTCGCCGGTTCTGGCTTCCAGGGCCTTATCCACGCCCATCGCGATGTCGGGCGACTGGCCGTGGATGGCGACCAGCACGCCGCAGGTGTCGGCGTCGAAACCGTAGTCGGCGCTGGTGTAGCCGATCTCTTTCACCGTGCGGCGCACAATCTCCTCGATCGGAATGTAGCCCTTCTCGTAGGTGATCTCGCCGAGCACCACAATCAGACCCGTGGTGGTGGCGGTCTCGCAGGCCACGCGGGCGCGTGGATCGTGGCTCAGGAACGCGTCGAGGATGGCGTCGCTGATCTGATCGCACATCTTGTCGGGGTGCCCGCTGCTCACGCTTTCACTGGTGAAGTAGAAGCGGGGCGAGGTCATGAAGGTGTTGGCCATTGTCCTCTTCCTTCGTTGGTTAGACACTTATGCGGCTGCGCCGCACACCACGGGGTTACACGTGCCGGCAGGATCTTGCCCTCCCATACCTCTCCCCTCGGGCAGGGGCGCGGCGCGCCCGTCCCGCTGCCAGAGGGGGTAGTGTATGACACATGTTCGCCGCGTTCACGCCGGAGCGAAGCGGAGGCGCGTATCGAAGGGCGCCGATGGCTCCAATACGCGCCCTTCGATACGGCCTGCGGCCTGCTCAGGGCGCCTGACCGCAGGCCGCGAGAAGACGCTACCGGTGCTCTTGCGCGATTGCAGGGCGACCTGTTCGGGCATGAGCGCAGCCTCGACCGCGCCCGGATGCGCCAGGCCCGATCTGCAATCGCGCTAGGTTCCCTCCTGCCAGCTTCGGAGATACGCCTCCTGTTCGGGGGTCAGCACGTCAATGGTCACGCCCATAGCGCGGAGCTTGAGGGCGGCGATCTCGCGGTCCAGATCCTCAGGCAGAGCGTGGACGCCAACCGAAAGCTTGCCCTGGTTCTTGAGCAGGTACTCGCTGGCGAGGGCCTGGTTGGCGAAGCTCATGTCCATCACGGCGCTGGGGTGGCCCTCGGCGCTGGCCAGGTTGATCAGCCGCCCTTCGCCGAGGAGGTTGATGGTCCGGCCATCGTTCAGCACGTACTGATCAACGAAGGGGCGGGGTTGCCGCTTGTCCACGCTGAGGGCTTCGAGGGCGGGGATGTTGATCTCGACGTTGAAGTGCCCACTGTTGGCGATCACCGCGCCGTTCTTCAGTACAGCGAAGGTATTCGAGTCGATCACGTGCTTGTTGCCGGTCGCGGTGACGATGAAATCGGCCATTGGAGCGGCCTGCTCCATCGGCATAACGCGGAAGCCGTCCATCACCGCTTCGAGCGCCTTGACCGGATCGATCTCGGTGACGATCACATTGGCGCCCAGGCCACGGGCGCGCTCGGCGATGCCGCGGGAGCACCAGCCATAGCCGGCTACGACGAAGGTCTTACCGGCCAGCAAGATGTTGGTCGCGCGGATCAGGCCGTCGAGGGTGCTCTGGCCGGTACCGTAGCGGTTATCGAACAGGTGCTTGGTGTCGCTGTCGTTGACGGCGATCACCGGAAAGGGCAGAACCCCGTCGGCGGCCATGGCTTTAAGCCGGATCACGCCGGTGGTGGTCTCCTCGGTGCTGCCGATCATGGAGCGGATCAGGTCCTTGCGTTCCTGAAGCACGCCGGTCACCAGGTCGGCGCCGTCGTCCATGGTGATCTGCGGGTTATGGTCGAGCGCGGCCTTGATGTGCTGGTAGTACACCTCGTTACTCTCGCCCTTGATCGCGTAGACGGGGATCTCTTCGTAGGCGACGAGGGCGGCGGCTACGTCGTCCTGGGTACTGAGGGGGTTGGAGGCGCACAGCACCACATCGGCGCCGCCGGCTGCCAGAGTGCGCATGAGGTTGCCGGTCTCGCTGGTGACGTGCAGACAGGCGCTCACGCGAATGCCGGCGAGGGGGCGCTCGCGCTCGAAGCGCTCCTTAATCAGCCGCAGCACAGGCATTTCCTGCTCGGCCCAATCCATGCGCTTGCGGCCCTGCTCGGCCAGGTTCAAGTCTTTGATGTCATACGACCTGGTCATTGAATGTCGCTCCTTCAGATGAAACATGCAGTTATCCCGGGAGGGCGCACCTGTTCACATATGCTCCCATCAGGCCACGCTGGCGCTTGTCAGCGCCTCGGCGGGCAGGTCGTGGCCAAAGGCCTGGCGGTAGCGTTCGGCAAACTCGGCCCGGCTGTAGACATGTTCCTGGCAGCCGCGCTGCTCGATGGCGTAGGCGGCGGCCAGGGCTGCGATGCGCCCGGTGACTTCGAGGGGCAGGTCGCGCGCGATGCCAAAGGCCATCCCCGCCAGGTAGGCGTCGCCGGCGCCGGTAGGGTCCTTCACCTCGCTAACGGGAGCGGTGGGGATGCGCGCGGCCAGGCGCCCCTCGGTGTAGATCAGCGACCCCTGCTCGCCGCGGGTGATCACGGTGAGCGGGGTGCGGGCGATCAGATCCTCTTCGCTGATGTCGAGTTTTCGGGCCATCATACCGAACTCGTAGTCGTTCCCCACCAGCACCCGCGCGCCGCGCAGGCCGACTTCGAGGTGCCCGGGCGTCAGCCGGGGCGCCTGCTTCCCCGGGTCGAAAATGTAGGGCACCCCGAGCTGCTGGCACTCAACACTGAAGCGCTCGATGGCCTCGGGGCTGGTCGGCGAGATCAGCACCAGATCATCGCCCAGCAGGCCACGGTCGCTCAACGAGCGGTGATGGTCGTGGCCCATCGCGCCAGCGTAGAAGGCGACGATCTGGTTGTTGGCGCGGTCGGTGTTGATGAAGCACGACGACGTAAACTCGTGTTCGATGACGGTGATCCCGCTTGTGTCAACCCCCTGCTGCTCCAGCCAGCGCCCGTACTCCACGAAGTCGTGGCCAACCGTGCCGACGATCAGCGGGCGCTCGCCGAGCAGGGCCAGATTGTAGGCAATATTTCCGGCCACGCCCCCCCGCATTTTTCGCATCGAGTCGACCAGGAAGCTGACGGAGAGCATATGGGCCTTCTCCATCAGCATATGATCCCGGAAGTAGCCCGGGAAGTCCATAATGTAGTCGAAGGCGAGTGACCCGGTCACAACGATCCGCACAGTTGCCTCTCCTCTACGCTACGGCAAGGCTAGGCCTTGCGCCTGGCTACCATCGGTGGCTCTCCTCCACCGGGAAGACCGGCGC
The DNA here is from genome assembly GCA_937120965.1 of uncultured Chloroflexota bacterium. Taxonomy (GTDB): domain Bacteria; phylum Chloroflexota; class Chloroflexia; order Chloroflexales; family Chloroflexaceae; genus JACAEO01. Next base: position 43,991 of record CAKZKA010000057.1, read on the forward strand.
GCCCGGACCCATTGCGCCGGCAGGGCCTACGGACGGGCCGGCGCGGCGACGGGGCGGGGCGCCTCCTGACCGATGCCGAAATGGGCCTGGACCGCGGCGGCGATCTCCGCGCAGAGAGCGGCGGCGCGGGTCGCCTGGCCGGCGGGCAGGTGGCCGAGGGCGCTGCTGGTGCTGATCAGGGAGCGGCTGGCGATGGCGCCTGCGGGAACGTTGCTCGCCGCCGCCAACTGCTCAACGGCGCCGATGAACCGCCGGGTCATGATGTCTCGCCACTGCTCGATCGGCTCGGGCGCCTCGGCGGGCACGACACCCCACCCGAGGGCGCCGCCGCGGTCGAGAAACTGGCCGGTGGCCTGCGCCGCCTGCACCAGATCGGCGCTGTGCGCAGCGGCGTCGAACAGGATCAGATCGATGGGAAGCTCGAGCAGGTCGGCCCAGCGCGCGCCGCCGGCGACGCACAGACCGCGCCAGCCGGGGATTTCGGCCAGGGTGCGCGCCAGCAGATCGGCGCCCTCGTCCCAGGCCAGCGGGCAGAAGGGCGAGTAGAGGGCCTCGAGGAACGGCTCGTCGAGGCACAGCAGTGGCGCCGCCCCGGCCATCGTGATCTGCTCGTGGAGCCAGCGCGCGCGCAGCGCCACGTGCTGGCCCAGAGCCTCGCGCAGGGCCGGATCGTAGGCCAGGGGGCGCTCGTGCTCGTCTACGCCGAGCAGGGCCAGACTGACCGGCCCGGTCAACTCGACCTTGATGATGCGGGGGCGGGCATGTTCGACGGAGCGTACCTGCTCCAGCACAGCGCTCTGGTACTCGCCGGGCGGGGCGCCAGCGGAGCGGTCGCCGCGCAGGTAGGCCAGGGCCAGGCGGTCGAGGCCCGCCTCGGCGCCCTGGCGCTGCACGATGGCGCGATCGGATTCGCCGATCGTCGTCAGGCCGGGAAAACCGGCCAGTGCGAGGGCCAGCGGGCCGACGTGCGCCCCCCGCTGGCCCAGCACGGCGATGGGAGGCCCGGCGCCGGGCGCCGGGGGCTTGACCGGGGGCGCGCCAGCCCGCGGCGCGGGCAGACAGGCGGGAACGAACGCTTGCGCCATAGCTGGTGGATTGGCCGCGAAAACCGCGGGACGTAAGGCATGTTCGGCCACAGGCACCCGGCTACCGCCTCTCCGTGACAACACGGCGCAGACCGTCGCAGAACGGTGGGTAGATGACGCCCCGTTCGGTGATGATCGCGGTGATCAACTCGTGGGGTGTCACATCGAAGGCGGGGTTGGCCGCGCGCACGTTGGCCGGCGCGATCTGCTGGCCGCCACAGTGGGTAACCTCTGCCTCGGGCCGTTCTTCGATGGGGATCTGATCGCCGTGGTTGAGGGTAAGATCGATCGTTGACGATGGCGCGGCCACGAAGAAGGGCAGGCCGTGGGCCCGGGCGAGCACGGCGAGGCTGTAGGTGCCGATCTTATTCGCCGTATCGCCATTGGCCACGATGCGGTCCGCGCCGACGATCACACAATCAACGCGCCCGCAGCGCATCATATAGCCGGCCATATTATCGGTAATCAGGGTCAGAGGAATACCCGCCTGCTGGAGTTCCCACGCCGTGAGCCGGGCGCCCTGGAGGAAGGGTCGCGTCTCGTCCACAAAGACGTGGAGGGAACGGCCCTGGGCGAAGGCGGTGCGGATGGGGGCCAGGGCGGTGCCATAGCCCGCGGTGGCCAGGCCGCCCGCGTTGCAATGGGTGAGCACGTGGCCGCGGGGGGGGATCAGCGGCGCGCCGTGGTCGCCGATGGCGTGGCACATGGCCAGGTCCTCGGCCAGAATGGCGTGGGCCTCCGCAAGCACCGCGGCGCGGATGGCCTCCGGCCCCTCATGGGCGCTGGCCTGCGCCCGGGTGAGCACGCGGCGCGTGGCCCAGGCCAGGTTGACCGCCGTCGGTCGCTGGGCGTCGAGGGTGGCCCTGGCCGTTTCCAGTTCACCGATGAGGTCGTTCGATGACGTGGCCGGGCTGTGGTAGGCCACGAGGGCCATGCCGTAGGCGGCGGTGCATCCGATTGCCGGCGCGCCGCGCACCACCATCGCCTTGATCGCCCAGGCCACCGTGGCGAGGTCGGCGCAGCGTACCGTCTCCTGAGCGTGGGGGAGACGGCGCTGATCGATCAGACAGACCGCTCCCGGCTCCCACCAGACTGTTCGCAGTTCCTGGTCCATGTCGCAAGAAAAGCCTCTCGCGCGGCGAGAGGCTGCATTCAATACCTCTCATCTTCCGGCGAATGCACCTGCCCCGCCGCTGGAATTGGCACCGTTCCGCGCTGCCGGCGACGCTGACGCCACCGTGCCGCTGTGGAGGTTGCCGGGCTTCATCGGGCCAGTCCCTCAGCCCCTCTGGATGAGCGCTATGGTGTTCGATGGGCCGGCCCGGCCGCACCGAACGATGCGCGATTATAACATGCCTGTCTGTCTGTGACAATACCAGGCGCCTGTCGGACGGTGACATTCTTGTCAGGGCCGATGCGCGGGGCGCACAACGCCGCAATGAACATGGGGTATCTTTGGGAGGGCCGCCCCCTCCCTGGCCCTCCCCCGCTGGGGGAGGGAACCGGGCGCCTCCCCGCAGGGAGGGGTTGGGGGAAACCCGGTTTCCCCAATATTCACAGATGCAGCGCGGCGCCGATGGTACAATGAGCGCAGGCGCAACGGCAAGGCGCGGATCTGGCGATGACCCTCCACGGCTTTCTGAATATCAATAAACCGGCCGGTCTGACCTCCCACGACGTTGTGGCGCGCGTCCGGCGCCTGGCCGGCCGGTCTGCTCGCGTCGGGCACGCCGGCACGCTCGACCCGCTGGCGACAGGGGTTCTGCCGGTGGCTCTGGGTCACGCCACGCGCCTGATCGAGTACCTGGCCGAGGCGCGCAAGGGCTATGTGGGCCTGGTGCGCCTGGGTGTGACTACCGCAACCGACGACGCCGAGGGCGCTGTGCTGGCGACCCGCCCGCTGCCGCCTCTCGACGACGCCGCGATCGAGGCGGCCGTTGCGCCGCTGCGCGGAGCAATCCAGCAAATCCCTCCGGCCTATGCGGCCTTGCATTACCAGGGACGCCGGCTCTATGACCTGGCGCGCGCCGGGGCAGCCCCGGACATGCCGCCGCGACCGGTGGTGATCTACCGACTCGACTGGGAGCGCGCCGGTCCCGATACGCTCCGCATCGTGGTGGAGTGCGGCAAGGGCGCCTACATCCGCAGCCTGGCGCGCGACATTGGCGCGGCCCTGGGCTGCGGCGGGCACCTGGCGGCGCTTCAGCGCACCTTTGTTGGCCTGTTTCACCTCGCCACGGCCATCCCCCTCGACACCCTGAGCGCCGACCCGGCAGAGCTTGCCGCGGCGCTGCTCCCCCCTGAAACTGCTGTTGCCGATTGGCCCGTTGCGCAGCTCGACGCCGACCAGGCGCGCCGCGTGGCGAACGGTATGCCCGTGCGCCTCCCGGCGTTGCGCGGCGATCGGGCGCGCGCCCACGGCCCCGACGGCGCGCTGCTGGCCGTCCTGTGTTACACCGGCGACGACTGGCAGCCGGAGAAGGTGTTTCTGCGCTGAGCCATCGTTGCGGTTTAAGGCACGCTTCGGAGTCGATCCTTCCAGCCGCATAGACGGCTGAGGTGAACTTACGGGGAAACCGGGTTTCCCCACCTGCGGTGAGCCTGTCGAACCGCACCCCTGCCGGTGGGGCTTTTGGGGGTAGGTATGTGAGGTGAGTCACGCGCAACCGTATCATGGATGTATCCCTACAGCCGTGATATGGGAGGACGGGCATGACTCACCAGCAGGCATTATCGGAATGGACGACATGC
>CAKZKA010000058.1 GCA_937120965.1 uncultured Chloroflexota bacterium
CGGTCACCGCTGCCCCGGCCCCCGCGCCGGTCGCCGCTGCCCCGGCCCCCGCGCCGGTCGCTCCGGCCCCCGCGCCGGTCGCCGCCGCGCCTGTGGCAGTCGCTCCGGCCCCCGCGTCCGTGGCAGTGGCTCCGGCTGCGCCACCCAGGACGGTTGACCCGGTGGCCGAGAAGGTGCTGGCCCTGGTCGCCGAGAAGACTGGCTACCCGCCGGAAATGCTCGACCTCGACCTCGACCTTGAGGCCGACCTGGGCGTGGATACCGTCAAGCAGGCCGAGACCTTCGCCGCCGTGCGCGAGGCTTTCGACATCCCGCGTATCGAGAACCTCAAACTGCGCGATTACCCCACGATGCGCCACGTGATCGGCTTCGTGCGCGAGCACCGGCCCGACCTGGCTGCCGCGCCGGTGGCCACCGCCCCTGCCCCCACACCCGTTGCCGCGCCCGTTGCCCCTGCGGCCGCACCCGCGGCCCCGGCCGCCGACCCCATCGCCGAGAAGGTGCTGGCCATTGTCGCCGAGAAGACCGGCTACCCGACCGAGATGCTCGACCTCGACCTCGACCTCGAGGCCGACCTGGGCGTGGACACCGTCAAGCAGGCCGAGACCTTCGCCGCCGTGCGTGAGGCCTTCGACATCCCGCGCATCGAGAACCTCAAACTGCGCGACTACCCCACGATGCGCCACGTGATCGGCTTCGTGCGCGAGCACCGGCCTGACCTGGCCGCCGCGCCGGTGGCCGTCGCGCCCGCCCCCACACCCGTTGCCGCGTCCGCCCCGGCGGCTGCCCCGGCCGCTACGCCGGTCGCCGACCCGGTGGCCGCGCAGGTACTGGCCATCGTCGCCGATAAGACCGGCTACCCGCCGGAAATGCTTGACCTCGACCTCGACCTTGAGGCCGACCTGGGCGTGGATACCGTCAAGCAGGCCGAGACCTTCGCCGCCGTGCGTGAGGCCTTCGGCATCCCGCGCATCGAAGACCTCAAGCTGCGCGACTACCCCACCCTGCGCCACGTGATCGGCTTCGTGCGCGAGCACCGGCCCGACCTGGCCGCGCCCGAGACCCCAGACGAGCCACCGCCGAGCGGCGGGGGTGGTGTGCCGCCCGTCGGCGCGCCGCCAGTAGCCGTTGCGGTCGCCCCCGCCACCGTGGCGACCGGCGCCGCAGCGCCCGCCGCTGCTCCGGCTGCGGTCAGCGACCCGGTGGCCGAGAAAGTGCTGGCCATTGTCGCCGACAAGACCGGCTACCCGACCGAGATGCTCGACCTCGACCTCGACCTCGAGGCCGACCTGGGCGTGGATACCGTCAAGCAGGCCGAGACCTTCGCCGCCGTGCGTGAAGCCTTTGGCATCCCGCGCATCGAAGACCTCAAGCTGCGCGACTACCCCACCCTGCGCCACGTGATCGGCTTCGTGCGCGAGCACCGGCCCGACCTGGCCGCGCCCGCGCCCGCGGCCCCCGCGCCCGCGGCCCCGGAGGCCCCGGCGGCTCCGGCAGCCGACCCCATCGCCGAGAAGGTGCTGGCCATCGTCGCCGACAAGACCGGCTACCCGACCGAGATGCTCGACCTCGACCTCGACCTCGAGGCCGACCTGGGCGTGGACACCGTCAAGCAGGCCGAGACCTTCGCCGCCGTGCGCGAGGCCTTTGGCATCCCGCGCATCGAAGACCTCAAGCTGCGTGACTACCCCACCCTGCGCCACGTGATCGGCTTCGTGCGCGAGCACCGGCCCGACCTGGCCGCAGGTGGCGGAGCGGGCGCCGCGCCGGTGGCCGAGGCCCCCGCAGCCGCCCCTGGCGCCGCAGCGGTCGCCAGCGACCAGCCGGTGATCTACGACGTCAGCGAGGCCGACCGCGCGCCGCGCCGCGTGCCGACACCGGTGCTGCGGCCCCCGCTGGACCTCTGCAAGGCCACCGGGGTGAGCCTCGAGGGCAGCCGGGTGGTGGTGATGTTCGACCGTGGCGGTGTCGGGCGCTCGCTGGTCTCGCGCCTGGAGAAGCGCGGCGCGCAGGTGCTCGGAATCGAGACCCCGCCCGCCGACGAGGAGATCGACGGCCTCATCCAGGGCTTCCTGGCCGAGGGACCGGTCGCCGGCGTGTACTGGCTGACCGCCCTCGACGTTGAGCCTGACCTGGAGGAGCTTGACCTGGAGCAGTGGCGCGAGCTGAACCGCGTCCGGGTGAAGAACCTCTACCGCGCGGTGCGCGCGCTGATCACCGCGCAGCCCGACGCTAACCCCTTCCTGGTGGTTGCCACGCGGATGGGCGGCCTGCACGGCTACGACGAGCATGGCGCAACCGCGCCCCTCGGCGGCGCCGTCACCGGCTTCGCCAAAGCCTACAAGCGTGAGCGCCCGGCTGCGGTGGTCAAGGCGGTTGACTTCGAGGCCAGCCGCAAGAGCGCCGAGCCGGCCGAGGCCTTGATCGCCGAGACCCTCTTCGACCCCGGCGTTGTCGAAGTGGGGTACCACGATAGCCTGCGCTTCAGCATCGGTTTTGAGGAGCGCCCCGCCGCCGATGGGCAACCGGGGATGCACCTCGGCCCCGAAACGGTCTACCTGGTCACCGGCGCGGCCGGTGGCATCACCAGCGCGATTGTGGCCGACCTGGCCCGCGCCGGCGGTGGCGGCCAGTTCTTCCTGCTCGACCTGACCCCGACGCCCGACCCCGCCGATGAGCGGATCGCCCTCTTCCGCCAGGGCCGCGATGCGCTCAAGGCCGCGCTGATCGCCGAAGCTCAGGCGAAGGGCGAGAAGGTCACCCCGGTGCAGATTGACCGGACGATCATGGGCGTCGAGCGCTCCGAAGCCGCCCTGCGCGCCATTGAGACGGTGCAGGCCGCCGGTGGTGAGGCGTACTACCGCAGCCTGGACCTGCGCGATGGCCCCGCCGTCAGCGCCGTGGTCGAGGAGATCCGCGAGCGCTTCGGACGGATCGACGTGCTGCTCCACGCTGGCGGCATCGAGATCAGTCGCGGCCTGGCCGATAAGCAGCCCGATGAGTTCTACCGCGTCTTCGACATCAAGGCTGATGGCTTCTTCAGTCTGCTCCGGGCAGCGAAGGGCATGCCGATCGGCGCCACGGTCGCCTTCAGCTCGGTGGCCGGGCGCTTCGGCAACAGCGGCCAGACCGACTACAGCGCCGCCAACGACCTGCTCTGCAAGATCACCAGCAGCCTGCGTCACACCCGTCCGGAGACCCGCGGTATCGCGATTGACTGGACGGCCTGGGGCGGCATCGGGATGGCTACCCGCGGCTCCATCCCCAGAATCATGGAGATGGCGGGGATCGATATGCTCCCGCCGGAGGTGGGCATCCCCACCATTCGTCGCGAACTGACTGCCGGCGGCACCCGCGGCGAGATCGTCGTCGGGATGCGCCTGGGCATCCTCACCGAGGAGTTCGACGAGCACGGCGGTATCGACCCCGAGAAGGTGGCGGCGGTGCTCGCCGCGCGCGAGCGGCCCTTCTTGATGGTCGGCACGGTGCGCAAGGCGGGTCTCTACAGCGGCATCGTCGCCGAGACGGCGCTGGACCCGTCGGTGCAGCCGTTCCTCTACGACCACAAGATTGACGGCACCCCGGTGCTGCCCGGCGTGATGGGCACTGAGGGCTTCGCCGAACTGGCCAGCCTGCTCGTCCCCGGCTACCGCGTGGCCCGCATCGAGCACGAGCGGCTCGACAGCCCGGTGAAGTTCCACCGTAGCCAGCCGCGCACCCTGGTGCTCAAAGCCACGGTGCATCCGACTGGCGAGGGTGAGCTGCTGGCGCATACCGAACTGCGCTCGGTCTTCCAGCCGGCAGTGGCGCCGGGGCATACCCCGCCCCCGCCGCAGGAGACGGTCCACTTCCGGGCCGTGGTGCGTCTGACCAGCGCCCCCGCCGCGGAGGCTCACGCCGAGCGACCGCATCTGGCCGAAGACGCGCGGGTCGTGGAGCGCGCAGACATCTACCAGGTCTACTTCCACGGCCCGGCCTACCAGGTGCTGGAGAAAGTGCTGATCGCCGGTAACATGGCCTTCGGTATGCTCGCCAGCGACCTGCCGCCCGACAGCGCTCCCGCTGAGGCCGAGCACCTGGTGGATCCGCGTCTGCTCGAACTCTGCTTCCAGACCGCCGGGGTCTGGGAGATCGCCAACACCGAGGCGATGGCCCTGCCCTCCTCGCTGGAGACCCTCGAGGTCTACAGCCACCCCGAACTGGGCAACGGCAAGGGGATCTACGCCATCGTCACGGCTCACGACGAAGGGGCCAGCTTCGACGCCCGGGTCATTGACGACGAGGGCAATGTCTACCTCGACCTGACGGGCTATCGCACCTCGAAGCTCCCCGGTGTGGCGAAGTTCTAAGCGCCACCACGAACTTCGTTCGTGACGGGAAAGGCCCGCGGGGAGGGCTTTGCCCTCCCCGCGCCCCGCCCCTGGAACCACCTGTTGGGCCGTAGCAGCGGTACAGCCAATGCTACGGCTCAAACACCAGAGCATGATCACCTGGCTCACGCAGACCGAACGTGATCTTCCAGCCCTGGCTCCGGCGGCATGGTTAAGCCCGCCGGAGCAGGAGCGTCTGGCCGCCCTGCGGGTGGAGAAGCGCCGCCGCGAGTGGCTGCTTGGCCGCTGGACCGCCCGGCGCCTCATCCAGAGTCACCTGGCTGAAGCGGGCCTTGCCTGCGACCTGCGCGACCTGCAGATCCTGGCCGCGCCCAGCGGCGCGCCAACCATCAGCGCCCGCCGGTCGGAGTTGCAGGCGGCCCTGGACGGCTGGCACCTGACCATCAGCCATAGCCGGGGCCGCGCTCTCTGCGCGCTGGCGCGCACACCGGCCATTGGCGCGGATATTGAGCAGGTGGCGCCGCGCCACCCCGCCTTCGCCGGTGACTACTTCACCCCTGCCGAGCGCGCGGCGGTGGCGGCCACGCCGCCCGAACAACGCGAGATGCTGATTACGGCAATCTGGAGCGCCAAGGAGGCCGCGCTCAAGGCCCTGCGCCTGGGCCTGAGCGTTGATACCCGCCGTGTTGAGTGCCGGATGGCGCCCCCCGGCGGGGGCGCATGGGCCACGGTTACACTGTCCTGTGATCCGATCCTGGAGGCCCCGCCGCTCCGCGGCTGGTGGCGCGTGTCTGAAGGCTATGTGCTCACGCTGGCCGTGGGAGCGGCGTAGCGCATTGCGAAGGGGAAAAGCCCGATGGAGATGGAAGACTACGTACGGAAACTCCGCGAACGGAAGGCCATCGCTGCTGGGACGCCGAAGGATGCCGAAGCGCAACACCAGAAGGGTCGGCTCACCGCTCGCGAGCGCATCGCCCTTCTCTTTGACCCCGATAGCTTCAACGAAATTGACACGCTGGTGATGCCGCGCTACGAGCACTATATGGGCGGCAAAGGCTCACGCTATGGCGATGGCGTCGTCACCGGCTTTGGATTGATCAATGGCCGGCAGGTCTTCGTTGCGGCTCAGGACGCGAGTGTGATGGGCGGCTCGCTCGGCGAGATGCACGCTAACAAGATCGTCAAGGCTATGCGGATGGCCCTGGCCTACGGCTGCCCCTTCGTCGCCCTCAACGACTCGGGTGGCGCCCGTATTCAGGAAGGGGTGGATAGCCTGGCCGGCTACGCGCGGATCTTCGATACCAACTGCGAAGCCTCCGGCGTGATTCCGCAGATCTCGGTCATTCTCGGCCCCTGCGCCGGGGGCGCGGTCTACTCGCCCGGCCTCACCGATTTCATTTTCATGACCGAGAACAGCTATATGTTCATCACCGGCCCGGAGGTGGTGAAGTCGGTGATGCAGGAGAACGTCAGCCAGGAGGAGCTTGGCGGCGGACGCGTGCACGCGACCGAGAGCGGCGTGGCTCACTTCCTGGCCACCGACGACCGCGAGTGCCTGCAAAAGGTGCGCGACCTGTTGAGCTACCTGCCCTCCAACAATGTCAATGACCCGCCCTACGTCCCTCCACGCGATGACCCGGACCGCCGCTGCCCCGAGCTGGAGCATATTGTTCCGGTGGACCCGCAGAAGCCCTACGATGTGCGTCAGGTGATTGCCAGTATCGTGGACGACGGGCGCTTCCTCGAGGTCCACGAACTCTGGGCGCAGAACATGGTCGTGGGCTTCGCGCGCCTCGACGGCTACGTGGTGGGCATTGTGGCCAATCAGCCCCAGGTGCTCGCCGGCACGATTGATATCAAGGCCAGCATCAAGGCGGCGCACTTTATCCGCATCTGTGATACCTACAATGTGCCGATCATCACCCTGCAAGACGTGCCGGGCTTTCTGCCGGGCACCAGCCAGGAGTACGGCGGGATCATTCGCAACGGCGCGCGGCTGATCTACGCCTACTCCGAGGCGACTGTGCCCAAGCTCATGATCATCCTGCGGAAGAGCTACGGCGGGGCCTACTGCGTGATGAGCAGCAAGGGCCTGCGCGGCGATCTGCTTTACGCCTGGCCGAATGCCGAACTGGCAGTGATGGGCGCGGCCGGCGCCGTCAACATCCTCTTCCGCAACGAGGTCAAGGCGGCTGCCGATCCCGAGGCGCGACGCAAGGAGTTGATCGATGAGTATCAGGAAAAGTTCAACAACCCCTACGTTGCCGCTGCGCGGGGCCTGATTGACGATGTGATCGAGCCGCGCGACAGTCGCCGCGTGCTTATCCGCGCCCTCCACGTAACGCTCTCCAAGCGCGAGCGGCACGTGCCGAAGAAACACGGGATCTCGCCAATGTGAGGCGCGACAGCCGACGCTCCGGGCCAGTCGCCCGGCGTCAGAGAAGGTGAACCCATGTTCAAAAAAGTGCTTATCGCCAACCGTGGCGAGCCTGCTGTTCGCGTCGTGCGCGCCTGCCGCGACCTGGGGATCCCCGCGGTGGCGCTCTACGAGCCGGAAGACCGCGGCGCGCTCTATGTGCACCTGGCCGACGAGGCCTACCTGGTCGAACCGCCGGCCAGTTACCGCGACCCGGACCTGGTGATCGCCCTGGCCCGGCAGTCTGGCGCCGATGCCGTCCATCCGGGCTACGGCTACCTCGCCGAGCATCTTGAGTTTACGCGCACCTGCGAGGGCGAGGGGATCGTGGTCATCGGGCCAGGCAGCGCGTGCCTCGAACTGACCACCAATAAGATCGCCGCGCTCGAGCGTGTGCGCCAGGCCGGCTTCTCCACCGTCACCACCTCGAGCCGCGCCTTCACGCCCGACGAGGCCGATGCGCTCCACGCCGAGGCCGAGCGCCTGGGCTACCCGGTGATCGTCAAGCCCTGGTCGGGAGGCCGGGGACGCGGCACCCAGCTCGTGCGAGAGCCGGCGCGGCTGCTCGAGGTGGTACGTGAGGCCGCCGCCGCCGCCCAGGCCGTCTTTGGCAATCCGCGGGTCTACCTCGAAGTCGCGGTGCTTCCCTCGCGCTACATCGAGGTGCCGCTCCTGGCCGACAACTACGGCGCCCTGGTCCATATGGGCGAGCGCGATAGCACCATCCAGCGCAACAAGCGCAAGGTGATCGCCGAGGCTCCCGCGCCGGGTCTCACTCCGGCTCAACGCGCAACCGTGCGCGGCGCGGCGGTGGAGATCGCGCGCCTCTTCGGTTGCCGCGGGGCCTGTACGGTTGAGTTCGTCGTCGACGCCGATGGCCAGTACTACTTCACCGAAGTGAAGCCGCGCCTCCAGGTCGAACATCCCGCTACCGAGATGGTCACCCGCATTGATGCGGTGCGCGAGCAGATCCGCCTGGCCGCCGGGCAGCCCCTGGGCTTCAGCCAGGACGACGTGCGCATCGCCGGCGCCGCCTTCCTCTGCCGCATCAATGCCGAGGACCCCTGGCGCGATTACCTGCCCAGTCCCGGGCGCATCGGCATGTTGCGCGTGCCCGGCGGCCCCAATGTGCGGGTGGATACCTACGCCTTCAGCGGGGCCGAAGTCTCGGTGCGCTACGAGTCGCTCTTCGCCAAGCTCGCCGTCTGGGGGGCCAACCGCGAAGAGGCTCTGCACCGCCTGCGTCGCGCCCTCGCCGAGTTCGCCGTTACGGGGATCAACACCAATATCAGTATGCTGCGGCAAATGGTGAGTGACCCCGATTTCATCGCGGGCGCCTACGATTCCAGCTTCAGCCACCGGCGCCTGGAACCCGCGGCACGCCCCGATAGCGAAAGCCTGCGCGACCTGGCCGCCGTCGCCGCGCTGGCCTTCCTGGCCCGCGTCCAGGCTGCCCGCCCGATCACGCCGCCCGATTTCACCACCGGCTGGCACCGCGATAGCAGGAGGCTCCCGCAATGAGCAAGCTGCACGTAACTGTCGAGGGCCACGAATTCGTGGTCGAAGTGGGCGTCCTGCCCAGACACGATGAGCCAGTCACCATCACCATCGACGGCGCGCCGCTGACCATCAGCGTCTCGTCGCTGGCCGGGCCAGAGGCCATCGAGTGGGCAGTGGTTGGCGTCCACCCCTATGAACTCAGTGTTGATCCAGACCTGCGCTGGATTGATACCCCCCAGGGGCGCTACCAGATCCAGGTGCGCGACCTTGAAGCCACGGTGGCCCGCCCCCGCAGCGGCGATGGGCGCGTCAAGGCGCCTATTCCCGGACGCATTGTTCGCGTTCTGGTGGAACCCGGCCAACCTGTCCAGGTTGGTCAGCCGGTGGTGGTGCTGGAAGCGATGAAGATGGAGAATGAGATTCAGGCCCCGCGTGCCGGCACCGTCAGCGATCTGCACGTCAGCGCGGGGCAGGTGGTCAAGCTTCACGAGTTGCTGCTGGAAATCAGTTGAAGGGTGCGCGAGACAACCGCGCGGCTGCGCCGCACTCTGTCAGCTTGAAGATGGAGGGTTTGGGAGGACTTCGCCCTCCCACCCTCCGGGGAGGAGGGTGGGGAAACCGGGTTTCCCCACCCTCCAACCGCTTCCGGGGTCGCTTGCCACTTCCACCGGTAGGGGCGCAGGGAAACCCGGTTTCCCCTTTGCCTCATCCCTCCGCCAGGCACCGATCCAGCACCAGCCGGAAGATATCCGTCTCGGTGATGATCCCCACCAGCCGGTCATTCTCCACCACCGGCAACCCGCTGAGATGATGCTGGAGCATCAGCGCTACCGCGTCGCGCACCGGCGTCGTCACGGTCACCGCAATCGGATCGCGCGTCATCACTTCCTCCACCACCGTGCCGGCCAGGGCAAACCGCGCCTCGTGCCAGCCCGCCTCGGTGCGCTGGAACGAACCCGTGCCCTCAATATCGCTGCGTGTCACGATTCCCACCAGCCGCCCGCCCGCAACCACGGGCAGACGGTGGATCTTACGCTGACGCATCCGCTCATACGCCTCGACTGCAGAGGTGTCCGGCCCCACCGTCAGAGGATCTCTGGTCATCCAGTCCTGCACTAGGAGTTGCTGGCGGTCCATCATCATCTCCTCATCTTCGACACAGCTTTCGGAGCAGGCGAAGGGATTGCCACAAGCCCGCACGCCACCACTGGAGCTTCGTAACGATCACGCGGGGTATCATGGGCATTATAGGGCTTCTTGCCGCTTCGTGCACGAGCAGGGTGCAAAAATTCACCCCGAGGGCGCGAAGATCACAACGATGGAGGGACAGGGGGCTTGCTCATCGAATATCATCACCGCGGCTACGCCTCCTCCGTGGCATTGTCGCCGGCCAGACGCACTGCGTTCACCGAGGCGTCAACCAGCACCTCGCCGAGGCCCGCGAAGCGCACCCGCAGGATTTCGCGCCCGTCTTCGACCCGGCTGGATACAACTGTGCCACGACCGTGGGGCACACAGACGATGCTGTCGCCGGGGCGGAAGCGCGGCTCGCCGCCGGTTGCCGGCTTCGGCGCCGGGGTTGCGGCTCCTCGCTGGCGCTGCATGCGCTGCGCGCGCAGGCGCGCCGCCAGTTCCACGGGGTCAGCCGGTCCCGACGGGGGCGCGGTCTGGTCGGGGGCGCTCTCCGGCGGAGCAGGCTTGCCCGGTTCTTCGGGCGCAGCCGGTGGGGATGGCGAGGCGAACGCCTCCCGCTGCGCCGGACGCTCCTCGCGTTTCGGGGCAGGCGGCTCCGGGCGCTGGCGCGCGGAAGGCTGCCGATCCAGTCCCTCGGGCGCCGACCCACGCGGTGCAGTGCCGCGGGCCGCCTTGCGCCGGGGTGGAGCCTTCTCCGGCGGCGGGGCTGGCGGCTCGCGCCAGGTTGCCGGCGCATCCACTGGCGGCTGCGCGGCGCGAGGCCCTTCCTGCCGGGGCGCTTCGCGCCGCAGAGGCGCCAGCTCGGGCATCACCAGTTCCCGGTTCCGGTCAACCGGCGCTGCTGCCACCCCGCCGAGCAGCGCAAGCATCCAGTCCATATCATCGCGGGCCAGCGGCTTCAGCAAGGGATCAGCGCGCCCATCGAGCGCCACAGCGTAGGCTATCGGCAGCACGCTTTCGAGGGCCTCGAAGAGCCATACGGCAAGACCATTGCCTCCCGGTTGGGCATCCACGAAGTAGATCCGCTGCGCTTCGGCGTCGTAGGCCGGCACCAGATCAGTCGTGCCGGCCAGAGTCAGCAGGGGAAGCGCGGCCACCAGTGACCAGCCTACCAGTTGCCCTTCGGCATTCAGCGTCATCGGCAGATCGATCCACAGCGCTGGCGCGCTCCAGCGCGCCGCCAGGGGTTGAGCAAAGCGTTGCTCCTCCATCGCGGCGCCCGGGCTAACCTGCCGAAAGCCATACACCTCCTCATCCACCACCACCCGCCCCCAGGCCACGCTCTGCCCCCGAACCAGCCGCTGATCGAGACGGTCGCGCACCTGCACGGCGCAACGGCGCAGCGGGAGCGTGCGCCGCGCCTCGGGCAGGCTGTGCAGGGTGAGGGTCAGGCGATTGTCATCCCGCTCGCGCACGCGGTAGCCGCCGCGCAGAGGCGGCAGGGCCGCGCCGGGAAAGCCCCAGCGGTCAAAGACATCCAGGCTCAAGGTCCCCAGGACGGCGCCCCGCTCGTCACAGAGGCTGACCGGTGTGGTCGCTGCCGCCCGCAGATCACAGTCGGCATAAGGCTCTCGGGCAGCCGGGCCGGGCTGCCAGAGTGGCTCGGCGTCGGGGAGCTGCACCAGCATTGCGTTGCGTTCCAGGCGCTCGACGAGCGACTCCACACCCCAGGCGGCCACCTCCGCCGCGCGCACCGGGAGTTCCGAGGCCGCGCAGACCAGGTGCTGCGCCTCGACGTAGACGTTGATCGGGGCGGCAACCCAGTGGGGCAGCGTTTCGATGAGCGGAACAGGTTTTGCCTCATCTCCGGCGGCGAGGTATTCGTCGGGCGCGGAGAGGCGGGCCATGGTCCGCTCGGCCGGCTCATCGCCGAGGAGCAGGACCGTCAGGGCGGCGCTTTCCAGGCACAGCCGCAGACTGGCAGCGGCGCAGTCAATCCCGCAGATGATCTGCACCTCGGCCGCCTGCGGCGCAACCCCCACCCCGACCTCAGGCAGGTCCGGGCCGATCAGCGCGCGCACCAGCGGAACCTCAAACGGCGCAGTGATCAGATGCACGCGCGTCTGCGCCTGCGCCAGCCCCAGGGCCAGCGTCGCCGCCTCGCGCATCCGCTCGGCCGGGGCGCGCCAGAGGGCCAGGGCAGACGCAGGTCGGGGCCCGTCATCAGTGGCAATGACCCGCCAGGGATCGCCACTGATCGCCGCCAGGGCCTCGGCGGCCCCCAGCACCGGCGCGACCGTGGTCACCAGGCGCGGCTGCGGCTCGCCCGCCAGCCGCCGCGCGCGATTGAGCAACCCGGCCAGATGCGCGGCGGCAACCCCGGCGTAACGCTGGGCATCGGCGAGAGCGATCAGGCTCAGGCGGGACCAGAAAGGAGCCCAGGCTCGCCCGTGGAAGCGCAGCAGGCGCTCGTGCAACGTTGCGGGCGTGGCAATGACCACCTGAGCGTTCGCAGGCGCGCGCGCCAGCGCCCCCCAGGCGACTCCAACCCGCAGCGCGGCGTTCACCTCGCGCAGCAGCATCGCCAGGACGGCCCGCTGCTCCTCGCCAGCGGCCTCATCAGGCACGAGCACCAGCGCCGTGCCCGGCGCCGCCTCGTGCAGCGACTCGGCCACCAGGAGCGGCAGCGTGCGCCGGGCCGGCGGGCCGCCGAGCAACGCCACCGGCTCGCCACGACGCAACGCCGACAGCGCCAGGGCCTGGTGTGGACGAAACGGCTCACCGGTGGCCGCCACCCAGGCCTGCGCCAGCCGCTGGTCAACCG
This sequence comes from uncultured Chloroflexota bacterium, assembly GCA_937120965.1. Lineage (GTDB taxonomy): Bacteria > Chloroflexota > Chloroflexia > Chloroflexales > Chloroflexaceae > JACAEO01. Next base: position 12,206 of record CAKZKA010000058.1, read on the forward strand.
GCAGATGGCTCACCCGCGCGCCCTCGCGGGCAGGAAACCGGCGCACGGCGATCAGCGGGCCAGCCTCACGGCCCCGCTGCCGGGCAAGCGTGTGGAGAACATCGATCAGGCCGTCCATACCATGGCGCTCACAACCCTGCGCGTGTTATGACAACCATTGTAGCACAGGGGATTCTGAGGTGAACATAGCCTGCGCACGGGAGGGTTTGGGCGTAGAGGCGCGGCGGCGCCGCGCGCCCCTGCCCTCTCCCAGGAAACAACCCGCCCGCAGGAGGGTTTGGGAGGGCTGCGCCCTCCCAAGAACAATACTATGTTCATTCCGGCGTTGTGCGCCATGCGAATGGGCGTCTAACGTGAACATAGCCCGCCCGCAGGAGGGTTTGGGCGTAGGGGCGCGGCGGCGCCGCGCCCCTACGCCCTCCAGGAAAAAACCGGTAGCGCGACAACGTCCTGGCAGCAGGGACCTGCGCCATCGGACGCCTGCGCGGGCGAGCCCCCCTCGCCCCCCGGTCGCCCCGGGCCTTCCGCGCCCTATCCATTCGTTTATTCGTTTCCCATTCGTTGGCGCATTTCCCCCCCTCGCATCCCGCTGCACGCCGCAGGAAATCGCCACCTCGACCCATGCGCTGGCGAATCTGCCGGTAGCGCGACAACGTCCTGGCAGCAGGGACCTGCGCCATCGGACGCCTGCGCGGGCGAGCCCCCCTCGCCCCCCGGTCACCCCGGGCTTTTTCGCGCTAACATCTCTTTCCATTCCGGCGCTGTGCGGCGCGGCCGCGTGGACCTCTGGTACAATGATCGAAGAAAGCCATGAATTCCAGCCCCGCAGCCAGGAACACGGGGCAACCCGGTTGCCCCTTCCCCCAACCGCGGTTGGCGACGTCGGGCGCCCCGGCAGGCGGGCGCGCGGGGCAACCCGGTTGCCCCCTATGCTCACATCAGAGACCTGACCCTCCCTGGAAGGGCAACCCCCTCGACCATGCACAGCCACTCTATCGCGATTGACGGCTACCGCCTGCACCTGCTCGAAACCGGCCACGGCCCTGCCGTGCTGCTGCTCCACGGCTTTGCCGGCTCAGCCGAGGATTGGCGACCGACGGGCAAGCTGCTGGCGCGCGCGGGGTACCGCGCCATTGCCGTTGATGGGCTGGGCTTCGGGCGCTCCGACAAACCCGCCGACGCACCCTACTCGCTGGAGTTCTCGGCCCACCTCTACGCCCGGCTGATCGAGCGCCTTGACGCGGGCGCGGCGCACCTGGTGGCCCACTCGATGGGCGGCAAGTACGCCATTGCCACGGCCCTGTTGCACCCCTCCGCCGTGCGCAGCCTCACCCTGGTGGGCAGCGACGGCTTCAGCGAACCTTCGCCGCTGACGCGGCTCGGCGGCTGGCCGCTGGTCGGCCCGGGCCTGCTGTGGCTCTCGGCCCGCCCCTGGATGGTCCGGGCCTTCCTCAGCGCGGCCTTCTACGCCCCCGAGCGCCATATCACCGCCGAGATCCTCGAGCGGGGCCGGGCCGCCCTCATCGGCGCCGACAACCGCCGCGCCCTGACCGCCCTCAGTCGCCGCTACGATGCCACCGACCTGGGGCGTACCGGCCTCCGCGACCGCCTCGGCGAACTGCGCGTCCCTACCCTGCTGGTCTGGGGCGAAGCCGACCAGGTTTTTCCTCTGGAGACCGGCCAGCGGGCGCTGGCCATCCCCGGCGCGCGTCTGGTGGTATTTCCGCGCTGCGGCCACTTCCCGCAGATCGAGGCGGCGCGCGCCTTCCACGGCCTGCTGCTTGGCTTCCTCGCCGGCGTCGAAAGCGCTACCCGCGCCCGAGGCGGGCAATGAGCTTGCGCCCCTCCACCAGCCAGAGCACGCTGCTGGCAACCACCAGGCACACCAGCCAGTCGCTCAGGCTCAGCGGCACGGTGCTGAACGCGCGCTGCAACCCGGGCAGGTAGACCACCAGCGCCTGGAGCGCGAATGACAGCGCCAGCGCCCCCCACAACCACGGGTTGCTGAACAAACGGTAAAAGGCGCTCCGCTCCTCCGAGCGTGCATTCAGCACATTGAACAACTGGAACAACACCAGGGTGGTGAAGGCCATCGTCTGGGCGTAGGCCAGATCCCCTGCGCCCACGAGCAGCCCGCCGGGCAAGGCCAGGTCCATCACCCCCAGGGTGCCGACGGCCATGATCAGCCCGACGAAGAAGATATTGAACCACATCTGGCGACTGATCACCGGGGCGCGCGGATCGCGCGGCGGTCGCTCCATCACCCGCGGGTCGGCCGGCTCGAGCCCCAGGGCCAGGGCCGGCGCGGCGTCGGTCAGCAGGTTGATCCACAGGATCTGCGTGGCCAGCAAGGGCGTCACCAGCAGGGTTCCCTCGCCGGGTGTCAACCCGATCAGCGCCGCCAGGGTCACACCGCCGAACATCGTCAGCACCTCGCCGATGTTGGAGGAAAGCAGGTAGCGCAGGAACTTCTGGATGTTGGCGAAGATCGAGCGGCCCTCTTCCACCGCAGCGACGATCGAGGCAAAGTTGTCGTCGGTGAGGATCATATCTGCGGCGCCCTTGCTCACATCGGTGCCGGTGATGCCCATCGCCACGCCGATATCCGCCGCCTTGAGCGCCGGGGCATCGTTGACCCCGTCGCCGGTCATGGCCACGATCGCCCCATCGTCCTTCAACGCCCGCACCAGGCGCAACTTGTGTTCCGGAGCCACCCGCGCAAAGACCGAACACTCGCTCAACACGCGCCGTAGCTCGGCGTCGTCCATCTGTTGCAGGGCACTGCCCGTCACCGCCGATTGGCCGGGCGCGCCGATACCCGCCTCGGCGGCGATCGCTGCGGCAGTGCGCGGATGATCGCCGGTGATCATAATCGGGCGGACACCCGCCCGCTTCGCCCGGGCCACAGCCCCCCGCGCCTCGGGACGCAGCGGGTCAATCAGGCCCATGACCCCCAGGAAGACCATTGACTGCTCGATCTCCTCGCTCCACTGACCGCTGGCCGCATCGCGGGCCAGGGTGCGGTAGGCCACCCCGAGGGTCCGGAGGGCCTGGTCGGCCAGTTCCTCGACGCAGGCCAGGATCTCGCGCCGCCGCTCGGCGGTCAGTGGGCGCACCTTGCCCTCCAGACCGACACGCTCATAGTCGCAGCGGGCCAGCAGAATATCCGGCGCGCCTTTGGTGAAGACGATCAGCCGTTCCTTCTCCTGGTCAACGTGGGCGGTGCTCATCAGCTTGCGCTCCGACGTGAACGGCACCTCGCCCACCCGCGGAAAACGCTCGTCCAGCTCTGCGTCGGTCAGGCCCGCCCGGCGCGCCGCCACCAGCAGGGCGCCCTCGGTCGGATCGCCCCGAATGGCGTACCGCCCATTCTCATGAACCAGACGCGCGTTGTTGGCCATATGCGCCGCGCGCAGCGCCTTCCGCACCTCCTCGCGCAACACCGGATCGGTGACGGGCCGGCCGTCCATTTCCAGCGTTCCCTCTGGCCGGTACCCATCCCCGGAGAGATCCACCCGGCCGCTGGGAGTCACGACTGTGCGCACGATCATCTCGTTGCGCGTCAGCGTGCCGGTCTTGTCCGAGCAGATCACCGTGGTCGAGCCGAGCGTTTCGACCGACGAAAGCGTGCGGACGATCGCGTTGCGCCGGGCCATACGCTGCATGCCGAGGGAAAGCACGATGGTGGTGATCGCGGTCAAGCCCTCGGGCACGGCTGCGACTGCCAGGCTGACCCCCAGGATCAGCACATCCACCAGGTCGCTCAAGCTCCGGACGCCGCTCACCAGGATCAGGGTCACGCTCATCACCACGGCAATGGCAACCACCACACTGCCGAGGAGCCGCCCTACCCGCGCCAGTTCTTTCTGGAGCGGCGTCGGCTCACTCTCAGTTTGCTGTAGCGTCCCGGCGATCTTGCCGATCTCGGTCCGCGGCCCGGTGGCGGTTACCACGGCGCGACCGCGACCGGCGACCACCGCGGTGCCGCTGAAGAGCATATTGTGGCGATCAGGAATGGTCACCTCGGCGGCGATGGGGGCGCTGTCCTTGCTGACGCTCGTGCTCTCGCCGGTCAGCACCGCCTCGGCGACCCGCAGGGCGATCGACTCGATGAGCCGCGCATCGGCGGGCATAGTATCGCCTTCTTCGATCAGCAGAATATCGCCCGGCGCCACCTCCGCGGCGGCAACCGAACGCGGGGCGCCATCACGCAGTACCCGGGCCTGGGGCGCGGCCAGGGCGCGCAGGGCCGCTACGGCCTGTTCGGCGCGGCTCTCCTGCACAAAACCAAGCACACCGTTCAGGAGCACGATGGCCAGGATGGTCAGGGACTCGAACGGGAGCGGATCGGCTCGCTCGATCAGCCACACCACGAAGGAGATCACGGTGGCCGCCAGCAGCAATCCGGTCAGCGGATCGCGAAACTGGTCCAGAAAGCGCACCCAGAGGGGTGGCGGCGGCGTCGCAGGCAACTCATTGCGCCCGTAGCGCTCGAGACGCGCCCGGGCCTCGGCCGAGTCCAACCCGCGGGCCGGATCAGCCTCCAGCGCCGCGAGCACCTCGGCCACCGGGCGCTGATAGGCCCGCCCCAGATCATCGGGAATGATCATTGATGATCCACTCGACATATCCACCAAAACCAACGGCTTTCCCTGCCACCCCTCCGCGGAAGGCCCGAACGGGCCACCCCCTCCCCCACCCACCACCGTTTAAGGGCGGACAGAACATCCGGGCCAACATGGCTTGTACCGCATTGGAACGCCCCCGCGCACGGCGCTGGTCTCCCCGCTTCGACAGGCTCAGCGCAGGCTCTCCAGCGAAGCTGGAGAGATACCAGGGGCCGGGGGTGAGGACCAACCGGCGCATCCCCACGCCATACCGCCCGTCGGCGTCCATAGGTTCTGTTCACCCTTAAACCCACCCGCCGCCGGGAGGAGCGTGCGGAAGCCCGCGTTCTCCGCCATCGAATGCCGGGGTCGCCTGGCGCCCCTCAGGGAGGGGCATGGGGAAACCCGGTTTCCCCTCCGTTCACCTCAGCCGTCCATGCGGCTGCGCCGCACAACACCGGAATGAACATGTTTGTTCCTGGGAGGGCTGCGCCCTCCCAAACCCTCCCCTCAAGGAGGGGGTTGGGGAAACCCGGTTTCCCCATTTCCCAACCGCTGGTGGGAGCGGCTGGCGCCCCCACAGGCAGGGCTATGGGGAAACCTGGTTTCCCCTATTTTCACCTCAGCCATCCATGCGGCTGCGCCGCACAACGCCAGAATGAAAATATTTGTTCCTGGGAGGGCTTCGCCCTCCCAAATCCTCCCCGCTGGCGGATTGTTTCCTGGGAGGGCGTAGAGGCGCGGCGGCGCCGCGCCTCTACGCCAAACCCTCCCGCGGGCGGGCTATTTTCACCTCAGAATGCCTACGCCACGCCCTGGCCGTGTACCCGTCGCACCGTAACGCGCACCGAGGCGCGCGGGGCGTCAGGGCGCCGGGCGAGCCACTCCTCGACCCGCTCCGGGCCGAGGTAGCGCAGCGCCAGGCGCCGGCGCAACTCGGGGTCCGCCGGCTCAACCGTGGCAACTCCACTCAGCGAGAGGTAGCGCACACCATCCTCGATCGTCACGGCGATGATCGGATTACGGCGCAGGTTCCGCGCCTTGACGCTTTCAGCGCCGATGCTGAAGCGGATCTGCTCCCCCTCCAGCAGATACCAGACGACCGTCTGGTGAATGCTGCCATCGGCGTTGAGCGTGCCGATGACCGCATAGTGCCGCCCCTCCAGAAACTCGCGTTGCCGCTTGGTCAGAAGCATCACCGCCACCTCCACCCGCTCTTCAGCATTTGGACGCGCTTATTGTACTCCGAAACGGTGACGCAGCGTGGAGAACACGGAGTTCGCTTCGGCTCTCAGGGGTAGGGTTTTTGGGAGCTGCGCCCCAGGACCCCGCATACCCCATCCCCCTACCCCCCTCCCCTGGCAGGTGGGAGAGCCAGAATCTAGCGTTGCGGTACGTCAAATGTTGCGGAACGCGTCCCAATGCGGTAACCAGCCCTGGCCCTCGGCAAGCCCCTCACCTTGGGGGCAACACAGCGTCTGCGTTGTACCGCATGAGGAAGCCATAGGCAACGTTGTGGGCAATGCATAAGCTGGACGGAGAGGGAAAGGACCTCCCTCCCTGCCCCCGCTCTGGCCGAGCTGGAGCAGGGGGATCAGGCTGCTCCCGCCCCCCTCTCCACCTACGGTGGAGAGGGGGGATGGGGGGGTGAGGACCTGCCCACCCCCGACCGCCAGCAAGCCTACGGACCCATGGAGCGGTTGAGGGCAACTCAGGCGGCGTTGTCCTCGAGCGCGCGGCCCGAATTGTGAACAAAAGTACTACCGCGCCACAGTGCGGAAGTTCAGACTTTCTTCACCCAGAAGGGGTTGACTTTAACCGTTGCATAATGCTATAGTAACAGCGGCAAAGTGAATGGGGTGCCATGTTCGCGTCCCTCCAGGGTGTGAAGGGAATTGGGGTTTGAGTTCTCAGGCTCGGCCCCTTCTTCTTGCCAGCAATGCCACACCGGGTCGGCGCGAAGGGCCTGAGCGGACCAGATACCCGCTCCGGCCCTATTACGTTCCCGTGATTCGCTACGCAGGGAGGCCGTACCCCTGAGGACAGAGTAGCGAGTTTTCGAAACAGCAGGCCATTGTATTCAATGGAAAAGGCAGGAAACGCTTGACAGTGGGTGTATTATGTTAATTGCACCGGGGCGCGGCGCAGGGCCGTCAGGCGTGCCTGAGGACGAGGATGGTACCGCAGATTTATGCATCCACACAGGAGTCGGGGCCGATGAGTGAGCAGTTGCTTGAGCTAGCGCGGCAGCGTGGCTTTGTGACCTACGGCGATATCCTGGAGTTCTATCCGCAACCGGAACTCCACGTCGCTGAGGTCGATCAACTCTATGCCCGTCTGCAGGCAGAGGGTATTAAGGTGGTTGAGACGGCCGCCGATTTTGAGCAGAACGCTGGCCAGGGCGAAGAGGAAGCGCTGAGCGAATTGCCTGATCTCGCCGAGATCGCCTTCGACGACCCGGTGCGGATGTACCTCCAGGAGATCGGCCAGGTGCCCCTGCTGACCGCGGAGCAGGAGGTCGAACTGGCCCAGGCGATGGAGGCGGGCGATCTGGCCCGCCAGCGCCTTGAACGCGAAGAGTACGAGCACGGTCACGAGAAGGCCATGCTCGAACGGGCATTTGCCAAGGGCCAGGAGGCGCGCCAGCATCTGATCCAGGCCAATCTGCGCCTGGTGGTGTCAATCGCCAAAAAGTATACCTCCTATGGCCTTACGATGATGGATCTGGTCCAGGAGGGGAACATTGGTCTGATGCGCGCCGTTGAGAAGTTCGATTACAAGAAGGGCCATAAGTTCAGCACCTACGCTACCTGGTGGATCCGCCAGGCCATTACCCGCGCCATCGCCGACCAGAGCCGCACCATCCGCCTCCCCGTGCATATGGGCGAGGCGATCAGTCAGGTGAAGCGCACCAGCCACAAGCTCCAGCAGTCTATGCAGCGCGAGCCGACGCCCGAAGAGATCGCCGAGGCTATGGGTATCAGCGCCGGGAAGGTGCGACGGACCCTCGAGGCCAGTATGCATCCCCTCTCGCTCGAGATGCCGGTGGGCCAGGAGGGCGAGGGCCGCATGGGCGATTTTATCGAGGACGAGCGGATCTCGACCCCTGCCGAGGCCGCCGCTGCCGCGATGCTCCGCGAGCAGATCGAAGAAGTGCTGCAAAAGCTCCCCGAACGCGAGCGCAAGATTATTCAGTTGCGCTATGGCCTCAAAGATGGGCGCTACCGCACCCTCGAAGAGGTGGGCGTCGAGTTTGGCATTACCCGCGAGCGCATCCGCCAGATCGAGGCCGTCGCTCTCCGCAAGCTGCGCCATCCCCACCTGGGCAAGAAGTTGCGCGGCTATCTCGATTGAGTCCTCGCAGATGCTTCCTGGGAGGGCGTAGCCCTCCCAGCCCCTTCTATACTCCGAGCCAACCTGCCCGAGCGCATCCCGCCCTCCCTGCGCCTTGCCCAACGGCGCCTCAGAGGATCCTACCAACTTCTGCTTGATGGCATTGCCTGAGCTAGCTCCACACCTCCACAAACAGGCCTGTGTGGCGCTGGAGCGCTGTGGAGATGCGCCGGACAATGCGGTGTCGCCAGTTCCATTTGGTATAATGGCCCGGCTATGCCAACCACCGACCCTGGACCACGTGTGAGGTTGCCCGCCCTGGGGCGGGCTGCGCTGCGCCCTGCCGCTGCGGATCGCCCGCGCCCGGGGTCGCTCGCTGCGCCGGCGCTGCTCCTCCTGCTGACACTGGGCCTGCTTGTGGCGGGGGCGCTGATTGGCAGCCCTGGTGTTGACCTGGTTGCCGATGATCCGGCGGCGAGCCGGGTGCTCACCCGCTTTCACGGCCCTGAGCGCAACCCTACTGATGTCTACCGCTGGAGCGAACCGCTCGCCGCGGTGGTGCTCTCTGGCTTCGATGGGCGCCCGGCCATCCTGAGCCTGCGCCTCGCAGCGCCCCGCCCCCCCGGAAACGCCCCGGTTGAGGTGCACCTGCGGCGCGATGGCCAGCCATTCGGCGCCTTCGTAGCCAGCGGCGACTGGCGGCGGTATCACCTCCTCACCCCGACCAATCCGGTCGGCGAGAGCGCCCTGGTGCTCCAAACCGCTCCCTTCACTCCCCCTGGCGACCCGCGCGAGCTTGGCCTGGCCCTGAGCAGGGTGCGCGCCACGCCGACGACCAGCGGGCCGTTGCTGCCGCCAGCGCGGACGCTGTACCTCCTGGCCCTGCCGCTGATCGGCTGGTTGCTGCTCACACGCCTGAAGGCGCCAGCGGCGCTGGCGCCGTGCTGCGGCGTGCTGCTGGCCCTCGCAGGCGGCTGGGCCATGGCTTTCCCCACTGCGGCGGGCTACTGGCTGCCGACCCTCGGCTGGCCCTGGTGGCCTGCGCTACCGCTGGGCCTCCTGGCGGCCTGGCCCTGGCTCGGAGCCGGCCTCGCTGCTACCCGTGCCCGGCTGGCGCAACACCCCGCCATCGCCTGGGCCGGCCTGGCCGCGGCCCTGGTGGCCCTCGGCTCGCTGCGCCTCGGCCTGCCGCCGCTCCTGGGGATGGCCCTGCTGGTCAGTGGAACCTGGATGGCCCTCGCGCCGCTGGCCGGACGCGCCGGGACACTCGTTGAGGAGCGGCTCACGGCCCGCTGGCCGCTGGCCGTGGCGCTCATTGTGCTGGCCCTCGGCTTGCGCTTTGTGAACCTCGACGGGCAACCCGCGGGCCTGTGGCGCGATGAGTCGCGCCACGGCCTACAGGCGCTGCGTATCTGGAACGATCCGGGCTATCGCCCGGTCTACGTGGTCGTTGGCGCCGACCTGCCGGCGCTGCTCTTCTACCTGATGGCGCCCGTGGTGGGCCTCTTCGGCCCGCATGCCTGGAGCGCGCGCCTGGTGAGCGCCCTGGCCGGCGCCCTCACTCCGCTGGCGCTCTTCTGGGCCGCCAGCCCGCTCATTGGCCGGCGCGCGGCGCTCTTCGCCGCGGCGCTGGTCGCCTGGGCCTCCTGGAGCCTGAGTATGAGCCGCTGGGCCTTCCCCGCCACCCTCGATCATCTGCTAGTCCTGGCGGCGGTGGGATTCCTCTGGCGCGGCCTCGCGCCCCCGCAGGAGCGCGCTGGCGCCGCGCGCAAGGTGGCGTTCCTGGCGCTGGCAGGCGTGCTCGGTGGCCTGGCAGTCTACACCTACCACACCGGGCGCGTCGCGCCCCTGGCCCTGGCAGTCGTGGCGGCGATCCGCCTGGGGCCGACAACGACGGCGTGGCGGCGGGCGCTGCCCGGCCTGGCCGTCGCCGCCCTCGCCGGCGCATTGACCGTCGCGCCGCTGGCGCTCTATATTCTGAATGACCAGGAAGGCTACAACCGGCGCGTGGGCCGGGTCTCGGTTCTTGATAGCGGCAATCTGACCACGCGCACTCCCGCCGGGCTGATCCTGGGCAATCTGGGGCGCTACCTGCTGATGTTCCACGTGCGCGGCGATTTCAACGGGCGCCACCATATGCCCGACGCGCCGATGCTCGATCCGGTGGCAGGTGTGCTGCTGGCCCTGGGTGTCGGTCTGGCCCTGCCACTGGCGCGGCAACACGCAGGTGTAGCCGCGGTGCTGGCCCTGGGAGCGATCTACCTGATCCCCGGCGTGTTCAGTGGCAACGCACCCCACGCGATGCGCTCCCTGGGCACGCTGGCCCCCGCCGCTATGCTGGCCGGCCTGGGGCTTGCGGCTCTGGCCCCGCCGGGACGCGCCGCCGTCTGGGCCGTGGCCCTGCTGGCCAGTCTGAGTTTCAATGCCTGGCTGTACTTCGGCGTCATGCGGCTGGAGCCGCGGGTCTACAACGAGTTTGATATGGTCGAGACGGCGATGGGACGCATCGCGGCAGCCCCCGCCGCGAGTAGCGACGTTGAGCTGCGGGCCGTGCGCGTCTGGCTTCCCGAGACGCTGCTAAGCGCCGATACGGTGCGCTTCCTGACCTGGGGCGCGCCACCAGAGGCGTACACCGGCGCGCCCATCCCCGGCGACGCGCCCGCCCTGGTGCTGCTGCCAGGCGATGCCAGCCCCGCTATGCAGTCCGCCGCCCTGGCCGCCCTCGGCCCCGACGCCACACCCCTTGGCCCGCTCGCCACCTACCCCGACGGGGTACGGCCTCTGGTCCTGGCCTTCGCCCGCGGCGAGGCCGCAGCCAGACTGGCGCGAGCCGGGCCATGACAGGCTATACCAGTTCTGCTCGATGGCGTCGCAGTCGATCAGCTCCACACCTCCACACCTCTACAGCTCCACAAATCCCTCTGTGGAACGGTGGAGATGAACCAGACAATGCGGTGGCGGTGGGGAAACCGGGTTTCCCCACCCCCCGCCCTGCGGGGAGGAGCCCGGTTCCCTCCCCCAGCGGGGGAGGGCCAGGGAGGGGGCGGCCCTCCCAAGAACAAATATGTTCATTCCGGCGTTGTGCGGCGCAGCCGCATAGATGACTGGTATGACCTTGCACAGATGAATCGCCTCCTGAGACTCACAGGAACCGACCAATGATCCGCTCGCCTCCGAGTCGCTGGCGTCTGCTGCCCTACAGCGCGCACCCGCCGGAGGCCGAACTGGCTGCCGCCGAGGCGCTGCTGGCCGGTCTCGCCCATACGCCGCGCCCGGCGCTGCGCTGGTATGGCGCGCGCCGCCCGGCTCTGGTGATCGGCTCAGGCCAGCGCCTCACCGATGTGGATACAGCGGCGCTCGCCACAGCAGGCATCACCCTGCACAAGCGGGCCTCCGGCGGCGCGGCGGTGCTGTTTGTGCCGGGCTTCCTGATGCAGGACATTGCCCTGCCCGCCGGTCACCCTCTGCACCAGCCAGATGTCAGCGAGTCCTACCGCTGGCTCGGCAAGGTGTGGGCCGCCGCCCTGGGCGAGCTTGGCATTGCCGCGCGGCTGGTGAGCATCCCCGAGGCCCGCGCCGATGCGCAGGCCCTCGATCCCCTGGCGCGCCTGGCCTGCTTCGGCGGACGATCGCCCTACGAGGTGCTGGTCAACGAGCGCAAACTGGTGGGCTTTTCGCAGATCCGTCGCCGCCCCGGCGCTCTGCTGCAGGTGGGTCTCTACACCCACTGGCCGGGCCACGCGCTGGCCGCCCTGCTGCGCCTGCCCCCCGCCGGGCGCGAAAGCCTGGCGGCGCTCCTGGACAGGCGCGTCGCGGGCCTGGCCGATCTGCTGCCCGAGCCACCCCCACCCGAGCGGATCATCGCCGCCTTCGCCCATGCGCTGGCCGACCGGCACGGCGTGATCCTCACCCCTGAGGACTGGCGCGAGGACGAACTGGCGGCGGCGGCGGCCGCCCGGGCGCGCTACGCGCCCATCAGGCCCCCCGAAGAGGGATGAACGCGCCGCAACCTTCCCGCCTCCCCGGTCGTCATAGCAGGCGAAGTGGCAGACGGGGCCAGGCGGAATGCGAGGGAGGGCGCCCCCCCGGCGCACCTTACGCCCCTGTCGCAGGGTATGGTCTGGAAGGAACGTGGCGGGAGGGGCGTGGGAGGGCGAAACCCTCCCCGCAAAAAACTTCACAACGCAGGTTGATAAGCCAGCAGGTGCGAGAGAGAATAGGAAGACAAATGACAACCATCGTTCGTCAGGAGCGCGGGGTGAACCTGATCCTCCGCGCGGTTTATTTTCTGGTCTTCGGGTTGTGGTTCAGCGCGATCTGGGCCGCAGTGGCCTGGGTGCTCTGCATTACGATCATCGGGTTGCCGCTCGGGCTGTGGATGCTCAACCGTCTGCCGCAGGTCACCACGTTGCGCCCGCAGCGGGGCGATCTGCTGGTGAGCGCCACGGGCGAGATCTACCGCAAGAACATTCCTCAGCGACCGTTCCTGATCCGGGCGCTGTGGTTCCTGCTGGTGGGGTGGTGGCTCAGCGCCGTATGGCTCTCGATCGCCTGGGCGCTCTCGGCAGTGATTATCGGGTTGCCGATTAGCTTCTGGATGTTCGACCAGGTGCCGGCGATTATCACCCTGGCACGGACATAACCCCCCGCAACGCTTTAGGGGCGGACAGAACATCCGGGCTAACGTGGCTTATACCGCATTGGAACGCCCCCGCGCATGGCTCTGGTCTCCTCGCTTCGACAGGCTCAGCGCAGGCGCTCCAGCTTCGCTGGAGAGGGGGAGGGGGCGGGAGCCAAGCAGCGCATCCCAACGCCATAACGCCCGTCTGCGCTCATACGTTCTGTCCGCGCCTGAACCCGCAACGCCGGGGGTTCCGGGGAGGCCACACCCTCCCGGAACCCCCTTCCGTCCACATCCGCCCCTTGCAATGTATGACTTTACATTCCCCGTAGAGTCATGGCTCCCCCGTCGTGCAACGTTCGATAATAGTGTATAATCCTAACAGCCGTCCATGCGGCTGCGCCGCATAACCCGGAATGAACATATGTGTTTTTGGGAGGGCTGCGCCCTCCCAGGCCCTCCCGGTGGGGAGGGCCTGCCGCCCCCACGGGCAGGGGGATGGGGAAACCTGGTTTCCCCATATGTTCACATCAGTCATTCCATGCGGCTGCGCCGCATAACCCGGAATGAACATATGTGTTTTTGGGAGGACTACGCCCTCCCAGGCCCTCCCGGTGGGGAGGGCCTGCCGCCCCCACGGGCAGGGGGATGGGGAAACCTGGTTTCCCCGTATGTTCACATCAGACCTTCGCGGCCCTGTTCGCCTCGGGAGGAGCCATGCGTCACCGCCCCCGCCTGATCGGGCTTGCCGCCTGTCTGCTGGTGTTGCTCGCCACGTGTAGTCTTCCATTTACCAGCAGACACCCGTTGCGTGTGGCCGCCTTTATCGCTGCGCCAACCACCATTCTCGGCCCCACGGTTCTGCCCACTGTTACCCCCGTGGCAGCACCGGCTGCGACCCCGGCCCTCGAGCCGCCTGCCGCGCCGCCCCTGGCAGCCGTACTGGCCCCGGCCCGCACCGGCGATGGCGCGCCCCTGGCGCCCGAGCTGCTCGCCCGCGCCGCGCAGATGGACACCTACCTGACTGCGCTGGCCCGGCAGGGCGCCTTCAGCGGCTCGGTGCTGGTAGCGGCCCGGGGTCGCGTCCTGCTGAGTCGAGGCTACGGTATGGCCAATCGCGAAGAGGGCATCACCGCCACAGCAACTACACGCTACCGCCTGGCCTCGGTCACCAAGCCGCTGACCGCCCTGGGCGTGCTGCGTCTGGCGGCGGCGGGAAAGCTGGACCTCGATGCGTCGGTCTGCGCGTACTTCGATAACTGCCCGCCGGCCTGGGCGCCGATTACGCTGGCGCATCTCCTCAGCCACTCCTCGGGCCTGGCAAACTACACCGATTTTGCCGAATTTGCCACTGTGGAGCTATCCCCCTCCACGCCCGATCAAACCATCGCCCGCTTCCGTAACCTGCCGCTTGGCTTCGTTCCCGGCACTATGTACCACTACACCAACTCGAACTACGTGGTCCTGGGCCGGCTGATCGAACGGGTTGCAGGGACGAGCTACGAAGAGTTTCTGCGTCGCGAGTTGTTTCAGCCGCTGGGCATGCAGGATACCGGCCTGGACCCTGGCGACTTCGGCCCGCTCAACGGCACCCGCGGCTACGCCGGGGGGCAACTCGATATTCCCCTCGATGTGAGCAACCTCTTTGCCGCCGGCGATCTCTACTCCAGCGTCGAAGATCTCTACAAACTGGCTCAGGCCCTCGACGCTGGCAGGGTGCTGCCGCCCGAGCTGGTGGCGCGTATGACCACCCCCGGGCATGGCAGCTACGGCCTGGGGTGGAAGATCGAGCAGCGCGGGGCGCATCGCCTGATCTACCACCCCGGCTCCATGAGCGGCGCCGCCACATGGTTCGGGCGCTACCCCGACCAGGGCGTGACGATCATCGTGCTCAGCAATGACTATTACGCCAATGTCTACGCCATCGCCGATTATCTGGCAGGGCAGGTGTTGGGATCGTGAGCGGTTGCCTGCCACCCCGGCAGACGGGGGGCTTGGGAAACCCGGGTTCCCCGTATGTTCACGTCAGAGCTTCTCGGCAATCGCCTTCGGCTGCGTAAAGAGATGCAGGTAATCCGGCCCGCCGGCCTTGCTGTCAGTGCCCGACATGTTGAAACCGCCGAAGGGATGGACACCCACCAGCGCGCCGGTGCATTTGCGGTTGAGGTAGAGATTGCCCACATGGAACTCCTCGCGGGCGCGCTCCAGGCGTTCGAGCGAGCGCGAGTAGAGTGAGCCGGTCAGGCCGTACTCGGTGCCATTGGCAAAGGCCAGAGCCTCATCGAAATCGCGCGCGCGGGTAACGGCCAGCACCGGGCCGAAGATCTCCTCCTGGCTGATGCGCGCCTCGTGGGGCACGTCGGCAAACACCGTGGGGTTGATGAAATACCCCCCGTCCTTGAGCAGGTCGTGGTCCACCACCTCGCCACCTGCTACCAGCCGACCTTCCTCCTGACCAATGGCGATGTATTCGCTGATCGTATGAAAGGCCCGCTGGTCAATCACCGCACCCACGTCCGTTTCGGGCTGCGCCGGGTTGCCCAGCCGCAGGGCGCGAGTACGCTCGACCACGCGCTGCAACACCTGGTCGTACACCTCCTCGACGACAATTGCCCGCGAGCAGGCGCTGCACTTCTGGCCCTGAAAACCAAAGGCCCCGGCGACGATCCCGGCAGCGGCGGCGTCCAGATCTGCGGTTTCGTCCACCACCGTGGCATCCTTGCCGCCCATCTCGAGAATGGTGCGCTTGAGCCAGTTCTGGCCCGGCTGGCGTACCGCCGCCCGACCCAGGATCCGCAAGCCTACCTGCTTCGAGCCGGTAAAGCCAATGAAGCGCACCTTTGGATGATCCACCAGGTAATCACCCAGCACGGCGTCATCACCGGGCACGTAGTTGACCACCCCCGGCGGCAGGCCCGCGGCCTCCAGCACCTCCACCAGCTTCGCTGCCATCACCGGGGCGCGCGGTGAGGGCTTGAGCACGACGGTGTTGCCGGTGACAATCGGCGCGACGACCAGGGTCGTGACAATCGCCAGTGGAAAGTTCCACGGCGGGATGGCCAGTCCCGGCCCCAGGGGAAGATAGCGCAGCTCGTTGTACTCGCCGGGGTAGGGAGTGAGTGACTGCCGTTCGCCCTGGAGGCGCAGCGCCTGGCGCGCGTAGTACTCGCAAAAGTCAATCGCCTCGGCCACGTCGGCGTCGGCCTCGACCCAGGTCTTGCTGACTTCATAGACGATCCAGGCGGCCAGGTCCTCTTTGTTGCGGCGCATTATCGCTGCGGCGCGCAGCAGCACCTGCGCGCGCGCCTCCACTGGAACGCGGCGCCAGGAGTGGAACGCGGCCTCGGCTGCCTCCAGCGCCTGGTTGGCCAGGGCCTGATCGGCCTTCGCCACATAGCCAACCACTTTCTTCGGCTCGGCGGGGTTGATCGAGGCCAGCTTCTCCTCGCGGAGGATGCGCTCACCGTGGATCACCACCGGGTACGTAGCGCCGAACTGGCCGGCCACGTGGCGCAGGGCGCGCTGCATCGCCGCGCGCCGCTCCGAGGAGGAAAAATCGCCGAACGGTTCGTTGCGAAACTCTGGCAGCATGTTCGCGCTCCTTCGCATAGCATCCTTCACACCTGGTATCTTGCAAGCAACCCGCCCGCGGGAGGGTTTGGGAGGGCTTCGCCCTCCCAGGAAATACCCCGCCAGCGGGGAGGGTTTGGGAGGGCTTCGCCCTCCCAGGAAATACCCCGCCCGCGGGAGGGTTTGGGAGGGCTTCGCCCTCCCAAGAACAATAATATTTTCATTCTGGCGTTGTGCGGCGCAGCCGCATGGATGACTGAGGTGAACATACGGGGAAACCGGGTTTCCCCACCTGCGGTGAGCCTGTCGAACCGCACCCCTGCCTGTAGGGGGGCGCCAGCCGCTCCCACCCGCGGTTGGGAAATGGGGAAACCGGGTTTCCCCATCCCCCTCCCTGATGTGCGGCGCAGCCACGTGGGCGGCTGATACGGCCAGGGGAAACCAGGTTTCCCACCCCTGACGGCTGGGCCTACGCAGAAGCCTGCCACAGCGCCATGCCGAGCCACGAGTGATAGGCCCGTCGCTGCGCATCGTCTGGCGCCTCGACCGGGGCAATGACCGCGCGGTCGGGCGGCGCCTCGGCCAGCGTCACCGTCGCCTCGATCAGCGCATCGCCCCGGAACAGCGTCAGACGCACCGTATCGCCAGGCTGCCGCTCCTCCAGCCGCTCGTTGAGCCGTTCGTCGTTCACGCGCCACCCGTCAAGCGCCAGCAACTCGTCGCCCGCATAGACGCCCGTTGCCCAGGCCGGACTGTCGGAGCGCACGCTCTCGATGATCGTTCGCTCACCCTGTCGTTTGAGAGCACACCCCAGCCACGCCCGCGGCCCCTTCCGCTCCCAGCGCAGCTCCAGACCTGCCACTGCCAGGGCGCGGGCATAATCCAGCTCCGCGACACCAGACACGTAACGCGCAAAGAACTCGCTGAACACGCCCTGCCGGTCACCCGTCAGTTCTTCCACCGCTGCCAGCAGGGCCCCCTCCTCGGGGATTCCCGGTCTGCTCAACGGGTAGGCAGCGTAGAGCTGCCGCAGCAGATCGTCGAGCGAACACCTGCCACCGGTAAACGCGCGGATCTCCATATCCAGCAGGAAGCAGACCAGACCGCCCTTCAGGTAGTATGAAACGCTGGAATTGGCGCTGTTCTCATCGGGGCGATAAAACTTGATCCAGGCATCGAAGCTACTCTGCTCCAGGCTCTGGAGCAGACGCCCCGGCTGACTCTGAAGGTGCGCGATCGCCTCAGCCAGCCGCTCCAGAAACCGCTCAGGCGTCATCAGGCCCGCCCGAACCAGCAACAGGTTGTCGTAGTAACTGGTGGCACCCTCCACCAGCCAGAGCAGCCGGGTGTAGTTCTCGCGGCGATAGTCGAAGGGGCCGAGAGGCGCCGGGCGCAGGCGTTTGGCGTTCCAGACGTGGAACAGCTCGTGCGAGGTGAGCGACAGATACCGCTCGTAATTCCGCTCCGGACGGAACGTCCAGCGATCAACCTGGTTGGTCACACTGTTGCGGTGCTCCAACCCGCCGCCGCGGCCATCGAGCAAGTGCAGAATGAAGGTGTAGTGACGGTAGGGCAGACCGCCAAAAAAGTCCCGCTGCACCTCGACAATCCGACGCGTATCGCGGATCAGGCGCGCCTCGTCCTCATTGCCGCGCCCCCAGATCGCGATGCGATGGGGAATACCGTCCACCTCAAAGGTAAGCAGACGGTGAGTGCCGCACTCAACGGGACAATCTACCAGTTCATCATAATCGGCGGCGAGGAACTCGTTGGGCCGATCCGCCGGTTCAAGACCGGTCGTCACCTGCCAGGCGGGCGGCGCGTCGACCCGCAGGCGCAACGGCTCGGCCTCACGGCCAGACACAGCCATGAACACACAGGCGCCGTTGAAATAGCCGTGCGTGCCGTCCAGGTGGCTGGTTCGCACCGTCAGGTCATTGGCATAGACCTGGTAGCGCACCTGGATCCGTTCTGCCCCTCCAGTTTCGACGCGCCAGGCATCCTTGGCGATTTTGCGCCAGGGCAAGGCGGTACCCGCGGCAGCCGCCCACGCGCCAAACCCCTGGACGTGCCGGGCGTACTCGCGGATCATGTACGACCCGGGCGTCCACGATGGTAAAATCAGATCGACAAACGCCCCTGCTAGCCCGTCCACCTCGATCGTGACGTGAAAGAGGTGAGTATGCGGTTGGGGCATGGCGATGGTATAGGTGATCATTGTTCAGACGAGAGGAGATTCGCGACTGGCGAGGGAGCGACCTTCGCACACGCTCTCCGCGAGCAGGGGCGTGGAGAAGCGCAGGTTCCCCGTGGTCATTGTCAGAGATTCTCCGGGGAGAGCTGCCTCCTCCCCGGCCCTCCCCTGCTGGGGCGGGAACCGGTCTCCTCCTCCCGACGGGGGAGGCTGGAAGAGGGGCAGAACGCTGCAAACTCCCCCCGTGGGCAGGGGCCTGGGGAAACCCGGTTTCCCCAACCCTCCCCTCAGGAAGGGGCATGGGGAAACCCGGTTTCCCCAGCTATCAGTCCGTATACGGTCGGAACAGACGCTCGAAGAGCAGATCGAAATTCGGCGACTCAGAAGAAATACGCTCATAGATCTCCACCACGCGGGCGGCCTGGTCGCGGCGGCGCCACACCGCCTCGGCGAAGCGGCCGTCATTGACCACGCCGCGCTGCTGGAGAAAGGCGTAGAACTGCTTGATCGCCGTGCAGATCTCACGCACCTGGCGTGCCGACGTGTTCCCCACCCGGTGCGGATAGTAGTAGAACAGGCACTCATCGAGGGTGGCGTAGTCGCCCTCGGCGAGGTTTCGCCCGTAGTACGACTCGAGAAAATCGGCGTAGATCGAGAGGGCGCGCACCCGGGCGCGGGCCGTTGCGGCGCTCTTCCCCATTTCCAGCAGATAATCCTGGAACTGCCCGAGCAAATCATCATTGGCGCCGCAGACATCGTCCGGTTCTGCTACATCGAGATCATCATCGAAGTCGTCATCGAAACCTTCGTCGAGATCATCGAGTTCAGCCTCTTCCCAGGCCTCCTGCCAATCGCCAGCGCTCAGCACATCGAACACCAGGTCATCATCGGCCTGCTCTTCGGGGGCAACCAGCTCGAGACGGGGAAACAGATCCGGGGCGCGCGCCAGCAGGTCGTTCAGATGGGAGGCGATGATCAGCTCAACCTCCTCGGGGCGCGCCGACTGTAGCCGCTCAACCGTTTCCGGCGGCAGGAGGGAGAACATCCGATCGCGCGCAGCGAGGATGACCATCGGATCGTCCGGGTCAATCGCATCATCATCGCCGGGGACGTCCGTATCCCAGAACTCATCATTCGACCAGTCATCATCATCGTGGTTCAGGCGACTGAAGAACGGCTGGCGGCCAGGGTCGGCATGAGCCGCGCCAAAGGCCGAGGCCCGCTGCACCTGACCGCTCCAGAGGCCGGCCTCGGCATCGCGCTGCCGGGCCTGGCGCAAATCGCGCTGCAAGGCGTCAATCTCGGCCAGCAGGGCATCATCGCTGGCCTGGCGACTGTGCCCCTCGGCCGGCGGTTCAAACACCTCGTCGGCGCCAAAGATATGCAGCGCGCCGATGCGCTGGGTGGTGAGAAACGTGTCGTCCACCAGATGCACGCGGCCATCGCGGAGCACGAGGTGCTGCCAGGGACTACCGGGGTAATCGGCGCGCCAGGGAGCGGCAGCAAAAATCGGCAACACCACCTCGCTGCACGGCACCAGGGCCGCCTGCGCGCGACGCACCCGCTCGACAATCGCCTCGAGCAGTTCCGCGTCCTGCGCGGCGACAGCGGCGGCACGGAAGGCTTCGCGGGCCTCGCGCTCGATCTCCAGCACCAGCGGCTCGGCGCACACCACCCGCATCACGATGCTATCGCCGGCAACGAACCCGCTCTGCGCGTACCAGGCCCGCAAATTGAACGCCGGGAGCGTGGCGAGGTCCGCCTCGACCCCGGCAGGGAGCGCGGCCAGGAGCGCGCCGTTGGGGCTTTGCAAAGCGCAGGTTCCGGGGCGCTGGTTCACAAACGGTTGCAGATGGGCCAGGGGCAGCAGACCGGCTTCGATGTCCTGCGGGCGTGGCAGGCAACGAAAGCGTAGACCCTCAAGCGCCACACGCAGCGGCACCAGGTGTGTGCGACTCAACCGCAGCCACCCCAGCTTCAAGCCATCCCAGCGCAGGCGCTCACGGATAGTTGCGTAGGGGTTCTTGGCGCTGCTTGGACGCCGTTCAAGCACCCGGTCGAGGATGCGACGCTCCTCCACCGGGCCATCATATTCGTGGGCCAGGTGCCGTAAAATGCTGGCGATTGTGGGCTCGTGCTGTGTCATGGCCCCCTGCTCCATCAGATACGAATGCTACCGCCCCGGGGCGTGTCTCGCGGGCTAGAGCACTGACTGGAATAATCGACTAAGGCCAGTACTTTTCAAATAAGCCAACCGTCCCCTCCCCAGTCATAAGGGCGGACAGGACATCCGAGCCAACGTGGCTTATACCGCATTGGAACGCCCCCGCGCATGGCTCTGGTCTCCCCGCTTCGACAGGCTCAGCGCAGGCTCTCCAGCGAAGCTGGAGCGGGGCCGGGGGTGAGCACCAACCAGCGCATCCCAACCCCATAACGCCTGTCGGCGCTCATACGTTCTGTCCGCCCCTGAACTAGCGGGGGGGAGGCTGGGAGGAAGGCGAAACGCCCCACACCCTCCCGCGCGGGCCAGGCTCGCCTCAATGCAGAGGCCGCGCCGCCCCGAGCGGCCCCCAGCCAGCAAACAGATCGGGATGCACCAGACGCGCCAGCAATTCCAGACTATCAACAACCCGGGGACCAGGGCGGCTGAAGTAGCTGTTGGCATCAACGGCAAAGACTCGCCCGCTACGCACGGCGGGGAGCGTCTCCCAGCCGGGGCGTTGCGGTAGCACTGCCAGCGCCTCACTAACTGTTCGCTCGAGATCAAAACCGCACGGGGCCAGTACCATCACTTCGGAGGCAAAGGCAACCACCTCACTCCACGCCACCCGCCGGGAGGGCTCACCCGGCGCACCGAAACCCGTCGAGCCGCCAGCCAGTTCAATCAATTCAGGGAGCCAGTGGCCAGGACCAAAGGGTGGATCGAGCCACTCCAGGTATGCCACGCGAGGCCGGGAAGTTACACGGGCCGCTCGTTCACGAACCCGCTCGACACGGGCGCGCAACTGAGCGACCAGTTCCGCAGCGCGCGCGCGCCGTCCAGTGGCGTGGCCCACGGCGAGGATGCTACCGAAGACACCCTCCAGGTCCGTCGGCTCGAGCGAGAGGATGCGCGGCGCAGCGCTCACCTCGGCCACGGCGCGCTCCACGACACCGAACGACACCGCGCAGACATCACAGAGAGCCTGCGTAAGCACAAGATCGGGTTGCAGCTCTTCAAGCAGCGCCGTGTTCAGATCATAGATCGAGATACCATCGCGAAGTTGGCCACGCACCGCGGCGTCAATCTCCGCAGAGGTCGCATTGTGGTGATCGAGCGCGCTGGAGGTAATGACGGGACGCTGACGCGCCTCGGGCGGATAATCACATTCGTGCGTTACCGCAACGACGTGATCGCCCAACCCCAGGGCGAAAGCTATTTCCGTAGTGCTCGGCAGGAGCGAGACAATGCGCATGCCACCCCCCATCCCGGTTGTCTATGGCTTACAGGGTAGCATCCGCGCGATGGTGTGTCAAGGCGAGTGATGGCGGTACAACGTAGGGGCAACCGCGCAAGCCCGGGAGCAAGGACGTCCCGCCCTCGTCAGCGTGCGAGGGCAGGCTGCCTTCGCTCCCGGGGGAGTGCGACGTAATGTGTTGCAGCCACCGGCCGGTTGGCGGAGCGCAGCGCAACCCGATTCCCCCGCTCGCGCTACTCCACGACGATCAGCTTCAAAAAGTTGGTCGGCCCGTAGCGATAGACCGGATGGCCGCCGGTGAGCACAATCGTATCCCCGCGCTGCACGATGCCCTGTTCGCGGAGCATCCTCTGGATCTGCTGCTCAAGGTCGTCGAGGCGCTCGGCTTCACTCACCACGAGCGGCGTGACGCCCCAGTACAGAGCCGCGCGGCGGGCTGTCTCAGCGCTCGGGCTAAAGGCCAGAACCGGCACCCGTGGCCGGTAGTGGGAGATCAGCCGCGCGCTCGCGCCGCTGCGGGTCAGGGTGGCAATGACCCGCACCGGTACCATCGTGGCGATGGAAGCCGCCGCCGCCGCAATCGCCCGCGGGTTGCTCTGCACTTCGGGAATGGCCCAGCGCGGCACAGCAATGTCGTTCCCGTGGTACGTCTCGGCGCCTTCGATGGCATCGGCGATCATTGCCATCATCTGGACCGCTTCAGTCGGGTAGGCGCCAATGGCCGTTTCGCCGCTGAGCATCACCGCGTCGGAGCCGTCGAGGATGGCGTTGGCGACATCGCTCGATTCGGCCCGCGTGGGCCGGGGGTTCTGGATCATCGATTCGAGCATCTGTGTGGCGGTGATCACCGGGATCAGGGCGCGGTTGGCGGCATCAATGATCTGTTTCTGGATCAGTGGCACGCGCTCCGGCGGCATCTCCACCCCCAGATCGCCGCGGGCAACCATGATGCCGTCGGCAACGGCCAGGATCTCGGGCAACACCTCCAGGGCCTCGGGGCGTTCGATCTTGGCGATCACCGGCGTGGTCTGGCCCGCCTGGCCGATCAACGCTTTCACCTGGGTAATGTCGCTGGCCTTGCGCACAAACGAGAGCGCAACGTAATCTACGCCCTGCGCCAGGCCGAAGTGCAAGTCTTCGATGTCCTTGGACGTGACCGCCGGGGCGCTCACCCGCACGCCGGGCAGGTTGATGCCCTGGTTGGGCTTGAGGCGCCCGCCATGGAGCACCTGCGTCTCCACCTCGGTGTCGGTGGAGGACAACACCTGTAGCTCGATCAGGCCGTCCGAGACCAGAATGCGGTCACGCGGGCGCACGTCCCGGGGTAACTCGGCGTAGGTGGTGCTCACCCGTTCGGCGGTGCCGGTGATCGGCTCGGTGGTGATGGTGAAGCGCTGACCTGCCACCAGTTCCACGGGCCGGCCATCCACCAGCGGGCCGGTGCGGATCTTGGGACCCTGGAGATCTTGTAGAACGGCGACGTGCCGGCCAAGCGCAGCCGCGGCGCTGCGTACCAGAGCAATGTTGGCGGCGTGATCGGCGTGGGTGCCGTGAGAGAAGTTCAGCCGCGCAACGTTCATCCCCGCCCTGATCAGATCGGTGATCCGTTCGAGAGTGCTGGTGGCAGGCCCGAGGGTCGCCACAATCTTAGTCCGGCGCATTGGTTCTCCTGCTCCCCTTCCTGCCCCCGCTCCGTGCCAGACTCATGGACCGACCGTGACCAGGGGCGCAATCTGCGCGAAGAGTTTCTCGCCAATCCCCGTCACTTCGCGCAGCTCCTCAACTGCGCGAAATGGCCCCTGTTCTGTGCGCCGCGCTACGATGCGTTCGGCCAGGGTTGGACCGATTCCAGGCAGTTCCTCCAACTCCGCCGCGCTGGCGCGGTTCAAATCGAGCAGCCCGCCAGCGCCGGTTGTCGGCGCGCCGGCTGCTGCGGGCGCCTCGACAGCGGCTTCGGTGACAGTCATGATATGCACGTGTTGAGCATCGCGGAGCGGCTCGGCCAGATTCACCCGTTCGCGCGCAGCGTCAGGACGCAGCCCGCCCGCCGCTTCGACCGCGTCGTTGACACGCGCTCCGGCGGGCAGCCGGTAGACATCAGGGTACCAGACCGCCCCGCTGATGTAAACCACCAGATCGGCAGGTGGCTCATGTGCGGTATCGAGCGGCGCCGGAATGTCAAGAGGCTCCAGTCCCTCCAATGGATCGGCGCCTGTGGTCGCGGGAGTAGCCTGGGGGAGCAGCCGGGGCGCGAAGCCGGCCACCAGGATGACCGCTCCCAGGACGAAACACAGCGTTGCTGCCAGCAGTCGCGGCGAACGCCAGAGCGTTGCAAGGTCCATCATCGCCTCCTCGCCTGCGGTAACCAGAGAGTTCGTTGTATGTACCGCTGCGGAAGGCCAGAGGTTCCCACCCCCGGTGCACAGCCCTTCCCGGGACGCTCAGCTCTCAGGGAGAGAGTTTTTTTTCAGAGCGCGTCAGGATGCCATCCTCCAGAAACTCTCCACCCAAAAGCAACGGAGGAAGGCCAGGGAGAGGGCAGCCCTCCCCCCCTTTCATGCCGGCGTTGTGCGGCGCAGCCGCATGGACGACTGAGGTGAAAATATGGGGAAACCGGGTTTCCCCATCCCCCTGCCTGTGGGGGCGGCAAGCCCTCCCCACCGGGAGGGTTTGGGAGGGCTGCGCCCTCCCAAGAAAAACCCATGGTCATCTCGTCGTTGTGCGGCGCAGCCGCAAGGAGGACTGACCGGTCAACACCCGCTTCCCGCAGGGTCGCGTACAATACCGCCACGCATCGGAGAACTGCATATGAGGAAAGCATGCGCATCTGTGAAGATCAGCGAAACGGCGAAGGCTGCGGCGCGATCAACCCTAACAACGCAACCGTCTGCGCCCGCTGCGGACGCTCGCTGCAATTCGCCGTGCAACTGCGCGACCCGGGTGACCGGATCGGCGCTTATGAAGTTGTGCGCGACCTGGGCCACGGCAGTTTCGGGGCCGTGTACGAGGCAGTGGATACCCGCAACCCGGAACGCCGGGTCGCCATCAAGGAAACATTCGAGGCGCCATCGGTGCGCGGTTTCCAGCGCGAGTTCGAGGCCCTCGCCAACCTGCGCCATCCCAACCTGCCCCGCTACTTCGAGATGTTTGAGGCTGATGGCTGCGGGTACCTGGTGATGGAGTTCGTGCCCGGCCAGAGCCTCGATGAGATCCTCGCCCGCCAGAAGGGTCCCCTCTCTGAACAACTGGTGGTGGCCTATGCAGAACAGCTCTGCGACTTGCTCAGCTACCTGCACAGCCAGCATCCGCCGATCATCCATCGCGACATCAAGCCCCACAATGTCCGCGTGACGCCCGAGGGCCAGGTGAAACTGGTAGACTTCGGGCTGTTCAAACAGGGCGTGCAACGCACCCGCAAAACGCTCCACGGCCTGGGCACACTGGAGTATATGCCACTGGAGCAGTTCGACTGGTCCGGCGGAACTGACCAGCGTAGCGACATCTACAGCCTGGGCGCGACACTGTACCATCTGCTGACCAACCGCTACCCCCTCAGCGCCCCGCGGCGCATGAGCAGTGTGCGCGACCCGCTGAAGCCGCCCCATAAGCTGAACCGCCGCGTCTCGCCGCAGGTCTCACAGGCAATTATGCGGGCCATGGCGCGCTTCCCCCAGGAGCGGTACCCGAGCGCCGAGGCGTTTTGCCGCGATCTGCAGGGCCGGGCGCAGCGTTACATCAGTGGCGCGCGCATTGGCCGCGCGCTGCGCGGGCATGGCAGTTTCGTCCACGGGGTCGCCTGGAGCCCCGATGGACGCACCGTGGTGAGTTGCAGCGCCGACCGCACCGTGCGCGTCTGGCGAGTGGCCGATGGGGCGCCACTCGCCTGCCTGGAGGGCCATGCCGACCGGGTGTTGAGCGTGGCCTGGAGTCCCGACGGTGAACTGATCGCCAGCGCCAGCGCCGACCGCACCGTGCGCCTGTGGCGCGTCCGCGAGTGGCAGGTCCTGCGTATCCTCGATGCCCACGCCGAGGCCGTCCACGGGGTGGCCTGGAGCCCCGACGGCGACCTGATCGCCAGCGCCAGCGCCGACGGCGCGCTCCGCCTCTGGCAAACCAGCGACGATGGGCCAGCGAACGAACTGCGCCCTGAGGCGCATGCCCGGCTCTACAGCGTTGGCTGGCGCCCCGATGGGCAGAGCCTGGCCGCGGGCTATGGCGATGGGGTTGTGCGCCTCTGGCACCTCGGCGAACCGCCGACCCTCGACAACCTTCCCGGGCACACTGGCTACATCTACGCGGTGGCCTGGAGCCCCGACGGGCAGATCCTGGCCAGCGCCAGCGCCGACAATACGGTGCGCCTCTGGCGCCTGGCCAAGGGTCGCCTGGTCAACGAACTCCGCAAGCATCGCAACTGGGCCGCCGACCTGGCCTGGAGCCCGATCGGCAAGGTGGCCGGCTTCGGCGAGGCCACTCGCCGCGAGCCGCTCTGGCTCTGGCGCGTGAGTGACGGTAGCCTCTGCACCACGCTCACCGGTCACCAGAATTATGTCTACACAGTGGCCTGGAGCCCCGATGGGCAGGCCCTGGCCAGCGCTGGCGCCGACTCGACCATCCGCCTATGGCGCCACGACGGAATGCCCATCACGACCCTCACCGGCCACAGCGACTGGGTGCAGTGCGTGGCCTGGAGCCCCGATGGCCAGAACCTGGCCAGCGCCAGTCTCGATGGCACGGTGCTGCTCTGGAACCTGGAGTGATCGCATTCGCGGTCCCACCGTGAAGCCAGTTTAAGGGCGGACAGAACATTCGAGCCGAGGTGAAAATAGCCCGCCCGCGGGAGGGTTTGGGAGGGCTGCGCCCTCCCAAGAACAATAATATTTTCATTCTGGCGTTGTGCGCCCCGCGCATGGGGCCTAACGTGGCTTGTACCGCATTGGAACGCCCCCGCGCACGGCTCTGGTCTCCCGCTTCGACAGGCTCAGCGCAGGCTCTCCAGCTTCGCTGGAGAGGGGGAGGGGGTGAGGACCAACCAGCGCATCCCAACGCCATAACGCCCGTCGGCGCCCATACGTTCTGTCCGCCCCTCCCTTCGCGGGGCTGGAGGGAAAGCCGGTTTCTCCACCGACTCCCACCTCCGCTCTCCCCACTTCTGCGCCTCTCCTCTCCCCACGCGCGCGACCTGACGTAACCGCATGCCCTGCATTCTCCGGGTTTTTGCCAGCAAATTGCCAGAAAGAAATCTTGCAAGTATTTACTTCCATACTTAGCATGGTATCCAACCACCCCGTATGATGCTTCATCAGAGTCGTTCAATCACTTGTCTGCATCAGTGGAAGCACCCCAGGATACGGGTCATGCTTCGCTGTAGCAATGATCATGGCAATCTTTATAGTTTTCTGATCAATTATTCTTGTCCTGAACTTTCGTCCAGCGGCTGAAGTGAACATCGGGGAAGCCGGGTTTCCCCACCTGTGGTGAGCTTGTCGAACCGCACCCCTGCCTGCTGGAGCGCCAGCCGCTCCCAACGGCGGTTGGGAAATGGGGAAACCGGGTTTCCCCAACCCCCTCCCTGGTGGGAGGGTTGGGGCAAACCCATGGTCATCATGTCGTTGTGCAGCGCAGCCGCATGGACGGCTGAAGTGAACATCGGGGAAACCGGGTTTCCCCACCTGTGGTGAGCTTGTCGAACCGCACCCCTGCCCGGGGGAAGGCTCCGGGGCGTTCTGCCCCCTCCCGGCCCCCCCGCCGGGGGAAGCGCCCGGTTCCCTTCCCCAGCAGGGGAAGGCCAGGCGGAGTGTAACAATCGTGACGATGGATCAATGAGAAGGGTTTGTGCGCCCACTGTGCCCCTGGCAATGGTCGTGACCCTGGTGGGCGGCGCCTCCCTTCCCAGAACGGCAAGAAGGGGTCGTGGATGACTGACTCAGACCAGATGAGCCAAGCCTTCCCATCGGAATCCGAGGACGACCCGCTCCCCTCCCCCGAGACGAGCACGCCTGACGCCGACCAGAGGAGCCAGGCCATTCCACCGGTGTCCGACGACGACCCGCGCGTGCAGCGGCTGCTGGCAGCCTATGCCCCGGGGCTGATCGAGCACCTGCGGGCGCATCTTGATGATCTCTGGTCAGGCGACCTGGCTGTACAGGTGGCTCCGGCGATCCGCGCTGAAGCAGACGCCAATCGTTCCCTCGATGTCGTTACCCCCGAGCCGCCTCTGGCGCTCCGCCGATCCGTCTCCGAGCGAGCGACGATCTTCTGCTTGCAGACTGGCCTGACGCGCCCCGCGCTGGTGCTGCTGCTCGAGTATGCGCCGCGTATCAAGTCGGCGCTCAAACGGAGCAAGTATGGGCCCTACCTGAGCGCGGAAGACCTGGAGGATCTGGCCCAGGATACCATCGTGCGCGCGGTGGAACGCGGCGCGCAGTACCGCCCCGAACTCAGCGGTCTCGGTAGCTGGCTCAATATGCTGGCCGGTTTCGCTATGCTCGACCTGATCCGTGAGCGCAGTGCCTTGAGCCAGGCCGGGCGCGAGCGGCTCGCCGCAGAACAGTTGCGGGAACTCGGCGAGGGCACGCCGGAGTTCGATGAGCAGATGCGCGCGCGCCTCCAGCAGGCTGTGCGTGCGTTGTCCCCCGGTCTGGCATTGTACATCCAGCGCCACTTTTTCGAGGGTTGGAGCGACGCCGAGATTCAGCACAGGATGAACGTCAAGGCTGGAACTCTGCGGGTCTGGAAAAAGCGCGCCCTGGATAAGCTGCGGGCTATTCTTGACAGTTCACTGGGGCTTGTGCTGGTGCTACTGATCGCTACAGTCGGGCCGGTAGTCGCACACCCGTCGTTCGAGGCGCCGGGTGTTGGTGCCGTTGCACAGGCTCCCGGTCTCACCCCCAGCACAACACCCGCGCCAGTGCTTGCGGAAGCACCCCCGCCACCGATCGCTACGGCTACGGCTGCACCGCTTCCGGCCACTCCCACGCCTCCCCCGCTCGCAGCGGAGCCAGACAGTCCGACCTCCAGCCCTGTACCCACAGAGGCCCTGGCTACGCCGTCCGCAACGGCAACGCCTGCCGCGAGTCTGACTCCGCTGGCAACCGCGACGCTGCCAACACTCCCCTCACCGACGATAGCGCCGCCACGCAGCGAACGTCCTCTGCCACCTACTGCAACGGCTCGTCCGGAGTTACAACTGTCAATCACCCCGATCCGCGCGCCCGCGCCGGTGCTGGAAGAAATCCCGGCTGCGCCGACAGCAGCGGCCGAGCCGACGGCTGCGCCCGAACCCGAAATGACCGCCACGGCCAGCGCCACCCCCTCCCCTACCGCCACCGCCACGGCCAGCGCCACGCCCCTCCCCACCGCCACCGCCACGGCCAGCGTCACGCCGACACCGGAGGTGTGCCAGGAGGAAGCGGCGGCGATCAGCGGCGCCGAGATGGGCTATCGCGCCGAGCAGACCATCGTCATTCCCGAGTCGCGCTGGTCAACGGTGCAGGTCGTGGGGCGCTTCGCCGACAGGGCGTGCACAGTGCCGGAACTGGTCCGTTTCCGCTTTGCCGATGGGACGGAGGTAGTGCGACACACACCGGCCCGGGTGAACGACTCTGGCTATGTCTTTGAGGCGCCGGGTCGTCCGGGCCTGGTCAGCGTTTATGTGCGCGAGGCGCGGGGCGCCGCTACCGCGCGCGCCATCGTGATCACTACGGGCAGCGTGGCGAATGAAGGAGTTTGTGGCGTTCTCAGCACCCCCCTCGCGGAGGTGTATAATGGAGCAGTGGCAATAGATGTACCCCTGCCCACCGCACTGGCACAACCCGGCGCCCTGCGGGTGCGCGGCGCCTTCTTTGCCACCACGCAGGACAGGCCGGCGCTCATCTTTGGCGCTGAGGCAGGCGGCGTGGTGATCCATACACAAACGGGGCCAGACGCCGGCCCGACCCTGTTCATTGAGGAGGTGACGCTCGCCAATGTGCCGGCCGGCACGGATCGCGTTCGGATCTGGTTCGCGTCGCCGCATTCCGACAACAACACCGGCATCTTCGTGAGCGCATCCGTAGCCTACCCCTGTCCACCGGCCAGTCCGCTCGCTCCTGCCTCCCCCACCGGGGCGGAGGGCGCGACCCTGGCCGGACCGATACGTTTGTTCTACGTCATGCGGAGGAGGAGGGCCAGCCACAACACCTGTATGCGCTGCCCACGCCCAGTCGCCAGTGAAGCCGGGAACTCCCCCTTCCCACCCGGCCAGGCGCATTCTATGCCGCGGGGAGCATAGGGATCGGCGGCAGCCGTTTCCGACACCCGCCCGGCATACGAGGACCATGACCTATGGAGCAGACTTCCTGGGAGCGAAGCGCAGAAGCGCTCTTGCTTCTGTACTTCACCAGAGAGGAGATCGAACGCTGCACCCCCAACGAGCGCCGGCTGCTTGCTGTGATGCAGTTCATCGATCTCCCCGATGACGAGACTCCGGACGACCCTGAGCTTGAGCGGCGGCGGCGGCGGCTGGTTGCACGGCTTGCCGCGCTGCCGCCAGCCCATTGGTCCGACACCCCGGACGAGGCTTCATCCCTTTAACCCCCCCGCCCCGGCATCTCGTCAGTCACCTCCTGGTCCTCGCACCTCCTACCCCCGGTCGTTTACCCCTCAGGGCCACCGCATGGTCACGCTGCTCATATTGACCATGGGGAAACCGGGTTTCCCCGTGCCTCTCCCTGTTTAAGGGCGGACAGAACATCCGGGCTAACGTGGCGTATACCGCATTGGAACGCCCCCGCGCATGGCTCTGATCTCCCCGCTTCGACAGGCTCAGCGCAGGCGCTCCAGCGAAGCTGGAGCGGGGGAGGGGGCGGGAGCCAACCAGCGCATCCCAACGCCATACCGCCCGTCGGCGCTCATACGTTCTGTCCGCTCTTAAACCTCTCCCTGAGGGGAGGACGGAGCCTTCCCTGGAACAAGTATGTTCGTTCTGGAGTTGTGCGGGGCAGCCGCAAAGGTGACTGTCGGGCAAAGCAGAGTCGCCGTTCCCCGGGTCAGTCTCCATACGAGTGGGGAAAGGCCTCTTCAACGTAGATAATCTTGCTTCCCTGAGGTTCAAAGAGGATCGGCACCTGCCGGAGGCCCGGCAATGCAGCGCGAATGGCTGCGTGGCGCTCCTCCGGAGCGTAGAGCAGCAGAAAGCCGCCGCCGCCGGCCCCGAGGATCTTGCCGCCGATCGCCCCCGCCTCGCGCGCCCGCTCGTACCAGACGTCGATCTGCTGGTTGCTGATCGCGGAGGCCAGAGTGCGCTTGCGCATCCAGCCCTCGTGCAAAATCTCGCCGAATGCCGTGAGATCATCCGCCACCAGGGCGGCGCGCAGATCGTGGGCCAGGGCCACCATCTCGCGCAGGGCCAGACGTCGTGAATGATCACGCTCGGTGTTGGCGCGCTGCTCGTGGAGCACCCCCGCAGTCTTCCGCGTTACCCCGGTGTACATCATCATCAAACGCGCCTCGAGTTGCCGCCTGGTTTCGGGCTTGCAGATCACCGGATCGACAAACACACTCTCGTCGGGGTTAAACTGAATGAACTGCAAACCGCCGTAGGCGGCGATGTACTGGTCCTGTTTGCCAATTGGTTCGCCACAACGCTCGATCTCGATCCAGCAGGCCTCGCGAGCCAAACGCTCAGCCCCGGCGTGCCGTCCGTAGTACGCGTGCAGCGCGTTGAGCAAACCAACCGTGTAGGTGCTGGAGGAACCCAGTCCGGTGCCCTGCGAGGGGATATCGGAGATCGAGGTGATCTCGATGCCGCGCTTGCAACCGACCAGTTTGAGCGACTCACGGATGAGCTGGTGTTTCAGCTCGTCTACATGATCAACAATCTCCGTGACCGAATAGCTCGCGCGGATCTGATGATCGAACTTGGCATTCACCGTGATATAAATGTATTTATTGATCGCCACGCTCACCACGGCCCCCGGTTCGTGCCGATAGAACGCGGCAAGATCACTTCCGCCCCCGACAAAACTGATCCGCAATGGGGTACGAGAAATAATCATTGTCTTTCCTTTTCCTCCACGGTCCGATATGATTCCTTGATGGTTCGATGTGGCGCCACGGACCGATTCGCGTCCAACCGGTAGACTCCCGGCGTTCGCATTATAATCCTTCCTGGCGCAATTGGAAGCCCCGAAATGACATTGTAAGAATACTGTCAACCACGTGCATTCCGAGGTTACAACTGGTTTAAGTACCTCCTGGCCGCCTCTCTACACGCATACGACATCGTAACAGATGCGTTCGCGCCGCATAACGCTAGACTCCCATGCGGCTGCGCCGCACAACACCGGAATGAAAAGAGATTCTCCCGGGCGCGCGCCGCCCTCCTGGACCCTCTCCGCCAGCGGGGAGGGCTTGCCGCCCCCACAGGCAGGGGGGTTAAGGGCGGACAGAACATCCGGGCTAACGTGGCGTATACCGCATTGGAACGCCCCCGCGCATGGCTCTGGTCTCCCCGCTTCGACAGGCTCAGCGCAGGCTCTCCAGCTTCGCTGGAGAGGGGGAGGGGGTGAGGACCACCCAGCGCATCCCAACGCCATACCGCCCGTCGGCGCTCATACGTTCTGTCCGCCCCTGAAAGGCAGGGGGATGGGGAAACCAGGTTTCCCCATTTACAATCGCTGTGTCGGCAGCGCTTGACCCTCCATCGGCAGGGGATGGGGAAATCGGGGTTTCTCTGATTTCACCTCTTTGCTGCATGCGGTGAAGCTCCAGGGGGTTCTGAGGTATAATCTGCGTAGGGTAACTCTCTTCAGGCGGGCTAGAGAGCAATGCGGATTCACATCTCCTGGAAAGCGTTGCTGGCCGTCGTCATCTTTTTGACGGCTGTGGCGTTGCTGCTCCGCTCCGCCTCACGGCTCTGGACATCGGAGGCGCAGACTGGCGTGACTATCAGCCCGGCCCCTACGCAGAGCACGGCTCTCACTCCTGTTGCTGCCACCCTGGCGCCGACGAACTGGCCCACTGTGGCGGCCCCGGCTACACCGTCCTCTTCCAATACACTGACCCCGGCCTTCAGTATTACCGACACGCCCGTTCCTTCTCCACAGCCAACCCTGCGGCTGCCTACTCCTACGCCCCTTCAACCGCCTACCCGCGAACCGACACCGGCGCCCAATCCGCTGATGATCGTTGCCCAGGGGTTCGGGCAGCGCGCTGGTACCGCCAGTTACGCCTTCGTGGTCAGCAATCCCAATCCTAAGCTTCTTGCCCAGAACGTGCGCTACCAGGTCGCCGCCTACAACGCCGAGGGCATCGTGCTGCTGACGGACACTGATACGATCCCTCAGATTGGCCCGGGACAGCGTATGGGCGCGGCCAAACAGGTAACTCTACCATCGAGTCTTACCATTACGCGCATTGAGGTCCTGATCCGGCCCGGTCAGTTTGTGCAGGCGCCACCGCTCCAGGAACTGCCTGTATCCAACGCCGCTTTTATTCAGGGCGATCCGCCGAATATCACTGCCATTCTCTCCAATCCGTTGAACCGTGATCTCGCCAACCTGAAAGTGGTCGGGATTGCCTACGATGATGTCGGGATCATCGGCGGCGGGACAGTTGATCTGCCCTTCGCGCCGGCCAGGGGCCAGGCGCCGATCAGCATTCCCGTAAGCACCAGCCAGGTGGCTACCCGGGTCGAGTTTTTCGCCCAGGTGAGCACGTCGCCCTAACCAGGCCGACTTCTACGACGACAGGCTGTAACATTTCTGTAAAATCTGTACAGGTCATGTTTAGACAATATTTAGGAACTCCCGCTACCCTGGATTATGCGCGCTACGGTAGCACGGTCTATTCGCATCGAGAGCATCCGCAGCCCATGTAGCCAGGTCGGGTGCCTGCGGCTGCGCCCGCGCCTGAATGATCGATACGACATGAATCACCAATCCTCGACGCGATGGCGGAACGTGTTTCTGGATCGAGACGGTGTCATCAATGAGAATCGCGTTGACCACGTCAAGACGTGGGCAGAGTTCCACTGGTTGCCAGGAGCGCTGGAAGGGCTGCGCTTGCTGACCGAGCACGGCTTTCGTATCTTTATTGTCACCAATCAGGCTGCTGTTAATCGCGGCCTGATCACACGTTCTGATCTGACGGAGATCCATCGGCGTATGATCACCGTTGCCGCAGCTCATGGCGCCACGATCGCCGGGTTACGCTTCTGCCCGCACCGCCCAGACGAAGCGTGCGGCTGCCGAAAGCCTCAGCCCGGTATGTTGTTGGACCTGGCCAGGGAGCACCAGGTGGATCTTGCTGCGGCGTACATGATCGGCGATGCGCCATCCGACATCGCAGCCGGTCAGGCTGCAGGCTGCCGGACAATCCTCGTGCTGAGTGGGCGCACGCCACTCGACCATCCCGGCGTTCAGGAACACCCGCCGACGCACATTGCTGCGAACTTGCTCGATGCGGCGCGCTGGTTATGCGCCCGAGCGGCATGTGTCCCCTTCCCGGCTGAGCAACAGAAACGCGATTCGTACACGCTGGATCATCCAGCACCTGTATATAGCAAATAACCTGACAGGAGCTGGCCCATGCTTACCTGGCAAGATGTTTTAACATATGTGCGAATCTTTTTGCGCTGGTGGTTTGTGCTCGCCCTGGCAGTGGCACTTGCTGTCGGCACGGCCTGGTACATGTTGCGCCAGCAACCGGATGTCTACTTTTCGCAGGCCACGCTGATGGTGGGCAATAATTTCGAGGTCTCCGCGCCCAGCCAGGCACAGGTCGCTCTGAGTAATGTGCTGGCCGATTACTACGCTGCCCTGGCCAAGCGCGAGGTTATTCTCGCTCCTGTGGTTGAGCGCCTGCAACTCACCTTTCCATGGCAGATCATTCGCGACCGCATGCTGGCTACCCGCGTCGATCGGGGCGCCAATCTGCTTGAAATCAAGATCACCGACACCAATTCGGAGCGCGCCGCTGCCATTGCTAACGCTATCGCCGAGGAGTTGATTGCCTACACTCCCAATGCTCCCGAGAAGATTGCGGCCCAGCAGGCCGAGATCAGTCGCCGACTGGAGGAAGCCCAGGCCGGTATGCAGGCGGTGGATGCAAAGATCGCCGAGCTTGAAGAACGTCTCAAGAACCTCACCTCGGCCATCGATATCTCGGACGTTCAACAGCAACTCCAGGCGCTCCAGATGACCCGCCAGCGCTACCTCGATGAGTACACAAACCTGATCAACCTCAGTAACCAGACTTCGGCCAACAGCCTCGCCCTCTTCGAGGCCGCTCGCCCCGCCCTGGGGCCGCTGCCCCAGAAGCGCCTTCAGACCCTGGCGACCGCCGGGATCGGCGGGTTGCTGATGGCAATTGTGGCTGCTCTGGTCCTCGATCGGCTCGATGAACGCTGGCGCACCAGCAGCGAACTGCAGAGTCGCACTGGCATTAGAAGTCTCGGCGAACTTTCGGAACTCCCACCGCACGCGACCGAGAACTGGCAGGCCGAGAGCAAACGCCACGAGTCCGTGAACAAACTCTACTCGAACATAGTTCACGCGGCGCGCAGCAAACTGCCGCGAACACTCCTGGTCAGTAGTCCTCAGGCCAATACGGCGCGCAGCTCGGTCGCCATCGATATCGCCAGAATGTACGTCCGCACAGGTCATCGCGTCTTGCTGGTCGACACTGAGGGTGATACGACCCATATACCGCGGCTATTTGATCAGCGCGCCAACCGACGCAACGCCAACGATGCCAACGGCAGACCGGTTGACGTGCCTGGTAGCCTGTGGGCCTATGTTCATCGAACCCGTACGCCCAACCTGCTGGTGCTCTCAGGCCGTGAAGCCGGCTATTCGCGCTTCTCCGAACTGGTTCCGCTGGTCTTCTGGCCAGAAATGCTCAACCACTTGCGCCAGGCAACCGATGTGGTGATCTTCGACGGTCCGGCAGCACTTGCAGGGCCCGAGGCAGGGTTGCTCGCTCCCCTGGTGGACGGGGTTTTGCTCGTGCTCAACGGCCGTTCCGATAGCCGCTCGGTAGTGATTGACGCCCGCAAACAGTTGACCAGTGAGCCCGATACGCGCTTTCTCGGCGCCGTGGTCGCCACGCCAGCACCTCGTGCCCTTCAGAGTCCCTCCGCCGCCAGCACGAAGAGTGGCGGCTTCCGGATCTCTGTTACCCGTAACGGTATTACGATTTTGCTCGGCGATCAGGAAACCACACCGGCTTCGCCCTACGACCAGACGCACCTCTCAACCCCAAGGCTGCTGACTACAACTGAAACACCGGCGAGCGTCAGCCAGGCCCACGGCAATGCGGCCGCTTCAACCAACCCTGCGTCGGAAAGCATTACCCTGGAGGACCTGCTCGAATGTGAGCGCGGCGCCGCGGACGTGCCGCCAGATTTCTCGAGCGCCTGGGAACCGAGACCACAGGTCATCATTACCCCACCGCCTGATGAGACGCCCCCGGAGCAGATCGTCGATAATGGCAGCTATCGCAGCACCACGCCACCCTCTCGCCAGCGCCGCGTGCGGATTGCTAGCAGTCGCTACGCGGCCCGTCAGGACGAGCGCACGTATCGGACCACCAGTACCGATGGGAACCAGGGTCTTTCAACCGACGTATGAGCACTCTGCCGCACCTGGCGCCCGATGGCCAGCCAACAGCTCACTCAGCGCCCCGAAAACCCTGCGTAGCGCGCCACAGCCTCCAGGCGACGTGGGAGCGAAAAGGTTCCGTGCTCGGACATCTCCGAGCACGGGATGTCTCGCCCGCCGGGCTGCGTCACGCCACCAGACCCTTGCGCTTGTTACCGCCACTCCTGCCGATGCTGCTGATTGGCATCCTTCTGCTTGGAATACACGGGACGGAACGGCCCGCCCTCGCGTCCGGGGGCTGGAGCGCGCCATTCGACATCTCCGATGACCAGTTCGGCTGGTTTCCCGATGTCGCCGCTGATGTGCAGGGCGCGGTCCACGTCATCTGGGGCAGCGGCATGCTCAGCGCCAATCCAGACCCGAACGATCCCAACCTTTCCTCGCGCGACCTGCTACGCTACCGCGTGCTGCGCGAAGGTCGCTGGTCGCCGATGAACGATATCGCCTTCACCTGTGTGGGTGGCTTTACAGTGCGAAACAGCATCACGGCTGTCCCTGACGGTCATCTACATGTGCTTTTCCGTAGCTGCACCGACGTAAGCGCGGTCCGTGCTCGGGCACAAGAGGCCTGGTCGGCCGGAGCATGGACCGAGCCGCGGCGCCTGGGCGGTAGTTATTACAATGCTATCGCTGCTGACAGTAAGGGCGTTCTCCACGCTTTTTACAACGAAGGGCTCTTCGGCACCGAAGAAGGCAATCGGCTGCTTAGCGAGATCTTTTACCGCCGCTCAACCGATGGCGGCCAGACCTGGACGGTGCGGGCCAATCTCGCCCAGTTGCCCGACGGCGATGAGCGCATGCAGGTAAAAGTGGATGGACGCGACCGGGTGCATCTGGTCTGGGATAATGGGAGTGACTGGTATCTGGGTACGGGTCAGCCCGGGTATGGCGTCTACCGACGCTCCGATGATGGCGGCGAAACGTGGCGCGAGCCGGTGTTCTTCAGAACTGCTGATGGCCCGGTCGCGCAGACCACCCTGGGACTGATCGGCGATAATCCTATTGTGGTCTATCGCAGCGGTTTTGGCACCGACATTTACTATCAGGTTTCACGTGACGGCGGGGATACCTGGAGCGAACCCCGGCGGATTTCCGGAATACGTACCCGTGATGGCGGCAGAAGTACCAGTCTCGACACTTACGCGATGGCAACTGACAGCGCTGGCCGCGTTCACCTGCTGGTCTCCGGTTTTCTCGAAGACAGCATCGCGGCGATTCCGATGCTGCTCCATCTCACCTGGAACGGCGAAACCTGGTCGGCGCCAGAGGTTGTGGCAGCAACGATGAATTGGCCTATGTGGCCACGTCTGGCTGTCGCCGGGGGAAACCAGCTCCACGCCGTCTGGTTCAGTTACACAGACGCGAGCGGTTGGGGGGAACGCCGAGTCTGGCACAGCAGCAAGACCGTTGATGCGCCCCCCATAGCACCGTTGCCATTCAACGAGTTCCCCTCGACATCCGAGGTAGCCAGCGCATCCCCTCCGGTTACGCCGGCAGGCCAATCGACCCTGCCCACGGGCCAGATGCCCACGACTCCACCTGCGCTGCCCGATGAGATTCGCGCGACGCCACCACCCGACGTTATGGCGAGCGCCAATTCGCTGCTCATTCACGGACTCGCCCTTGCGCCAGTCGTTGGTCTGATCATCGTGGTTCTTGCACTCACGCTGTCGCGCCGTAACCATAACCGCTAACGTGAACAGATGGGGAAACCGGGTTTCCCCATGCCCCTGCCCATGGGGTGGAAAGCCCTCCCCACCGGGAGGGATTGGGAGGGCTTCGCCCTCCCAAGAACAATATGGCTCACCTCCGCATCCAACTGTTCTGCTGCTTGCTCGGCCTCGTGGCCCTCGTTCCGCTCTCAGCAGCCCGGGCGCGTCCATTGTTTACCTGGGAGCCTCCGTTACGTCTTTCTGACCCGGCTACAAGCACCATAGCCTTCGCCCCTGACCTTACCGTGGATGGCGATGGCCGGATCCACGTGATCTGGTCCGGTGTCCTCAACCGCACGAACGAACGGACGAGGCTCGCCGACACCCTGATGTACCGCATGCGCGTTGATGGGGTCTGGTCTACACTCGAGCCAATCGTGCTGCGTGAACGGCGGTCTAGTGGTGACACCTCTTCTCCCCTGGTTAGCGATGCGGCGATGGATAATCCACGCTTTGCCGTGCTTGGAAGACTTGTGAGCGCGCCTGACGCCAGACTGCACATTGTCACCACCACTGATGGTAGGCAGCAGTACTTGCAGGCACCCTGGAACGAGGTGGTACGCATGGCCCTCCTGCTGCCCCCGGTCGAACTTGGCACGGGGAGCGCCACAGCGATTGCCAGCGATCCGAACGGAACGCTGCACGTTGTGTTTGCCGCTCCTGCGCAACGTTCCGGGCCCGGCGCCCAACCCTGCGCCGCGTGCCAGAACGTGCGCTACCGCCGCTCAACCGATGGCGGCCTTACCTGGACGCGCGCCGAGAACCTTTCGTTGCTGGATGGGACAAACCTGGCTCCTCAGATCGGCGCCGATGACCTGGGCCAGATTCACCTGCTCTGGGAATATCAAGGCTCCGGACAACCTGGCGAAGCAGCCTTGCCGATCTACCGTCGTTCCGCCGATGGCGGACAACGCTGGGAGGCGCCTATCCCGCTGGGCGTTCCGGACGACTGGCTCTCTCAAGTCACCCTTGGCATAGGACGTGGCGGCCAGTTGCTTGCGCTCTACGCCAGCGCAACTTCCGGCACTCTGTTCTTCCAGAGTTCCAACGACGGCGGGCAAACCTGGTCGCAGCCAGGGCTGGTGCCTGAAGTGATCAGTTCCGCTCTAACCCCCACATCCGGGCGACGCTTCAGCCTCGCGGTTGATGGCGCCGGGCGCTTCCATCTGCTTGTGGTGGGAGTAGCGCCTATCACAGGGGTCACCGAGCAGCAGTTGTGGCACCTCACCTGGGATGGCCGGAACTGGTCGTTACCCGAGCCGCTGCCAGTCGAAGGGACAGCGCCCCGCGATCCACGCCTCGCGGTGGAACGCGGCAACCGGCTCCACGCCGTCTGGACGACTACCGAAGTTGACGATGAGAAGGGCGCATACCAGACGATCTGGTACTCCAGCGTCTCAGTAGACGCCCCTGAAGTGGCACCTCTGCCGACGTTTACCCCCATTCCTAAGATCCTCCCTACACCCACCCCCATACCAACACCCAGGCCCACGCCAACCCCTCTGCCGGATGAAAGCCGGAACCGGCCCGTCATTGAGGGACCACCCCGCTGGGAAGGCGAAAGCCTTGAGATCCTGTTCATCGCCTTCCTACCGGTGCTACTGATCATCGCTGTTGTGGCCTGGTGGTTCAGGCGCAATAGCCGGTCGGGCTGAAGTGTATAGTGCGCTTCTACGGGAGGGATCAGAAGGGCTGCGTCCTCCCGGGAGTCTCTCGTTTCACCACGGCGTTTTGCGCCCCGCGTATGGTGCCTGAGGTGAACATACGGGGAAACCGGGTTTCCCCATCCCCCTGCCTGTGGGGTGCCAGCCGCTCCCACCAGCGGTTGGGACATGGGGAAACCGGCTTTCCCCAACCCCCTCCCCGGCGGAAGCGTTTGGGAGGGCTGCGCCTTCCCAGAAACAAACCCGGTGGTACCAGGCGCCCTCCACAGCAGTTGGGGTATGGGGAAACCGGCTTTCCCCAACCCCCTCCCCGGCGGGAGCGTTTGGGAGGGCTGCGCCCTCTCAGAACAAAGCCTATTCTTATCCTGGCGGGGTGCGGCGCAGCCGCATGGACGTCGGACAAAAATAACAAACGTGTCAGTCAGGAGAGATTGCAAGTTTACCTACTACTTAGACGTTTCTGATATCCTCTCCTGCGAGACGTCAGAGTGCTGCCCGCAGGGACATCGCATGACACAGCCGCTCGCCACTCGCCGCCTGACCCGTCGCCAGTTCCTTGGCGCCGCTGCTGCTGCCGCTACCAGCGCCACACTCGGTGGCGCCACGCTCGCCTACGGGTTGGAGGAGCGTCGGCTTGACGCCCCTCTCGCCAGGGCAAGCGGCCTGGCAGCCCCCCTGCCGTCGAGCGTTCCTGCCCCCGACACGCCACTGCTGGTGCTCAACAACCCGGCTGCTGATCCCGACTTCAGTTCCTACCTGGTTGAGATCCTGCGTACTGAGGGTTTTGTGCCTGTGCGCAGCGCGCCTCTCCAGCAGGTCGGAGCAGCAGAGCTGGCCAGGTTCTCCATTGTGGTTCTCGCGCCGGGGCCGGTACGGGACGATCAGATGGCCCTGCTGCGCGCCTACGTCGCGCAGGGCGGCTCGCTGCTCGGCATCCGGCCCGATGCGAAGCTCGCCAGCCTGTTCGGTGTGCGCCCATTGGGAGCGGCTGCACCCGGCGATTATCTCCACATCGTCACTGGCCTGGCGGAACTCGACGGCCTGGATGCGACCCGTTTGCAACTCCACGGCCCCTACGACCGTCTGGCCCTCGACGGCGCGTGCGCCGTCGCACGCAGCGCCAATGGCGACCCGCTGGTGACTCTCCACCGCTTCGGCGCGGGGATGACCGCCTTGTGGGCCTTCGACCTGGCCCGCTGTGTGGCGCTCATTCGGCAGGGCAACCCGGCGGCCGCCGGGCAGGAACGTGATGACCTGGAAGGTTTCCGCGCCACCGACCTGTTCGTAGACTGGATCGACCTCGAGCGCATTGGCATCCCCCAGGCCGATGAGCACCAGCGTCTGCTCGCCCGCCTGATCGAAGAACTGGCATCAAGTGGGCCGCCACTTCCGCGTCTCTGGTACTTCCCCGGCAACGCGCCGGCGCTGGTCGTCGCTACGGGCGATGCGCACGGCAGCCGCGTCGGGCACATCGAGCAATTGATCGGCCCCGTCGAGCAACGTGGGGGCACGGTTTCGATCTACTACACGCCACCACGTACCAGCACCGCCCGCCGGCTGGCCCGCAAAGCTCGCTGGCAGGTCGAGGAGATCCCCGTCCTGAAGGGTCTTTTCAATGACAGTGACCCCATTCCCTCGCCGGCGACCCTGGCGGGCTGGCGCGAGCGCGGGCACGAGTTCGGAATGCATCCCTATGTGGAGGACGGTCTCGAAAGCGGCTACAACCTCTACTGGAGCGAGTTTATCAAGTACGGCTATGGGCCGCTGCCGCCTACGGTGCGCACCCACCGCATTCTCTGGCACGGGTGGGTGGACAATGCCTTCGTTCAGGCACGCTACGGCATACGCATGAATCTCGATCACTACCATGCTGGCGGGGTCGTACGCCATGCCGACGGGACCTGGGCCGCCGGCTACCTCAGCGGCACCGGCCTGCCAATGCGTTTCGTTGACCAGAGCGGGGCGCTGCTGAGCGTCTACCAGCAACCCACGCACCTGGTTGACGAACACCTGATGCGCGTCTTTGACACCGGCCACGAAGCCGGCTTTGATGGTGCAACCGCAGCGACCGTTACCATCGCTCAGATCGCCGAGAGCGTGCGTCGCTACCCGGCAGCGTTAGGGTTGCAGTGCCACGTAGATCCGTTCCTCTTCGGCGGCGAGAAGGCCCGGAATGTGGGGCACTGGCTCAGTGAAAGCCTGGACTACGCCGCCGCCAACGGCATGCCGATCCTCTCGGCAGAACGCTGGCTGGCCTTCACCGAGGCCAGGGTTGGCGCGGATGTTCAGCGCCTGGCCTGGGAGGCGAACACCCGCCGGCTCGGCTTTGAACTGAGCTTCCCGGCCAACCCTGGGGGCGCGGCAGCCGTACTCCTGCCGCTGCGCCACGGCGCGTCCACGCTGCGCGAAGTGCGCGTCAACGGCAGTGTCGCGCAGCGAACGGAGCGGCGCCTGGCCGGGCGACGCTACGCCTTGATAGCGACACCGGCAGGCCGTTCTCAGATTGAAGCCGATTATGGCGCCCTGTGAAGCGAGGCTTCACACCTGATGTGAACATAGCCCGCCGGCGGGGAGGGTTTGGGCGTAGAGGCGCGGCGCCGCCGCGCCTCTACGCCCTCCCGAGAATAGATATGCTCATTCCGGCGTTGTGCGGCGCAGTCGCACAGGTCTGGTGTAACCAGGGGAGGATTGGGGAGGGACGTGCCCTCCCGCAACGAACCGATGTCTCACTGAAAGGAAGTCTCCATGAACGGACCGCTTGCCGCTGGGGGGAAGTACCTCGGTCTCGCGCTCGTCTCGGGCGGGGTGCTGGCGCTCCAGATCACCTTCACCCGCATCTTCTCACTCATGATCTGGCACCACTTTACCTACCTGGTGATTGGCGTGGCCCTCCTGGGCGGCGGCGCCGCTGGCGCCTTCCTGGCCGCGCATCAGTGGGACGGGCCCACCCTCAAGCGACGCCTCGGCCTGCTGGCGTTGAGCTTCAGCCTCGCCGGCCTGATCAACCTGGTGGCGATTCGCTTCGTTGCTATTGACCCGCTGCGCGCGGCGCAGCTTGCGTGGACGGTAGTGGGGCTGGCGATCTACTTTGCCTGCCTCTTCACAACGTTCTTCACCGGCGGTTTGACCATTGCCGCAGCCTTTAGCCGCTGGTCCATCAGCGCTCACAAACTGTACTTTGCTGACATGCTCGGCGCAGGACTTGCCACCATCGGCATTCTGGCGCTGATTGAACGGCTCGGCGGTCCGGCCTCGATCGTTCTCATCGCTGTCCTCGGCGTTGTAGCCGCGGTCTTGTTCGGCATCGAACTGCCTCGCCGCCGACGCTGGGTGCTCCCGGTGACAATGCTCGGACAACTCACCCTGCTGATCGCGTTGCTGTTGCATCCTCTGGCGCTGCCCGTTCCCGGTTCCAAGGAACTCGGCTGGGCCATGCGCGCCCAGGGAACCGGCCCTGAGTACACGCGCTGGGACCCTGTGGGTCGGGTTGACGTGATGCCGGAAATCGTGATTACCGAGCCAATGATCGTAGGCGCGGTCAGTTCGGCGTATGCTCTCGAAGGACGCCCTGAATTGCCCCTGCGCCTGGTCACCATCGACGGCACCTCGATGACGGGCATGTACCGATTCGATGGCAGCGACGAGGATCTGCAGCGCTTCCGCTTTCTCAACCACGCGGTAATCAGCGCGGTCTACCAGCTAGGCATCGAGAACCCGAAGACCCTGAAGATCGGCGTTGGTGGCGGGCTCGACATCCTGCTGGCCCGGCTCTAC
Source organism: uncultured Chloroflexota bacterium (assembly GCA_937120965.1). GTDB lineage: Bacteria > Chloroflexota > Chloroflexia > Chloroflexales > Chloroflexaceae > JACAEO01. Next base: position 55,778 of record CAKZKA010000058.1, read on the forward strand.
GGCGCCAGCGCTATCACGGCGATCGAGCTGAACCCGAGCATTGTGGAGTTGCTCACCGGACCGTATGCGGACTATACAGGCCGCCTGGCCGAACACCCCGGCACCCGGCTGATCGTCGCCGAGGGACGCAGTTTCCTCAGCCGCACCGAGGAGCAGTACGACATTATCCAGGGCATCGGCCTCGACAATCTGGCCGCCCTCTCTGGAGGGGCCTACGTGCTGGCCGAGTCGTACATCTATACTGTCGAGTCGCTCGAACAGTCGTTCAAGGCCCTGAGCCCGCGCGGTGTCTTCTCGTGGACGCGCGATGTCAACACACCGCCCCGTGAGATGCTGCGGCTTACGGGCCTGGCTGCCGAGGCGTTGCGACGGATGGGTGTCGAACGCCCCGGCGACCATATCGCCATCGTGGCCAACGAGAGCGGCCAGAACGCCACGCTCCTGGTTTCGCGCGCGCCGTTCACTGCCGCGCAGATGGATCGGCTGCGTGCCTGGGCAGCCGCGAATCGCTTCAGCATGCTCCAGGATCCGCTGGTGCTCCTTGACAACGCCTTTACACGCTACCTCTACGCCGATGATCCCCGCGCCTTCGAGCGGGCCTACATGTTCAACATTTTCCCGGTTACTGACGACAACCCGTTCTTCTACAACTACTTCAAGTGGAGCAATCTGCACTTTAACGCCACCTACGAAGGCCGGCTGAACCGCTTCCCGATTGGCAACCTCATCTTGCTCACCCTGTTCACTCTGTCCGTGGCGACCGCAATCCTGTTCATTGTCACCCCCCTGGTACGCTACAAACGCGACGGGTTACGAACTTCGGGCGCTATGCCGGTACTGGTCTACTTCAGTCTGCTCGGCGCCGGTTACATTTTTGTGCAAATCGTGCTAGTCCAGCGCTTCACGCTGTTCATTGGGTATCCCGTCCACGCCGTCACCACTACCATCGCGAGCATGCTGGCCTTCTCGGCCCTGGGCAGCCTGCTTGGAAGGCGCATCCTGCACGGGGCGCGCCACCTGCAAGTGGTGCTTGTACTGGTCGCGGGCCTGATCCTGGCCTACATATTCGCACTACCGCCGATTTTTGGCGCGCTGCTGCGGCTCTCAGATCTGGAGCGGATTGTGGCAAGTGTGCTCTTGATGGCGCCCCTGGGAACCGTGATGGGGATGCCCTTTCCGACCGGATTACGGCAACTGGGCGCCCGGGCGCCGCAACTGGTGCCATGGGCCTGGGGTATGAACGGTGTCTTCTCGGTTGTCGGCTCGGTAGTGGTGATCCTGGTGAGCATGGTCAGCGGCTTCACCGTTGCGCTGGCGTGCGGCGCCGTGTGTTACACGCTTGCCGCAGCAGTCTGCGCGCCCCTCTGGCAAACGAGCGTGGTCTACACCCGCGCTCCGGCAGGCGAGACGCTGCTCAGTGAGAGCCGGAGGGTGACCGATCAGTAGCGTTTCCAGCAAGTTCGGGAGGCCCGGGAGGGCTTCGCCCTCCCAAACCTTCCCCCCGCGAGGGGCGTGGGGAAACCCGGTTTCCCCATTTCCCAACCGCTGTTGGGAGCGGCTGGCGCCCCCGCAGGCAGGGGTGCGGTTCGACAGGCTCACCGCAGGTGGGGAAACCCGATTTCCCCATATGTTTACCTCAGAAGCAAAAAGGATCAGAGCTATGGCATCAGGTGCCAGCGTAGCTCATGAAAGCCTTGCCCTCCCGCGCGAGCGCGCGGTCTCCACCGGGCGCATTGTCGCTATCGATGCGCTGCGCGGCGTGGCCCTGCTGCTGATGGCTCTTGACCACGCCAGTTTCTTCATGGGCGCGGGGCTCCAGGCCGAATCGTATGGCGGGCAGCCGGTGGCGCTGCAAAGCGCCCCCTACTGGCTGAGCGGGCTGCTCACCAACCTGGCCTCGCCGATCTTCTTCTTGCTCGGAGGCTACAGCCTGGCACTCTACGCCGCGGCGCAGCGACGCAAAGGCAACCCTGAATGGGTCACGACGCGCTACATGCTGGTGCGGGCGGGCGTTATTCTGGCCCTCGACCTGACGATTTGCAGCTACTTCTGGCGTGGCGATGCGCCCTACGCCCACGTCTTGACGGCCCTGGCAGCCTCGATGATGATCCTGAGCCTGGCGCGCCTCCTGCCCGCGGTAGCCCTGGCCGGCCTTGCCCTGACGACCCTGCTGATCCACCAGGCGCTGATCGGGACCATGGCCGGAGCGCTGGCGGCTGGCGCGCCGCAGCCGTTCTGGCAAGCCTTCTGGCTAACCTACAGCTATACGACGAACCCGGCAGCGCACTTCGCCGTGCTGGGCTGGGGACCACTGCTGTGGCTGGGATACGCTCTCGGTCACCTGCAACATCGCCCGGCAATGCGGCGACCCCGCACGTGGGTCATGGCCGGGATCGGCCTGCTGGGCCTCTGGCTGGGCTTGCGCCTGGCAGGCGGCTTCGGTGACCTGGGGCCGTTTGGCGCGGTTGGCAGCAGTCCGGCACACATTCTGGTGATGAGCAAGGCGCCGCCGAGCCTCACCTACTTCGCGTTTAACCTCGGTCTGGCCGCGCTCATACTGGCCGGGCTCTACGCCTGGCCGCGTTTGACGAGCGAAGGACCGTTGCGCTGGATGGTCCTGGTGGGCCAGGTGTCGCTCTTCTTCTACGTCATGCACCTGATCGTCTATAACCTGCTGGCCCAGGTACTGGGGCTGGTGAGCTTGCCTGGACCACGGATCGTCTGGGGTTACGCCGCCTGGTTGATCGGCCTGGCGATTCTCGTGCCGCTGGGACGGTGGTACCGCGAGATCAGGAAGCGTTATCCGCGGGTGCTGGGGTACTTGTAATACCAATTACCGTTGATGATGCCGCATTGCCTGAAGCGATTTCAGGCGTTGTGCTGCCCAGCGTGGCAATCCACAATCCAAAATCTAAAATCCAAAATGGTATAATACTTCGTCAGACACTCACGCGTCTGCGCCGCGCACGCCAGAATGAAAATAAGCGTTCCTGGGAGGGCGTAGAGGCGCGGCGACGCCGCGCCTCTACGCCCAAACCCTCCCGCGCAACGTTAGCTGCCGAAACCACGGCTTATGGTGAAATAGGCACCCCCACTCGAGCCAGCTCACCCCCGAGGCTCGACCCCTACGGCCAGGCGCAAGCAGGACCATAGTACCATGCCCGCTCCGATAAGCAGCCGAGGGGGCATAGTATACTACTGCTGCCACATTTCCTCGTATCTCTCAGGTGGCACTTCTACGGACCCGGCGCCTGGCAAAGAACACGTTCGGCTAAGCATCGAGAACCTCTGCGGCTCCGCCGCGCACCACGGGAATGAAAGAGGGTTCTCTTGAGAGGGCTGCGCCTTCCCCACCTTCCCCCCCGGGCAGGGGCACAGTAAACCCTGCGCTCTCCTATTTTCACCTCGGGTCCAACAGGGCTTCGCTCCGCAACCACGCCGTACAACGAGGTTGTCCGGGATGGCTGCGCCCTTGCGAACCCTCTCCGCCGGGAGTGGCGTGGGGCAGCCTGGATTCGCCACGACTCCTTCGGGAGAGATCGGGGCGGGCCGCATCCTCCCCGATCCTCATCTTGCACGAGCTTTTGTCGCTTCAGCCGTCCATGCGGCTGCGCCGCACAACGCCAGCATGAACATACGTGTTCCCGGGAGGGCTACGCCCTCCCAGACCCTCCCCTCAGGGAGGGGGTTGGGGAAACCCGGTTTCGCCATGTCCCAACCGCGGTTGGTAGCGGCTGGCCCCCCACAGGCAGGGGTGCGGTTCGACAGGCTCACCGCAGGTGGGGAAACCCGGTTTCCCCGTATTTTCACCTCAGTGTGGATGATGTCTATGCAATCGCTGCCCAGCGTAAGTGTCGTGATCGGTGTCTATAATGGCGCCGAGATGATCGGGAAATGTCTGGAGAGCCTTCTAGACCAGAATTACCCGTCTCATTTGTTTGATATTATTGTAGTAGAAAATGGATCTACCGATGACACCGTAGAGGTTGTTCGGCGGTACCCGGTGCGCCTCTACCAGAACCCGACGCGCGGGTTGGCGGCAGCGCGAAACTATGGCCTCAAGCGCAGCGAGGCCGAGATCATCGCCACGACCGATGCGGATTGTGTCGCCCATCCCGATTGGCTGTGTGAACTGGTCAGCCCATACGCCGACCCGGAAGTGGGGGGGGTTGGCGGCTACATCGGCGCCTATGCGCACGACGAGCGATCCACGGTCGAGCTATTTCTCGAAGAATGCGCTCCGCTGGTCAATTACATTAGCGGCGATCACGAGTTCCTGCCGCACCTGCTGGGCGCCAACGCCTCCTACCGCCGGCGCCTGCTGTTACAGATCGGAGGCTATAATGAGCGGCTGATTACGGCCGAAGACGTTGACCTATCCTGGCGGATCCAGCTCGAGACCCGGACGCGGCTGGCGTATGCCGAACAGGCAATCATCTATCACCATCATCGGACGACCGAGCAGGGGCTGGGACGCCTCTATCAGCACTACGGGTTCGGTGAGATCCTGCTGGATACGCTGTACCGCGAATACGATGGCTACCCACGCGATCTCAACTTTCAATGCTGGCGCATCCTGGGCCAGATGGCCGCACTCCCGCGCTACATGCTCTCTGCGCTGGTGCGCCGGTTGCGCCTGATGCGGGGGCGTATCAGCCCCTATGAGGCGGAAGTGCCGCGCCTCTGGCTTTTGATCGAATGGAGCAACATTCGAGGCAAACTGCGCGCCCTCAAGGCCACGCGCCTGATGCGCTCCGCTGAACCGATCCTCGCAATGGATCGTGAGAGCCTGATCCATCTGCTCTACGGAACAACCCATGGCTAGAGCACTTGCGGATAGCAGATTTCGGATTGTAGACTGTAGCATGCTGCCCTAGCCTTACAGCGCGCCCTGGCTGGAGCGAGCGAGCGACTATTTCAGTGCCGCGATCATAGACGGCGCTTCGTCTGCCAGGCCAGGGGGAGGAGAGCTTCCGAGTTGCGCCCTTTCGGACCCGCGTCTTGACGCAGAGGCCATATGATACAGGTTCATCGTGTATGCTGACCCATCTGCGTGAACTTGCCGATGCCCACGAACTGCTCTATAGCTGGACGCTCCGTGATTTCAAGGTCCGCTACAGCCAGTCGCTGCTTGGCGCAGCCTGGGCCATTCTGCAACCTCTGTCGCTGATGATCGTCTTCAGTCTGATCTTTACCCTGTTTATTCGTGTCCCGACTGATGGGGTGCCCTACCCGGTGTTCGCCTATACCGCCCTGCTGGTCTGGACGTTTTTCGCCAATTCTCTCAGCATGGCAATGCCCAGTCTGGTGAACAACATCAATCTGGTCAGTAAAATCTATTTTCCGCGCGAGATCCTGCCGATTGCCGCCAATCTGGTCTCAATGATCGATTTTGTGATCGCCGCCCTTACTCTTGCCCTGCTGATGATGATATACAAGATTGCGGTTGGCTGGACGATAGTCTTTCTGCCCATACTCCTCATCATCCAGGTGGTGTTTACATTGGGTGTAAGTCTGGCGATTTCGGCGATCAATGTGTTTTATCGTGATGTGCGATTTGTTATCCCCCTGGCGCTACAGATCTGGATGTATCTCTCGCCTGTTATCTATCCGGCAAGCCTCGTCCCGGAACGTTTCCAACCTCTCTATTTCTTGAATCCAATGGCAACGTTGATTGAAAGTTATCGTCGGGTTATCTTCTTCAATCAGCCGCCTGACTGGTTGTACCTGGGCATTACCACGGTTATGACCATCGCGGTTACCATCGTATCGTATCATTATTTCAAGCGCGCTGAGCGCCTGTTTGCCGATCTGATCTAGTGGTTTGTCAACCAGGTTGTGATGGATAGTTTTTTGCGGGGAGGGCTTCGCCCTCCCACGCCCCCTCCCGCCACGTTCATCACAATTATCGTGGCAGACCACTAGCTCCCGCCGCCTATGCGCATGATCGAGTTTGACCGGGTTTCAAAAGCTTACCACCTCGGGGCAGGCCAAACCAGCTTGCGCGAGGCGCTTGCCCGACAGGCGCAGCGCCTGATCGGCAGGCGCACTGCAGCGCACGAGCGGCAGTTGTTCTGGGCCTTGAACGAGGTCAGTTTTCAGGTCGAACAGGGCGAAATCCTGGGCATCATCGGTCACAATGGCGCTGGCAAAAGCACCATCCTGAAACTGCTCTCGCGCGTCACCTTTCCCACCAGTGGCCGCATCGTGACCCGCGGACGCATGGCAGCCCTGATCGAACTGGGGGCGGGTTTTCATCCCGATCTCTCCGGTCGCGAAAATATCTATCTCAATGGCTCGATTATGGGCCTGAAAAAGCGCGAAATTGACGCCCAGTTTGCCAACATTGTCGAGTTTGCCGGACTGGAGCAGTTCATTGACACGCCGGTGAAACGTTACTCCTCGGGGATGTATGTGCGCCTGGCATTTGCCGTGGCGGCCCACGTGCGCGCAGATCTTATCCTCGTTGATGAGGTGCTGTCGGTCGGCGATGCGGCGTTTCAACAACGCTGCCTGACCAAAATGCACGAATTGCACCGCGACGGCGCTACTATCGTCTTTATCTCGCATAATCTGTGGAGCGTCAGCACGTTCTGTAGCCGGGCTCTGTTGCTGCGCGCAGGGCAGATTCAGGCCGAAGGACATCCGACTGAGGTGATACAGATCTACCGCCAACAGGATCGGGAAGCGGCACTGTCGCGTCTGCGAGACCAGGTCGCCGAGGGTGAGCCATTCGAGCCTGCGCACGATCAGGAAGGCGTCACGCCCGTTGTCAAGAGTGAGCTGCTGAATGCCGAGGGCAGGCCAGAACAGGCCTTTGGCCCTGATGAGGCTTTGATCCTGCGCATCACCTACGTTGCCCCTCAGCCCATTGAAGCGCCGGCGTTCGTCGTGCAGATCCAACGCGCCGATGGGGTCATCTGTTGTTTTATCAAAAGTTCAGCCAATGACATTCGTCACGGGGTGTACGGTGAAGGTAATGTTGTACTGCGCATCGATCCGTTGCAACTTGTGCCGGATATGTATTCCATCGAAGTGCGTCTTGAAGACCGGCGACGGGCGCTGATCTATGCTGCCGATAGCGGCAACATCTTCCACGTGAAGGGCTACCTTCAAGGCGCCGAGGCCGGTGGCGTGTTCCAGCCTCGCGTTATGTGGTCGCATCAATCTCACCAGGTCGATTCCGCCTGGCACACCCCGGCATGATGCGGAGAGTTTAAGGGCGGACAGAACATCCGAGCCAACGTGGCTTATGCCGCATTGGAACGCCCCTGCGCACGGCTCTGGTCTCCCCGCTTCGACAGGCTCAGCGCAGGCTCTCCAGCTTCGCTGGAGCGGGGCCGGGGGTGAGGACCAACCAGCGCATCCCAACGCCATAACGCCCGTCGGCGCCCACACGTTCTGTCCGCCCCTAAAGACGCAGAGAGGAGAGGAGCGATGGCCCCTGTCTCGCCTCTGGTATCGGTGATTATTCCCACCTATAATCGCGCCGATCTCCTGCCTCAAACCGTCGAGAGTTGCCTGGCGCAGACCTATCCGCACCTCGAGATCATTGTGGTGGACGATGGCTCAACCGACGCCACGGCTGAAGTGATGGCGCGCTACGGCGCAAAAGTCGTCTATGTGCGCCAGGAGCGCCAGGGTGTGCCCCGGGCTCGCCAGCACGGGTTGCAACGGGCCTCGGGCGAGTACGTCACCTTTCTCGATAGCGATGACCTGATGCTGCCGCTGAAGATCGAACGGCAGGTGCAGGTGCTCACCGCGCGCCCGGAGGTGGGTCTGTGTCACGGCTGGTACTACACCGTTGATGAGCACGGCCGGAAACTGGACATGATGACCGACATGCCAGAACACGACGTGCTCAGCGAATTGATCTGCCGGTGCTTCATCTGGTCAGGAGCGCCATTGATGCGCCGCGTGTGGCTCGACGCCGTGGGGCTCTACAGCACTGCCTGGGAGCGGTGGAGCTTCGACTGGGACCTGTGGCTGCGCCTGGCCCTGGCAGGGTGTCCGTTTGCCTGCGTTCGTGAGCCGATCGGCGCCTACCGGCTCCACACTAATGCTCTGTCGTCAAGCGTTGCGGTGGTTGACCGGCGCATTTTCACCATCCTGGACACGGTGTACGCCGACCCCGGCGCGCCTGCGTCGGTGCGCCTGGTGAAGCGCCGCGCCTACGCGACCTGGCACACCTGGTTCGCCTTGCAGTACTACACCGTTGGCCAGTGGGAAGACGCTCAGCGCCATCTCAGCATGGCTCTGGCCTCCGAAGCGCCCGAGGTGGTCCATCCACGGGAGCTTGCCACGCAGATCGGCAACCACGCGGTGTATGGGCGCAGCCCCGATCCGCTGCGCTATCTCGATGAGGTGTTCGCCCATTTGCCCCCTCAGGCCGAAGGGGTGCATCGCTACCGCGCCTGGGTCCAGGCGCGCGTCCACCAGACTCTTGCGCTCCGCCTGCATCGCTTCGGCAACAGTACTGCCGCGGGCGAGCATCTGGCTCGCGCCCTGGCTCTGGACCCCGACCTGGCCTTGCAGACCGATCGCTTCATCGATCTGGTGCTGTATCACGCTGTACGCCTGTCGGACGACCCGCCAGAGGTGTACATCAACCAGGTAATGCAGAACTTGCCCCCTGAGGCTGAAGCCCTGCGCTCGCTGCACCTGCCAATGCTGGAACGGTTGCGCTTCCATACCTATCTGGAGAGCGCACAGAGCGCTGACGCTGCCAGCGCCTTGCCCACCACCCGGGAAGACCTGACAGACCGACCGTCTCGCGAACCAGGTCTCGCCGCCAATCCCGAGGCATTCCGGCACGCCGTGGTTCAATCGGCCATTCTCCAACCCGAACCCGAAGCCTACGCCAGATTGGTCCTGAACACTCTGCCGCCATCCCTCAGTAGCCTGCAAGCCCAGCGCTCCCCCATTCTGGGCGCCCTCAGTCTCAAGCGCGCCTTTGACAGCTATGCGGCTGGACGGCATGTCGAGACGATCGTCAATGTGCTGAAGGGGGTGCGGCATTGCCCATCGAGCATCACCAACCGCGGGGTGATTGCAATCTTCGCGCGATCGCTCCTCCCAGGACTGCGATAAGGGACTGCTATGCGCCAGCCATCTGACCCACCGCTCGTCTCGGTCGTTATTCCCACCTACAACCGCTCGGGGTTGCTGCGTCTGGCCATTGAGAGTGTGTTGACCCAGACGTACCCGGCAATCGAGATTATTGTGGTTGATGACGGTTCCAGCGATGACACCCCGACAGTCGCTGCGGCGTTTGCCCCCCGGATTACCTACATCCGGCAAACCAATCGGGGCGGCGCTGCCGCGCGCAATACCGGCCTACAGGCCGCGCGGGGCGCATATATCAACGTCCTCGACGACGACGATCTGATGCTGCCAACCAAGATCGAGCAGCAAGTACGGGTGCTCGAGCGCCGACCGGAGATTGGTCTGGTGCACTGCGGCTACTATATGATCAGCCAGGCCGGCCGGAAATTGGAGAAGGTCTCCTTTTTGCCAGATGGAACGCTGGAGGAGTTGATCGTCCTGAACCCGATCTGGTCAGGAGCGCCACTGATGCGCAGGGAGTGTGTCGAGCGGGTTGGCGGCTACCGCCCACTGGTGGTCGAAGACTGGGATCTGTGGCTGCGTATCAGTCTGGCCGGCTACGCCTTCGCCTGCGTCCAGGAGCCACTTGGCGCCTACCGGATGACAGCGGGAAGCATTATGTCGAATGTGGCGCGGGTTGAACGCGACTCGATGGCCATGCTCGACGACCTGTTCGCCGATCCAGCATTGCCCGCCCCGGTGCAGGCGCGCCGGAACGACGCCTACGGTACCACCTGTCTGTGGTTAAGCTGGCGCTACTACCACAGTCATCAGTGGGAAGCGGCGCAGCGATGCCTGGAACGCGCCCTGAGCTTCATCCCGCAACTCAACAACGACGACATGTTTCTGGTCAACCTGCTGGTAGAGGGGGCCTTCGGCGCGTATATCACCGACCCATTGGGGTTCGTGGAAGGGATGCTCGCCCATCTCCCGCCATCGGTACGCCGTCTTGAGCGCTATGCGGCGTACATGCGCGGGCAGACCCACCTGGGTGTGGCTCTGCGCCTCTACGGACGGGGCCAGATCGGCGAGGCGCAGAATCATCTGCGGCAGGCATTGGCGCTCCAACCGACCCTCCTCAACCAGCCTGATGCCTTCGTCAACCGGATGCGCCACTTTGCCACCAGGCAGCCCGATCTCGACCCGGAACGCTTTGTCGAAACGGTCCTGCAACACCTGCCAGCCGAAGCGCGCTCGCTGTTCAGGCTCCGCGCTACCCTGGTGAGCGCCGCGCGCTTCGCCGCGGCGTTTGATGATTACCACGCTGGCCGCCGGCATCGGGTCATTCCCCACCTTGCCACAGCCCTGCGCTACGACCCCTCAGGCCTGTTGAACCGCGGCGTCGTGGCAATTGCGGTGAAATCGCTACCCGCCTTTCTGGGGCGCCAACTGACAACCGGGCGCTGATAGAACATGCCGCTGCGCCGCACAATACCAGGATGAAAATGGGTTTTTCCCGGGAGGGCTACGACCTGCCAAACCCTCTCCGCTGGCCGGCTGTTTCCTGGGAGAGCTACACCCTCCCCAATCCTCCCGCCGGGCAGTTTAAGGGCGGACAGACCATCCGAGCCAACGTGGCGTGTACCGCATTGGAACGCCCCCGCGCGCGGCGCTGGTCTCCCCGCTTCGACAGGCTCAGCGCAGGCGCTCCAGCTTCGCTGGAGAGGGGGAGGGGGCGAGGACTAACCAGCGCATCCCAACGCCATAACGCGCGTCGGCGCTCATACGTTCTGTCCGCCCCTGAACGCCGGGCAGGGGTGGAGGAAAGCCGGTTTCCCCTCGCTCCAGGCGGCGCCGGAGGCGCATACCACCCCGGAGGGTGGTGTACAGCACGTTCCTCTTGAAAGCTGCAATCGCCCATGGCATCACCGCTCGTTTCGGTTATTATCCCTGCCTACAACAGCGCGGCGTACATCGGTCAGGCCATAGAGAGCGTGCTGGCCCAGACCTACGCCGCAATCGAGGTGATCGTGGTTGACGACGGCTCAACCGACGCGACTCGGGACGTGCTGGCGCCTTACCACTCGCAGATCACCTGCCTGCGCCAGGCCAATCGCGGACCGGCAGCAGCCCGCAATACCGGTCTGCGCGTTGCCAGGGGGACGTACCTGCAGTTCCTCGACAGCGATGACCTGCTGGTTCCCACAAGCATCGCGGCGAAAGTAGCCTTTCTGGAACGTCACCCGCAGTACGGGCTGGTCTATTCGGCCTGGCGGCAGGTTGATCGCAACGGCAGGCGTGTGCTTGGCGAAGTGCATCCGGCCCGCCAGGGGCACGTGCTCGCGGCGCTGTTGCGGCGCGAGTTCTTTTTCTTTCCCGGCGCGGCTCTGCTCCGGCGCGAGTGCCTCGACGCTGTCGGCGCCTTCGACGAGACCGCCTATGGCACCGAAGATGCCGACCTCTGGATCCGCCTTGCGCGCGCCGGCTATGCCTTCGGCTACATTGATGAGCCTTTGTTTGTCTATCGCTTCCACGAGACCAGTATTACTGCACGGGTTGATCCGCGGCAGATAGTAAGCTGGCAAACCCACCTTGCCCGCTTCTTCGGCGATCCCACATTACCCCCCGCTATCAAAGCGATCGAGGCCGAGGCTTACGCCGTTCTGCACTACGAAACGGCGATGCGCTATTTCCGCATTGGCCGGGTCGCCGAGGGGCAGGAGCACCTGCGCCTGGCCTGGCGGCACTGCCCAACCCTGGAGCGCGAGCGGATTCGGGATTGCATTGTGGGCGCAGCCCTCGACCCGCGGACCGCCGATCCCGAGGCCTTTCTCGACCGGGTGTTCGCGTACCTGCCCGCGGATGTGCCGTCGCTGCGCCACCTGCGCCGCCGGGTCTACGGCGGCTACCACATCGGGATGGTTTTTCTCCATCACCAGCACGGACAGCGTCGTCATATACGCCGACACATCGTAGCGGCGCTGCGAGCCGAACCACGGATCATCGGGAACCGCGGGTTTCTCCGTATGGTGTTGCGTTCTCTGCTCCCGTGAGAGTACAGAACTGTCATCTTTCGGGAACTGAACTGTTATCACCCTGTTAGCTCAACTCGCTACACTGCCCTATGTCACCCCTACCGGGGTGCAGTGCCAGGTAACGACGAACGCCGGCGCCGCTCCCACGAACCTGCTGCACATGATGCCTGTTGGAATTGAACAAGCCGGGTGCGCGCCACAGCCAGAGCACACTGTGACACCACCACGGCAATCTACAATCCACAGTTATGGTACAGGTGTTGGCATGCGAGTGCTGATTATCGCCACGAATTCAACCCCTGCTGGTCTGGCTGCAGAGGTGCGCGCAGGCAAGCATCAACGTGTTGACTACCTGGAACTGGCCGAGCGCTTCAATTCAGAGTATCTCGATTACAATCGGCTGCCCGCTCGCCCGCTCGTACAAAGATTTGAAGATCTGTTGCGTAGCGACCTGCGTCTCGCGGCGAACGCTGCGCGCCTGGTTCGCCAGAAGGGCTATGATTGTGTTATCAGCCTCTCGGAGCGGGTCGGCGTGCCACTCGCGTTGCTGCTCGACCGGCGGGTCCGTCACATTGTTATTTTCCATCACGGCATGTCGCCGAAGAAGTTACGGCTGATTAAAGCCATGAGACTGCAGCGGCGCTGGGATATCATCGCAGCAATCAGCAGGGCCGAGGCTGAGGGTATGCGCGCGGCGCTGGACCTGGAGCCAGAACGCGTGGTCGCCTTGCACACACCGGTGGATACCCGCTTTTACCAGCCCGACGGGCTTTCCAGCGGTGTCGAAGGGTTCATCCAGAGTCTCGGCCTCTCCTACCGCGACTACCCGACGCTCATTCGGGCTATGCGCCGCCTGCCGCACATTCCCTGCCAGTTGCGCGTCGGCAGCACGTGGGTCTCGGGGCGCGGCGGGCACGAGCAAGAGCCATTGCCAGCGAACATCAGTGTGGAACCCTTCGTGCATCCGCATCGCCTGCGCGAATGTTATGCCGCGAGCCGGTTTATTATTGTGCCGATCCGGGCAACGACGCAGTGGAGCGCCGGCTGCACCTCGGTGCAGGCCGCGCAGGCTATGGGCAAACCGGTTGTGGCAACACGTATGCCTGGCCTGAGCGAGTACGTCGTCGAAGGTGAAACAGGGTTGCTGGTCAATCAGGGTGATGACCGGTCTATGGCTGAGGCAATAGACACGCTCTGGAACGAGCCGCAGCGCGTGGTGCGGATGGGCCGCCAGGCGCGGCAGTGGATGCAGGAGAACTTTTCGCTCGATGCATGGCTCCAGCGTGTCGAGTCGCTGGCCTGGCAGGTGGCACGGCAAGGAGTAAGATACCTGAGCGTCTTCAGCTGCGTTGTTAGCGCAGCGGCAGCGCTGGCCTGAGCCAGAGCGACTGTGCCGTTTGTGAGAGGGAGAGCAGGGTCACGCCTGCTTCCGATACGGACCATTAAGATGCAGCAACTCGCCAACACTGTCTTACGAAACTCGATCGCCGGTCTGGTTGCTCAGATAGCGATCAAACTGCTCTCCTTCGCCTTCTCGGTGCTGATCATTCGCCAACTCGGGGCCGGTGACTTTGGCCAGTATGCGGCGGTGATCGGCTTTGGCACTGTGTTTCTGTTCATTGCCGATCTGGGGCTGGCGCCCTACACCGTGCGCGAGGTGGCGCGCCTGCGTGACACGCCCGATGGTCAGGCGCGCATCAGGGATCTCTACGCCGATGTGCTGGCCCTGCGGCTGATCCTGGCCCTGGTTGCCGGGCTGCTGGTGACAAGCGCGGCAATCCTCACCGGTCGCCCCACGATGATGATCGGCGCAATTGCGCTGAATGCGCTGACTGTACTGGTCTACGCCGTCCACGGCAGCACCGAGGCCGTGCTCGCCGGCCACGAGCGCCTCGACCTGACCGCCGGCGTGCAGGTGGTCAATCAGCTTGTCTTCGTTTGTCTGGGTGGCCTGGCGCTCTGGCTGGGCCTGGGTTACTACGGGCTGATTATTGCCACGATGGCCGGCGTCGTCGTGATGACGGCGCTGGTGGTTCGCGCAGTCCGGAACCTCGGCCTCCGCCCGGGCCGGCTAACCCGGCAGGGCTGGATTCCCCTGCTGCGCGCCGCCTTCCCCTTCGGCGTCATCGGCCTGACGCTGGGGATCTCGTACCGCTTTGACACGGTGCTGCTCAATATCTTCAGCGGCGACAGGCCCACCGGCCACTACAACGCCGCCTACAATCTGGTATTCGCTCTGGTAACCCTGTCCAATGTGCTTAACACAGCACTCTACCCCTCGCTCTCGCGCCAGGCTGTGACCAATCCCGGCAGCTTGCCGAAGATCTATGAGCGGTTGTTGCGCTACCTGCTGCTGGTGGCCCTGCCAATCGCCGTAGGCGGGTTCATCCTGGCCCGTCCGCTGGTGGGGTTCCTCTTCGGTCCTGAGTATGGGCCTTCAGCCACACTCCTGGCAATTCTGATCTGGGTCGTTCCGCTGATGTTCCTGTCGGAGTTTCTGGGCTACGTGGTGGTGATTGCCGGACGGGAGGCCCTGGTCGCGCGGGCAATCGTTGTCAGCAGCAGTGTCAATATTGTCGCCAATCTGCTGCTCATCCCTCGCTATGGCACACTGGCCGCCGCAACCATCACTGTGGTCACCGAACTGGTGCTGGTCGGGCAGTACCTGTGGCTCATGCGCGATTTGCTCGGCCAGATGCGTTGGGGCGCCCTGTCACGCTCCGCCGCAGCAGTCGTCGCTATGGCCACACTGGTCTACGCCTTCCAGGATCTACCGGTGCTGGTGACCGTGGCGATGGGCGGGGCGCTCTACGCCAGTCTGCTGCTGGCGATGCGGGTGATCGGTCCCGATGAAGCTGCCTTCGTGCGCGGTCTGATCGCTGCGCGGCGGGCTACGGCGGAGCCATCGTAGGAGTGCACGGATGAAGATCCTCCTCGCCGTCCATCACTTCCCGCCGCGCTACAGCGCTGGCGCCGAACTGTACACCTTTTGCCTGGCGCGCTGGCTACTCGCTCACGGGCACGAGGCCGAGGTGGTCTGCGTTGAGACGCTCGACCCGGAGCGCGCGGCGGGAGTTGAAGCCGAGTACGACAACTACCAGGGCGTGCCGGTCTGGCGATTGCACCTGGGGCTGCGCGGCGCGCCAGCGAACTGGACCTACGCCAACCCGATGGTGGCCGGGTGGGTTGCCAGGCATATGCAAGCCAACCGGCCTGACCTGCTCCACCTGCACAGCGGTTACCTGATCGGCGCCGGCGTGCTGGAGGAAGCCTACCGTCTCGATGTGCCGCGTATCGTGACCTTGCACGACTACTGGTTCCTCTGCCCGCGCTTCACCCTGCTGCGCGGCGATGGTCAGGTCTGCGCTGAGATCCCCGCCGATCCAGCCGGCTGCGCCTGGTGCCTCAATCTCGACCGGCGGCGCTATCGTCTCCCTGAGCAGGTGAGTGGCGGCCTGGCTGGCCGGGCCTGGGTGGCCCTGGTCGGCGGCGCGGGACGTGATGCGCAGGCCGCGCGGCGCGCGTATCTGCAGGCGGCCCTCGCGCAGGTCGATCTGGCGATCGCGCCCTCACGCTTCCTGGCAGGGATCTTCACAACAAGCCAGATCCAGACGAGACTGCAAATAATGCGCATAGGTCTCGATATGGATCGACTGGCAGCCGTGCCACCACCGCCACGTGGCGGCATCCTCCGCCTCGGCTATCTCGGCCAGATAGCGCCGCACAAAGGGGTTCATCTGCTGGTGCAGGCGGTGCGCCAGCTTCCGCTCGATGGACGACCGATCCAGTTGCGGATCTTCGGCAACCCCGAGCAAAACCCCAGCTATACGCGCCAGTTGCGGACCTTGATGGGCGCCGACCCCCGCATTACCCTGGCAGGTTCCTTCACCAGCGAGCAGTTGCCCACCGTGCTGGGCGAACTGGATCTCACGGTCGTCCCCTCGATCTGGTATGAGAATAGTCCAATCACGATCATGGAGGCTCACGCTGCGGGACGCCCGGTGATCACCTCTCGCCTCGGCGGCATGGCCGAACTGGTGCGCGACGAGGTAGACGGGCTGCACTTCGCTCCCGGCGACGCCGGCGACCTGGCACGGCAGATCCAGCGCCTGCGCGACGAGCCAGGGCTGCTGGAGCGCCTGCGCGCCGGGGTGCGCCCGCCGCCCAGCATTGATGATGCAATGGGCGAACTGATCGAGGCCTATCGCCTGGTGATCGATCAGCGCCGGGCCGCGCGACCGATGGAGGTAGTCTGATGCCGCCGCGTGTCGCTATCATCGTACTGACCTACAACGGCCTCGCCGACACCCTGGCCTGCCTGGCGTCGCTGGAGCGCCTGGACTATCCCCGCGAGCGTTATCGCGTCGTGGTGGTAGACAACGCTTCGCAGGACGGAACGCCCGCAGCAGTGCGGGCAGCCTTCCCCGAAACATTCGTATTCGTTATTGAGAACGGGGCCAACCTCGGCTTTGCGGCGGGTAACAACGTCGGCCTGCGCTACGCCCTGGCGCAGGGTTTCGACTACGCCCTGCTGCTCAACAACGACACGGAGGCCCCGCCCAACCTGCTGAGCGCGCTGGTGGCCGCAGCCGAAAGCGACCCGCGCGCAGGCGCGGTGGGACCGATCATTTACTACCACGCTGCGCCGACACGGGTCTGGTCGGCGGGCGGCTGGATCGACTGGGAACAGGGCATCAGCCGGATGGAAGGTGAGGTTGAGGATCAAGGGCAGTTCACGGCAACCCGTGAGGTAGACTTCATAACGGGCTGCGCGATGCTGCTTCGGTGCGCGGCGCTGGAGCGGGTCGGCTTGCTCGACGAACGCTTCTTTATGTACTTCGAGGAGACCGAGTGGTGCGTGCGCGCCCGCCGGGCGGGCTTTCGCATCCTCTTTGCGCCACAGGCAAAACTCTGGCACAAGATCCCCCTCAACGCCCGTTTTGACAAGGAGTATCTGGCGTACTACATGACCCGCAACCGGCTGCTGTTCCTGCGAGCCACAGGCGCCAGACCGCGGACCTGGTTCAAGGCCCTGGTACTGCAGGATCTGCGCACCTACCTGAGCCTGTGCCTGCGCCCGAAGTGGCGCGCGCGCCGGGGCCGCGTGGGGATGCGCCTGGCCTGGATAGACTTCTGGCGGGGGAAGTTTGGGCGGCTGGAGACGACGATTTAAGGTGCCGACAATGCGCATTGGAATTGACGTTCGCTACCTCTCCCACGGCCTGGTTGGCGGCGTGCATACGTATGTGAAGCAACTGGTGCCGGCGTTGCTGAGGGCAGCTCCGGAGCACGAGTTTGTACTCTACGCCGACACCAAGGCGCCCTTCGAGTTGCGCGATGTGCCGGCCAACACGCGGGTACGCTATCTGCCGTACCGTAATGCACTCTCCAGTGTCATGAGCGACTTCGTGCGCATGCGCCGCGCGATGGCTACTGACCGGGTGCAAATCGCGCACTTTCCCACCAACTACGGCTTTGGACCGCGCGGCGCCGCAACGGTAATCACTCTGCACGACGCAATGACCTTGATGCCGCTGAGCCATACGTTGCAGAGCAAAGGCACCCTCTGGGATACTCGCGCGCGCGCGATGACGATATACCTCTACTGCTGCTCGCACCTGGCTCTGCGCCGCGCCGATCTGGTGCTCACCGTCTCGGAGCACGCACGCCGGGAGATCGCCCACCACGGTCGCTACGATCCCGGGCGGATTGTCGCGATCCATCACGGGATCGAGGCCGGGTTGCGCCGGGTGACGGATGCAGCAGTCCTGGCTGAAGTGCGAGCGCGTTACAGGCTGGAACGCCCTTTCATCCTCGCCGACGGGTTGAAGAATCCGGCGGTAATCGTGCGCGCATGGCAGCACCTGCCGCAACACCTGCGCGACAGCCACACAATCGTCTTCTTCAGCCGGCGCGAGCCACTACCGGTGGTGCGGGAAACCGAGGCCGCCGGTCAGTGCCGCCTGTTGCTGAACATACCTCGGGCGGATCTGGTCGCGCTCTACAGTATGGCCTGCGCCTTTGTCTTCCCTTCGTGGCTGGAAGGCTTCGGCATTCCGATTGTGGAAGCTATGACCTGCGGCGCGCCAGTGATCTGCGCCGACAACTCAGCGATGCCGGAGGTTGCCGGTGGCGCTGCTCTCCTCTGCAACGCCGAGGATGAGCATACACTGGCAGGACACCTGAACCGCGTACTTGGCGACACGAACGAAGCGGAGCGCTTGCGCGAGCTTGGGTACGCCCGCGCGCGCCAGTTCTCGTGGCAGCGCACAGCGGAACAGACCCTTGCAGCCTACCACCGCGCGGCCGGCACATCCGTTCCCGTATCGGACCCCCACCGTTTGCACACGCAGCAGAGTTGAACCTATGCGCATCCTCGCTCTGACATCCTGGTGGCCCGAGCCTGCCGATAACGGGATCAAGCTACGCCTGAGCCGGCTGCTGGAAGCGCTGGGCACCAGGCACGAAGTGCACTTGCTGGCGCTGTGCCGTGATCTGCCCGCTGCGACAGACCAGCAACTGCCGTTGCGCTACTGCGCAACCGCGCTCGCTGAGCATGCACCAGCGACACCGTTACGCAAAGGCAGTCAGGTGATGAGCCTCTGGTCGCTCAGACCCGCCTCGGTACGCGCCGCCTGGAGCCCGTCCTTTGCCGACCTGGTACGTCGGAGCGCAGTCGCCCTTACTCCCGATATCGTCGTTGCTTTTGAGCTCTCCAGCGCACCGTACGCACTGCTGCTCCCCGGCATCCCGCGGGTCCTTGATGACCTGGAGATGGCCGCGCTACACGACGAATTCACTACCTCCACCGGTCCTCAGCGCCTGCGACGCTGGCTCACCTGGGCAAAGCACCGCAGCTATGTGCGGCACATCCTTGCAGGTTTTGCCGGTTACACGGCGGTATCGGCGCGTGAAGCTGCCCTGGCCGAACCACTCGCGCCCGCAAGGGCGCAGATGGCCGTACTGCCGAATGGCGCCGACATCGAGGCCACGCTTCTCCCCCTGGAGCCCGAACCGGACACCCTGATCTACCCGGGCGCGCTTAGCTACCAGGCCAACCACGACGCGATGAGCTATTTTCTGGAGCACATTTTCCCCCAGATACGTGGAATGCGCCCTGCGACCAGACTCCGGATCACGGGCCGGGCCACCACAGCCCAGATCGCGGCCCTACCGCCATCCGAAGGGGTAGAGTTCACCGGCTTTGTGCCTGATATTAAAGCGCTGGTAGCGCGCAGTTGGGCCGAAGTGGTACCACTGCGGGAGGGCAGCGGCACGCGCCTGAAGATCCTCGAAGCCCTGGCCCTGGGCACCCCGGTGGTCAGCACAACGAAAGGCGCTGAGGGGCTTGATCTGACACCTGGCCGGGATTACCTGATCGCCGATACGCCTGCAGCCTTTGCCGAGACCACCGTGCGCCTGCTTGCCCACCCCGACGAGCGCGCGCGACTAAGCGCCAACGGTCGCCGCGCGGTAGCCGAGCGGTACGACTGGCGAGCCATCGGGGCGCGCTTTGTGGCCCTGGTGGAGACGATAGCAACCCAGAAACAGGTTATTTATGGCACACGCATCCACACAACCTGATCTCGCCATTATTATCGTTAATTGGAATACCCGGCAACTGCTCCTGGATTGCCTGGCGGCCATACCGGCTGCCACACCTGACATTGCCGTCGAGACCTGGGTGGTAGACAACGGTTCCGCCGACGGCAGTGTCGCGGCCGTGCAGAGCCACTACCCTGAGGTGCGGATCATTGCGAACGGCGACAATAAAGGCTTCGCGGCGGCCAACAACCAGGCCATTCGCGCCAGCAACAGCCGCCACGTGCTGCTACTTAACAGTGATACCCTTCCCGGGGCCGGTTCGCTCAGCGCCCTGGTACGTTTTCTCGATCAGCATCCCCGGGTAGGGATCGTTGGACCAGAACTGCTCAATGGCGACGGGAGCGTGCAACTCTCCTACGCCAGTTTTCCGACCCTGGCTTCAGAGTTGACCGGGCGTAACCTGCGCCGCCGCCAGCGTTTTGCCACCAGCGATGGGAGCGAGGCTTACCGTGTGGATTGGATCGGCGGCGCCTGTTTTGCAATCCGGCGGACGGCTATTGAACAGTTCGGCCTGCTCGACGAGCGCTACTTTATGTACACTGAGGAAGCGGACTGGTGTTTTCGCGCCCGGCGGGCCGGCTGGGAAGTTTGCTACCTCCCAGGAGCGGAAGTGGTGCATCTAGGAGGACAGAGCAGCCGCATGGTCAGTACCCGGATGAAAGCCGAACTCTACCGCAGCAAGCTACGTTTCTTCGGCAAGCACTACGGCTCGCTACGCACGCACATACTGGGAATCGGACTGCTGGCCATTTTTCTCACCAGAGCAACTGCCGGGGCGCTCGTTACGGCTGTGCCGGGGCGCCAGGGCGCCGGACGGACAATCACGCGCGACAGCGGCCTGATGCTGGCGGCCATTCAACGCCAGTTGCGCCAACCCCTGGCACCCGAGGTGGTACGATGAGGATCGGTATTGATGCACGCTTCCTGACCCACCCCCAGCGCGGGGGGTTCAAGACCTACAGTGAAGAATTGATTGCGGCCCTGGCTGACGTCGATCGGGATAATGAATATATCCTCTATGTTGATCGACCACCTGCACCGGGGGATCGCATCCCCCGCCAGCCAAACATAAGCGTACGCATTATTGACGGCCACCTGCGCCTGATTGGCATGCCCTGGCGTGAACAAGCTGGCCTGGCGCTTGCTGCCGTTCGCGACCGGCTTGACCTCCTGCACGCCCCGTGTCTGACTGCACCACTGCTCCTGAGCTGTCCTCTGGTTGTGACCATCCACGATATGATCTGGAAGCGCCTCGGAATAGCGGACAGTGGCCGCTGGGCGCTTAACCCACGCTCACTGATGGATCACTACTACCGACTTGTGCCGGACGTAGCAGCACGGCGTGCGGCGGTAGTGATTACCGTCTCCCACGCGGCAAAGGCCGACATCATCGCGGCATTCGGGCTTCCCGCCGAGCGGGTAATTGTTACTCACGAGGCGGCGAAGCCGGTTTTCTACCAGTCGATCGACCCGGTCACTGCGGCAGCAACCCGCGCGCGCCTGGGGCTGAACGGCTCCTACTTACTCGGCATCGGTTCGTCTGATCCGCGAAAAAACATGGAGACCCTGCTGCGCGCCTACGCTCTGCTTCCCGCGGAACAACGTGCGGGTCATCAACTCGCAATCGTTTGGACCCACCAGCACCTGGCCGAGGAGATTGCCCAGCTCGCGCACGAACTGGGCATAGCCAGACAAACGGTGTTCCTCAGGGGTGTAGACGATAGCGAGTTAGCGGCGCTCTATGCCGGGGCAAGCCTGTTTGCCTTTCCATCGCGTTACGAGGGCTTCGGTCTTCCACTGCTTGAGGCTATGGCATGTGGGGCGCCGGTGGTTGCGGCCAACAACTCATCCATCCCAGAGATTACCGGTGATGCCGCCCTGCTCTTCGACGCCGACAACTATCAGGAACTTGCGGCAGCTATGCTACGGATCCTCAGTGAGAAAAACTTAGCACAGACCCTCCGGGCAACCGGGCAGCGGCGCGCAAGCACGTTCTCCTGGAACCGCTGCGCGCGCGAAACCCTGGCGGTCTACACGCAGGTCAATCAGTGGGGTGACGCCGTGGTGGAGCGTCCCATAGGATAAATGTGTCCGGCTGCTCACGTCGCAAGAGAGGACCGACAGGCACGAACATGCTCCGATGGCTTGACCACCTTGAACGTCCCGAAGCGTTACCGGTGTTTCCTCGCCGGTTGCTCGCCGTCGCGATGGTAGGCATTGCGATCGCCTACAGCGTCTCGATCGGGTTCATCCTCGCCCGCGGGAACTCCCGTCTGGCGCTGATGCTGATCGTCCTCCCGCTCCTACCTATCGCCATAAGCTTCGCCTCACGCTACTTTGCGACTATCGTTCTGATCCTGCCCCTGACGGCACTGATGTTGCGCATGGTCAACATACCAGTGGGCAACGCCAGTGAAATGCCGATCAGCATGGTCATCGCGCTGGGGCTGGTCGGAATGTGGCTGACCGGCATGCTGATCAGGCGCAGATGGGAGGTGACACCCACACCGTTCAACCGGGTTTTACTGGCGTTCATGGCCGTCTGCATTGTTTCTATGCCCTGGGGTATCGTTTGGGCCGACCCGATCCTGAACTGGCGGATTGTGGGCAACAACTTTCGCGTAGTACAGTCTGCCTCGCTCCTCTCGCTGCTGGCCCTGATGTGGGTGCCATTCATGGTGGCACGCTTCATCGACCGGCCATGGAAGATCTGGTTTTACCTGTGGTCGTTTATAGCCTGCGGGGCTATGATGACTGCCACCCAGTTTTTCAGCATACCCCAGATATTCCTGAATGACAGGGGCCTCTGGGGACTGTGGTTTGCAGTGCCACTGGCCGGGCTGGTGATTGTGTATCCCCACACGCCGTGGTACGGAAAGCTCGCGGGAGCAGCGCTCCTTGGCTGGCACCTGTACATAGTTGCGGTCAAAAACTCTCTCTGGGTCTCTGGCTGGCTCCCGACCCTGGCAGGATTGTTTGCGCTGCTTTTCCTGCACTCACGTAAGCTCTTCGTGGTGATCCTGATCATCGCCATCCCCTACGCTGTCATTGGGCCAGGTCGCGATTATCTGGAGAAAGTAACCGCGGACAATATTGAGGAAGGCAGCAGTGGACGCCTGGAGATCTGGGAACGGAACATGGGGATTGTGCGCGAGCACTGGCTGTTCGGCACCGGGCCGGCGGGCTACGCGCCCTACAATATGACCTACTTCCCCTGGGATGCGCGCTCGACCCATAATAACTACTTCGACATTCTGGCTCAGTTCGGGGTGATTGGCGCCGGGCTGTGGCTCTGGTTCATGGGCGCCAGCCTGTGGTACGGCTGGCGCACGGTGCAGATCACGCCACCTGGACTGTTACGTACTGTAGCCATCGTTGCCACTGCTGGTTGGGCTGGCGCTCTGGTTTCAATGGTCTTTGGCGATTGGATGTTGCCCTTCGTCTACAACCAGGGGATCGCTGGTTTTAGCTACGCAGCCTATAACTGGCTATTCCTCGGTTTACTGATTGTAGTGAGGCAAATGGCTGAGCAACACACGCAAAGCGTCGTCACCTCAGGAGCGTCCGCGCAGGAGGCTTGAAGCATGTCGGTGCATCCATCCCTGCCAGAAAAACTGGCTGTTGCAGACTGGACCGAACCAAAGCAGGCGGCCGTCTCTGGCCGGCGCTTCTGTGCAGTTGTTGTAGTAATCGTGTTGATTCTGACAAGCCTGCCTTTCATCTTTGCATACACCACTGCCCCCACCACGCGCCATTTCACCGGGGTCATGTACAACATCCCCGATCACAACCAGTACTTTGCCTGGATGCGCGATCTGAGCCACCAGAACCTGGCCGCCAATCGGCTCACTCCCGAGCCGAACGAGCCAGCGCTCTTCCACCTGCTCTGGTGGAGCGCCGGTCGGGTGGGAACGCTTCTTGGCCTGGAGTACGCCGCGGTGTTCGGGGCCTTGCGGGTGATTGCCACCATAGCCTTCCTGGTGAGCGCTTATGGGTTTTTGCGCATCGCTGTATCCGGACCTGTTCAACAACGGCTGGCGTTCCTGATCTTCGCCTTCGGCGGGGGCCTGGGTGTGGTCTGGATCGTTGTCAAGTACGTCCAGGGTCTACCCGAAGCGCCCTTCCCCTTCGACACCTACACCTCCGAGCCGAATAGCTTCTTCATCGCCCTGGCCTTCCCGCACTTCGGCATGGCCCTGGCGCTGATCATTGCGCTGATCGGCCTGACACTCTACGCTCAGCAGCGCCAGCAACTACGCTACGCCGCGCTAGCCGGAGTGGTTGGCGCGCTGATCGGCCTGCAGCATGCCTACGACTTGCTGACTGTCGGGGCCGTGCTTGGCCTGTGGTGGCTCCTGATCTGGTGGCGTGATCGCCGCTTTCCGGCTTTCCTATTCAAGGCCGGACTGATCATCGCGGCCTTCGCGTTCCCGCCAGCGGCATACCTCTCCTATCTCGTGCTAACCGATAGCACCTGGGGCGGTAAGCTGGCGCAGTTCGACAATGCTGGCGCCTGGACTCCCGGCCCGTTGCACCTGCCGATCCTCCTTGGAGTTCCACTCCTCCTGGCGTTGATCGCATTTCGCCCTCGAATGCTACGCAGCCGCAACGATGCCGAGTTGCTGGTGGCGGTGTGGTTTCTGGCCCACTTCGTGCTGGCCTACCTGCCGCTCAGCTTCCAGATCCACCTGCTTCTGGGCTGGCAGATGCCAATTGCGGTGCTCGCCGCCCGGGCTATCCACGACATCATCTGGCCGTGGCTCCGGGTGCACGTCCCACGCCTGGCCTGGCCCGCCCTGGCAATCGTTCTGGGATTGTGCGTGGTAACCAATGCATACATTTTCTTCTGGCGTTTCTACGACCTCTCGCGCTACAGCCAGCCGTACTTTCTGAGCCAGGACGAAGTAGCCGCGCTGCGCTGGCTGGGAACCCACACGACCAGCCAGGACGTGGTGCTGGGTGTGCTGGAGATCAACCAGCATGTTCCGGTCTGGTCCGACGCGCGAGCCTACGTGGCCCACTGGGCAGGCACGCTGGACTTCTTCACCAAGCAGAAGAACGCCGAGCGGGCGGTCAACCCGGCGACGCCACAGGAGGAGCGACGAAGACTGCTCAATGAGTTTACGGTGACGTACGTGATCGTGCGTGAGCAGGATAGCCCGCGCCTCGCGTTTGCTGCCAGTGCCAGTTCGGATCTGGCGCCAGTCTACGAGAATGCAACGGTAACGATCTACCGAGTCCAGCCAGATGCGCATGTGTCCGGGCCATAGCCCTACGTAGATCTACGGTCAATATCGAAGGAGGGTACAATGATGAAGGAACAGTTTATTCAGCTTGTAAAGCCCATCATTTCACGTTCTCCTCGATTGGCAATGACGTACAGATATGCACGTGATACATGGAATTGTATCCGTTCAGGCACCCCCGGAAGGGAGCAGTTTGGGGGCGGGCTGATTCGCCCAATACGCGGTAACGGCCGCAAT
>CAKZKA010000059.1 GCA_937120965.1 uncultured Chloroflexota bacterium
TAGGCATTCCGCCGGAGCACCTGCCTCACGTCTTCGAGCCGTTCTTTACCACCAAGGAGAAAGGCAAGGGCAGCGGCCTCGGCCTGAGTATGGTCTACGGTTTCGTCAAGCAATCCCAGGGGCACATCACGATCTACTCCGAGCCGGGGCAGGGGGCTACGGTGAAGCTCTATCTGCCACGCACAGTCGAGGAAGCGGCCGGGTATGACGCTACCGCCGACGATGTCTGGTCAGGCGGCCACGAGACCATTCTGCTCGTCGAAGACGACGAGGCCGTGCGTCACTTTGCCCGCCAGCAGTTGGCAAGCCTTGGCTACCGCGTGCTGGAGGCAGCGACCGGACCGGCGGCGCTGGAGCTGGTCCGCGCCCATGACGACATTGACCTGATCTTCACCGACATTGTGATGCCGGGCGGGATGAGCGGGCGCGACCTGGTGGAAGCCGCGCGCCTGCTGCGGCCAGGGCTCAAGGCGCTCTACACGTCGGGGTACGCCGAAAACGTCATTGTGCACCACGGACGTCTGGATCCGGGCGTGGTGCTCCTCAGCAAGCCCTATCGTCGCGCCGACCTGGCGCGGAAGGTGCGCGAAGCGCTCGCGGCTGAGGCCGGGCAGTAAGCGGGCAGGGATCACTATCAATGACTTCAAGCAGTGTCATACGCAGGCGTCTGTTGATTCTGGACGACGATCCGCTGATTGGACAAACGATGATGTCGATCGCCGGGCTGGCAGGGTTGGAGGCTCGCTACACCGCGCACCCTGCCGAGTTCTTTCGGGTCGTCGAGGAATGGAATCCGACCCATATTGCCCTGGATCTGGTCATGCCAGAGATGGATGGGGTACAGGTAATCCAGGATCTGGCGCTCCGCGGGTGCAGAGCAGCGATCATCATCACCAGTGGCGTTGGCGCGCGGGTGCTCGACGCGGCCGGGCGTCTCGCCGCGGAGCACGGCCTGAACATCATCGGCGTGCTGGCCAAACCCTTCACGCCGGCCCGTCTGCGCCAGTTGCTGCTGAGCGATTTCCCCGTGGCGCCCGGTTCCAGTGCGCCCGTGGCAGCGCCAGGCGTTGGTTGCGCGTCGGCGGCGCTGCCGGACGCCGAGGACCTGCGGCAGGCCCTCCGGAGCGGAGCGATTGTGCCCTACTACCAGCCCAAGGTCGTGTGCGCCACCGGCGCCCTGGCCGGGTTCGAGGTGCTGGCCCGCTGGCGCCACCCCGAGTGCGGCCTGATCCACCCTGCGCGCTTTATTCCGCTTGCCGAAGCCAACGGTCTGATTGATGCCCTGACCCTGCATGTGACCGAGCAGGCACTGCACTGGTTCGCGCCGCTGTGCGCGACAGTGGATGGAACTGACGGCATCGGCGTCCCCTCCATGCCTGGCGCGGGGGTGCAACTGGCGGTAAATATCTCTGCGCGCACGCTGAGCAACACGGCCCTCTTCGAGGAGGTGCGCGACCAGTGCCGGCGCCTGGGCGTGGCGCCCGAGCGGCTGAGTTTCGAACTGACGGAAAGCAGCGCGATGGATGATCCGACCGCCTCGCTCGACCTGCTCACCCGGCTGCGGATGCAGGGGTTCCACCTCGCCCTCGACGATTTCGGCACCGGCTTTTCGTCGATGGTGCAACTGGTGCGGCTGCCGTTCTCGGAACTCAAAATTGACAAATCGTTCGTGATGACGGCGATGCACTCGGAGGAGTCGCGCACCGTCACGCGCTTCATCGTCGATCTGGGGCGCAGCCTGGGGTTGCGCTGCACCGCCGAGGGTGTTGAAGACGTGCACATCCTGGCCTATCTGCAGGCCATCGGGTGCGATCTGGCCCAGGGCTATGCGATTGCCCGTCCTATGCCGGGCGACGTGGCCCTGCGCTGGATGCAGCAGCGGGCCTGGGTACGTTAATATATGGGGAAACCGGGTTTCCCCACGCCCCCGCCCACGGGATGGCAAGCCTTCCTCACCGGGAGGGTTTGGGAGGGCGAAGCCCTCCCAAGAACAAATATTTTCATTCTGGTGTTGTGCGGCGCAGCCGCATGGACGGCTGATGTGAATATCGGGAAACCGGGTTTCCCCGTGCTCACGCCCGGGGCATGGGCGGGCAGCGCTTCCAGGAACACGCTCCCGTGATGCGCTGCCCGCCGCGCATGCAGGAGCAATGGGGTTGCCCGATGGTCAAGGAAAACACGGTACATCGCAAGGAGCACAAGTATGCCCAACCCCGGCAGCGTCAGCGCCGAGGAGCGCCGACAGTCGGTCAATTTGCTGCCCTTTGGTGTGGGGTTGGGGCTGTTTGCCCTGCTCTTCGCCATAGGCAACGCCATTGGCGGCGAGCCTGGTCAGATTATGGCCGCCAGTGTGAATACGCTGCCGTTCGCCGTGCTGGCGGTGCTGGCCTATCTGGGTGGAGATCGCCCTAACTGGGCCTGGATCGCCACGGCGCTCTGGCTTGCGCTCATGATTGCGGGGGTCAGTCTGATTGCCCTGGGCCTGTCGCTGAATGTGCTGGCCGATGGCTCGGTGACCGATGCGGGGTCGTTGCCCGCCTTCGCGCTCGCCGATCTGTGGCGCCTGGGGCTGGTTGCGCTGGGTATCGTTGCCGGTATCGGCGCTGGCGCGCTGTGCATCCTGCCCGCCGTGCGTCGCCTGCTGGCCCGGATCGTGCCTATCGATCCGGATTCATTTGTGCACGCCGTTGCGCTGGTTGCCGTGGTAACCATCGGGCTGATCGCCGTGGCGCCGCTGCTCGCGTTCGGGGCGCCTCCGTTTCTGACCCTGGTTGACGATCTGGCCGGTGATGCTGCCGGGCGTGATACAGCCGGCTTGCTGCGTGATCAGATCTATAGTCTGATCTGGACAATTCCCGCCGCCATTCTCGCCGTTGGCTATGGCATTACCCGCGATCTACGCGGAGCGCTGGCGCGCCTGGGCCTGGCCCGCCCGACGTTGCGCCAGGCGCTGATCGGCCTGGGGTTGGCGCTGCTCCTCGCCGGGGCCGTGCAGGTGCTTGGTATGGGCATTGACTGGCTCTGGGGGCTCATGGGCTGGCCGGTGACTGACGAGGAGGCCTTCGAGCAGTTGTTCGCCTTTGCTATTAACCCGGTCGGCGCACTGGTGATCGGCATCTCCGCCGGGCTGGGCGAGGAGCTGGCGGTGCGAGGCGTGCTCCAGCCCCGGCTGGGGTTGTGGCTCTCCAACCTCTTCTTTATGAGCCTCCACGCCTTTCAGTATAACTGGGACGCCCTGCTGGTCGTCTTCCTGGTGGGCATGGTCTGCGGAGTCGTGCGCCAGCGTACCAGCACCAGTGTGGCGGCGATCGTTCATGGGGGCTACAATTTTACGCTGATTATGCTTGCGGCTGTGGGGTCAGGGTAACTGACGCTTCAACAGGGTTGCAGGGAAGCCGGGTTTCCCCACAACCCCTTCGAGGGAGGCGTGGGAGGGCGCGGCCCTCCCAGCGCCACCCGCTGGCATCATTGCGGGGCGACCGGGGTTATACCAATTACCGTTGATGATGCCGCATTGCCTGAACCGATTTCAGGCGTTGTGCTGCCCAGCATGGCAATCCGCAATCCAAAATCTAAAATCCAAAATGGTATTATGCCGCGGTGGCGGCCAGCTCCGGCTGAGCCTCCTGCTTGACGATCTCCAGTTCAATATCGATCTGCACCTCTTCGCCTACCAGCACACCGCCGGTCTCCAGACCCACGTTCCAGTTCAGCCCCCAGTCTTTGCGGTTGATGATTGTGCTGGCGTGGAAGCCCGCGCTGGTCGTACCCCACGGCGCTCTGGCCTGGCCGTTGTACTCCACGTCGAGCGCGACCTCGCGGGTGACGCCGCGAATGGTCAGGTCGCCGATAATGCGGCCGTGGCTCTCGTCGAGCACCTCGATGCGCTTACTGGCGAACGTGAGGTAGGGGTAGTTGGCCACGTCGAGGAAATCGGGCGAGGTGAGGTGGGCATCGCGCTTAGCGTCCCTGGTCTCGATGCTTGCGGCTTCGATCTGCACGTTGACCGAGGAATTGACCGGATTCTGCTCATCAAACACAACACTGCCGTTGAATCGCTCGAAGCGCCCGCGTACCTTCGAGATCATCATGTGGCGAACGGTGAACTGGACCATCGAGTGGCTGTTGTCAATTACCCAACTGGTCATGTGTGGCTCTCCTTCGTCTGATGTGAACATATGGGGAAATCGGTTTTCCCCGTGCCCCTGCCCCCGGAGGTGGCACGCCCTCGAACCACGGGGAAAGCAGGTTTCACCGTGCCACTGCGTATCGGGGCGCCAGGCGCTCCCAGACGCGGTTGAGGGAAGGAAAACCCGGCTTCCCCAGGTCCCCCTGGGCAGGGAGGGCGTGGAGGGCAGCGCCCCGTCTGTACGCCCCGTCTGGCAGTGTAGCGCTGGCGTATCAACAACGGCGTGAACAGGGGCGTTAACAACCGGGCAGGACGCGCAGCGGAGATCGACGCTGGTGTGAACATATGGGGAAACCCGGTTTCCCCATCCCCCTGCCTGTGGGGGCGGCAAGCCCTCCCGACCGGGAGAGTATGGGAGGGCTGCATCCTCGCCGTTTAGCTGGCCCCTTCGAGGTGGGCCAGCTCCTCCAGCAGGCGGCGGCGCCCGCCGCTTTCGGCGATGGCGCGAGCCTCGGCCAGGGCCTTGCGCGCTTCGATGGGAGGGAGCAGGGGCGCGAGCCAGATACGGATCTGAGCCGCCAGGTGGCGTGTGCCCAGGGCGTCGGCGCGGGCCAGGGCCGCCGAGAGGCGATGGATGGCCAGGGCAGGTTGCCCGCGCCGCAGGGCCACCAGGCCCAGGTTGGCGGTGATCCCGGCCACGCGTTCGGGTACATCCAGGCGTTCGGCCAGGGTCAACCCGGCGGTAAACTCGGCCTCGGCGCTGTCGAGGTCGCCGCGGGCCAGGGCGATCTCGCCCTGAGTGGAGCGCAGGTAGGGTTGCAGGCCCAACGCGCCCCATTCTTCCGCCAGGCGCAGACCCCCGGCGGCGTAGTCCGCAGCCGCATCCAGCTCGCCCAGCAGGTGCAGGTGATAGGCCAGGTTGTTGCGGGCCAGGACGCGCCAGGTAAGGGCGTTGGGGTCATCAGCGGCGCTGTCGGCTACACGCAGCGCGTCGTGGTAGCAGGCAATGGCGCCGGGCAGGTCGCCCTGCTGGGCGGCCACGCTGCCCAGTTCGAAGCGCACCTGAGCCAGGGCTACCGGATCGGGCGCCGGCTGGGCCAGAGCCAGGCGCTCGGCCTCGCGCAGGCGCAGGGCTGCCTCGGCCAGCTCGGCCCCTTCGAGCGAGAGGGCCGTGCCCCAGAGGAACAGGGCGTCAATGCGTTCGGCAGGTGAGCCGACCTGCTCCAGGCCGCGCACCAGGTCAATCACTTCGGCGTAGCGACCCTGCGGCACCAGCGCCCGGCCCAGGTTCAACCGCGCCCGCCGCGCCTCGGCAGGGTAACGCGCCAGGTCCAGGCTCTCGCGAAACCGCTCGGCGGCCCGTGCTGCCGAGCCACCCAGGAGCAGCGCTTCGCCCAGGGCCGCCAGCACGGCGGATCGCTGCGCCGGGGGCGTGGCGGCCAGGGCCTGCTCGTAGAAGGCGATGGCCTCGGCCCAGGCGGCGACGCGGGCAGCGCGCCGGCCCGCCCGCAGGGCATAAGCCGCCGCGCGCTCGGGGGCGCCACCCTCGGTGAAGTGCCAGGCGATCAACCCCGCTTCCTCGTCCAACCGGTCGCGGTGCAGGCTTTCCAGCGCTTCGGCCACGCGCCGGTGCAGCGCGCGGTAGCGTGGCGCCCCCGCTTCGCGGTAGAGGACTTCCATCGTCAGGCTATGGTCGATCTGGAAGCGCCCGTCGGGCAAGGCTTCCACCAGGCGGACTGCGCGCAGTTCATCGAGGGCGTCCAGGGCCGCGGTTTCCGAGAGGGCTGCCGCCCGCGCTACTACTTCGAAGGCAAAGACCCGCCCGGCGGCCACGGCAGTGTCCAGCACACGACGGGCTTCGTCGGAGAGGCGCGCCAGCCGCGATTGAATGAGGCTGTAGACCGAGGTCGGCACGAGTGGGGTGTCGGGGAGGACCGGGCTGAGGTGTCCATCGGCGCCGAGCAGGCCGTTTGCGCGAATGTGGCGCACCAGTTCCGCCATGATGTAGGGGTTGCCCTCGGCGCTGCGGTGGAGCCAGGAGGCCAGCCGTTGCGCGTCGTGAGGGCTGAGGAGGCGGGCCAGGCGTTCGGTTGCGGAGAAGCTCAGGCGGGGCAGGTGCAGCCGCTCCAGGCGCCCCTCACGGATCAGGGCGGCGAGCAGCGTCCCCAGGGGCGCGCGACGGTCCACCGGGCGAGCCGTGCCGATGACCCGCAGCGGCGCGCCTTCTGCCCGGCGCAGGAGGTAGCCGAGAAGCCCCAGGCTGCTGGCATCGGCCCAGTGCAGGTCGTCGAGCAGGATCAGCAGGGGCGCTTGCCCGGCCAGGGCGATCAGCAGCCGCGTCACGCCTTCCCAGAGGCGCGCCTCGTCGGGGCGCGCCAGGGGTGGCGCCGGGGCCGCGCCGGGCGCCAGATCGGGCGCCAGGCGCGCCACCTCGCCGATCCAGAGGGGCGCCAGAGCCAGCCCGGCGCGCAGGGCCGGCCAGTCGGGGCGGGCCAGCAGGTCACGCAGGGCCTCGACCCAGGGCTGGTAGGGCAGGCCCTGCTCCAGTTCGCGAGCTGTGGCGGTCATCGTCAGGCCGCCGTGGGCAGCATGGCGCGCCAGCGCCTCGGCGGCCAGGCGTGTCTTGCCAATGCCGGCCTCGCCTTCTACCAGCGCCAGCCGCCCCGGCCCCACCGCATCGAGTGCCGCCAGCTCGGCGTCGCGCCCGGTGAAAGGCAGTGGCGCGAGTGGCGCGACGCCCTGGCCAGCTTCTTCGACCACGGGGCGCGCCGCTGCCTGGCGTTGCTCCTGCCTGCTCGGAGTTGCCCCGACGCCGTTCACCAGCCGGTCGGTCACCACTGCATCGTAGAGGTCGCGAGTCTCGCGCATGGGGGGCACGCCCAGTTCGGCATCGAGCAGTTCGCGCAAGTGTTCGTAGCGACGGATGGCGCCCACCCGATCCCCCGACAGGTAGCAGAGATACATCGCCTGCCGTTGCAGATCCTCCTGTAACGGGTCGAAGGCCAGGGCGCGATCCAGGCTGGCCAGGGCGCCCGCGTAGTCGCCACGGATCTGGGCAGCCCGGGCCAGACGGGCGAGACCGCGTACGACCAGCAGGCGCGCTCGCTCACGCTCGGCCACAAGCCAGTCCATAAACGGCTCGGCGCCGGGCAGGTCGAAGCCGCTGAGCAGGTCGTCGCGATAGCGCGCCAGCGCCGCGGCCAGGGCCGGCTCATCGGCGGCAGGGGAGTTGACGGCGGCAACCAGAGTGCGGTAGTCTACATCCACGTCCCCGGCGATGGTCAGCCTGTCCTCGCCGACCAGCGCCGGGCCGAGGGCCTGACGCGCGCTGTGGAGCGTGGTGCGCAGCACTTGCTGGGCCGCGGCCCGCGCGTGGTCGGGCCAGAACAGGGCCAGCAGGTGCTCGCGGCTCAACGGCTCGATATGGGCTGCCAGGTAGTAGACCAGGGCGCGCGTCCGGCGCCGGGGAAGCGCGACGGGCGCTCCGTCGCGCAGGATCTGGGGCGGGCCAAGCAGAAGGATTGCCAGCATAACCGTTCCGAAAGGCGACTCCGGGGTGATTATCCTTCAGGGGCGAACAGAACATCCGAGCCAACGCGGCCTGTACGGCATTCGAGCGTCCCAGCGCGCGGGAGAGATACCAGGGGCCAGGGGTGAGGGCTTCCAGGGTTTCCCCAAGCTCCATCTTCCGCATGCGCCCACATGTTCGGTCCGCTCCTCAAGGTGATTATACCAGGGGGTGGGGAAGGCGCGGCTCTTCCCCCGTGATAGCGCCGTTGACGGGGCGCGCTGCGCTGGCTATAATGCCGCGGAAGGCGCGCGCGGGGTTTGGCCATGAAACTGATCGTATTTGTCACCGACGATGCCCATGCCGATATGAGCGTTGACACCCTGGTCGGGCAGGGCTTTCGCGTTACGCGCCTGGCGACCACCGGTGGCTTTCTCCGCCGTGGCAACACGACTCTGCTCGTCGGTGTCGAGGATCAGCAGGTTGACCAGGCCTGCGACCTCGTCAAGGGCGTTGCCCCCGGTACCCTGGCGATCATTATGGACCTGGAGCGCTACGAGCGCCTGTGAAGATCCTCTACGTCGCTGCCGGCATCCCCGTGCCGGGCGCTCTCGGTGGCAGCACCCACGCCTACGAGGTGGCGCGGGGCCTGGTGAAGCGCGGCCACGAGGTACACCTTGTCGCCGCCTCGCGTGAGGGCTGGAGCGGGCTGGCGCCCTTTGTGCGCCCGGTTTCCTCGCGCCTCGATGGCATCTACCTGCACCACCAGGACGTGCCCAAGGCCCTGAGCCTGCTCGGCGCCGCGCCGGTGCTGCGCCTGGCCCGCGCTCTGCGCCCCGACGTGATAATGGAGCGCTACTACAACTTCGCCGGGGCCGGCATCCTCGCCGCCCGGCGCCTCGGGATACCCGCGCTCCTGGAAGTTAACGCCCTGATCGTTGACCCGCCTGCCGTGTTCAAACGGCGCCTTGACGACGCCCTGGGCGGCCCGCTGCGGCGCTGGGCCGAGTGGCAGTGTCGCGCCGCCGATCGCATCGTTACGCCGCTGCACACCACCGTGCCGGCAAGCATCCCCCGCGCCAGGATCGTCGAACTACCCTGGGGCGCCGATGTGGAGCGCTTCGCTCCCGTGGCCCGGCAGCGCCATCAGCTCCACTGCCCGCCCAACGTGGTCTTCCTGGGTTCCTTTCGCGCCTGGCATGGCGCGACCGATGTGGTGCGCGCCGGGCTGTTGCTGCTCGAAAGCGGCCACGACCTGCGCTTCACCCTGATCGGCGACGGGCCGGAGCGCGCCGCGGCTGAGGCCCTCGCTGCGCCTCAGGCCGGGCGCTTCACCTTCACTGGCAGTGTGCCCTACCCGCGTGTGCCCGACCTGCTCGCCGCTGCCGATGTGGGCGTGGCCCCGTTCACCACTGCGCCGCACCCGGCCCTGCGCGCCGCCGGCTTCTTCTGGTCGCCGCTCAAGGTCTACGAGTACATGGCCGCCGGCCTGCCCGTGGTAACCAGCGCCATCCCCCCCCTCAGCGCGATTATCCGCGAGGGCCGCGAAGGCGCCCTCTTCCCCGAAGGCGACGTGACGGCCCTGGCCGCCGCCATCGCCCGCGTGCTGGCCGACCCGGCTGCTGCCCTGGCGATGGGCGCAGCCGCCCGCGCCCGCGTGGAGGCCCACTTCTCCTGGCAGCGCCACTGCGCCGACCTGGAGCGCATTCTTGCCGATCTGATATGAACAGAGGGGAAACCGGGTTTTCCCACGCCCCTGCCCATCGGGGGGCCAGGCCACTCCAACCGCGGGAGAAACAAGTGTGCTTGCGTTGTGCGGCGCCGCTGTGTGGGGGGTCTCAATAGCAAGACGAACCAGGCGACCAGGTTGACATCCACCCGCCATCTGGCATAATGAAAGAAGAGCGGGGCCTGGCCCCGCATCTCTGTGTGGAGCAGCGCGATGACCCTGTTGAGCGTCGGCGGCCTGACCAAATATTACGGCGCCGAACTGATTTTCGAAGATCTCAATTTCCAGGTAGCCCGGGGCGACAAGATCGCCCTTGTCGGCGTGAATGGCGCCGGCAAGAGCACCCTGCTCAAAATCATCGCCGGCCTGGAAAGCCCCGACGGGGGCCAGGTGGCCATCGCGCGCGGCGCCCGGATCGCCTACCTGGCCCAGGAAGTGCGCTTCAACAGCGACCGCACCCTCTGGCAGGAGATGGAGCATGCCCTGGCCGCTCTGCGCGAGCTGGAGGCGGAAATTCAGGCCCTTGAACCGCTGATCGCCGATACCAGCGCCCCGGATTGGGAAGCGGCGATGGAACGCTACGGCGAACTCACCGCCCGCTTCGAGCACATGGGCGGCTACGAGGTCGAGCCGCGCATCAAGCGTACCCTCCAGGGCCTGGGCTTCCACGAGAGCCACTACCACCAGCGCCTCGCCAACTTCTCCGGCGGCCAGAAGACCCGCGCGGCCCTCGCCGCTACCCTGCTCTCCGATCCCGACCTGCTGCTGCTTGATGAGCCGACCAACCACCTCGATATGCAGGCCCTGGAGTGGCTCGAACACTTCCTGCGCACCTGGGACGGCACGCTGATCGTCACCTCCCACGACCGCTACTTCCTCGATCGTGTCACCCGGCGCACCCTGGAGGTGGCCTTCGGCAAGCTCGAGGACTATCCTGCCCCCTACAACCGCTACCTGGAGCTGAAAGCCGAGCGGATGGAGCGCCGGCTGAAGGAGTTCCGCGCGCAGCAGGAGTTCATCACCCGCACCGAGGAGTTCATTCGCCGCTACAAGGCCGGCCAGCGCGCCCGTGAGGCCAGGGGCCGCGAGAAGCGCCTCGAACGACTCAAGCGCGAGCAGGCCATTGAGCGACCCCGTGAACCAGCTCGCCTGCGTCTCTTCCTCGATACCCGGCTCCGCAGCGGCGCCCTGGCGCTCGCGCTCGATGGCCTGGTGGTCGGCTTTCCCGGCAATCGCCAGGACGCCGATCCGCGGGTGCTGCTGCGCGCCGATGGGCTCGAGCTGCATCGCGGCGAGCGCGTCGCCCTCCTTGGCCCCAATGGTAGCGGCAAGACGAGCCTGCTGCGGACCATCCTCGGCGAGTTGCGCCCGCTCCGCGGCCAGGCGCGCCTCGGGCATCAGGTGCAGATCGGCTACTACGCCCAGGGCCACGATAAACTCAACTGGAATGCCACCGTGCTGGAGGAACTGACCCGCGCCAGCCCGAACCTGGGCGAAGCCGCGGCGCGCAATCTGCTCGGGCGTTTCCTCTTCAGCGGCGACGACGTGTTCAAGCGCATCGGCGACCTCAGCGGCGGCGAACGCTCGCGCGTCGCTCTGGCCCAGCTTACGCTGCTGCCGGGCAATCTGCTCATCCTCGACGAGCCGACCAATCACCTGGATATCGGCGCTCGCGAGGCCCTCGAAGCCGTGCTCAAGGAGTATCCCGGCTCGATCCTCTTCGTTTCCCACGACCGCTACTTCATTGACGCCCTGGCCGACAAGGTCTGGCACGTTGAGCAGGGCCGCATTCGCGAGTACCTGGGCGGCTACAGCGACTTCGTGGCCGCCCGCGAAGCCGCTGCCGCAACCGCCGCGACGAACGCTGCCGCGGCGCCGCCTCAGGCGCAGGCGGCCCCAACGTCGCCCGCCTCCCCCGCGGCGGCCCAGCCTGGGGCGCCTGCGCCGGCAGCCGCCGGGCCTCAGGAGCGCCAGCGCAAGAAGCGCCTGGCGGCCCTGGAGGCTGAGGTGGCCCTGCTCGAACAGGAACTTGGCCGCCTCAAGGCCGATCTGGAGCGCGCCAGCGCCGCTCGGGACGTGCAGCAGATCACCGCTCTGGGTGTGCAGTACGCCGAGCTTGAAACCCTCCTGGCCACAAAGTACGACCAGTGGGCCGAACTGGCCGCCTGACGGCCGTGATGCGCCGCGCCTGTGCCTGTTCACATTTCGGGTAAGATACCCGTGTACCCGGGAGCAGGGTGAACACGTATCCGCACCCCCCCACAGGGAGGGGGGCGGTTCGACAGGCTCACCGCAGGTGGGGAAACCCGGTTTCCCCGTGTCCCAACCGCTGGTGGGAGCGGCTGGCATCCCCCACAGGGAGGGGGGCGGTTCGACAGGCTCACCGCAGGTGGGGAAACCCGGTTTCCCCGTGTCCCAACCGCTGGTGGGAGCGGCTGGC
>CAKZKA010000060.1 GCA_937120965.1 uncultured Chloroflexota bacterium
TCGCCCTGAGGCTCAGCCCGAAGGGGCGGGCCTCTCCAGCTTCGCTGGAGCGCCTGCGCTGAGCCTGTCGAAGCGGGAAACCAGAGCCGCGCGCGGGGGCGTTCCAATGCGGTACAAGCCACGTTGGCTCGAATGTTCTGTCTGCCCTTACACGAGATGAACGAGGGGTTCGTGGGAGGGCGCAGCCCTCCCACACTCTCCTCGGAGAAGGGCGCGGAAGCGCCCTACAACACCCCCACATTCGAATTATCGCCGATCACCAGACGGTAGGCCCTGGGCTTCAGCGGGCTGCGACTGACCTCCACATTGCGGCCGATCAGACTATCCTCGATCCGGTGGGGGATGCCACGGATGCTGCAATGCTCCATCACGATACTGTGCTCGATCTCGCTATCCTCGATCACGCAGTGATGGTAGATTGACGTGAAAGGCCCGACGTACGAATTGAGAATCCGCGTCTTCTCGCCGATGATCGCCGGGCCGCGGATCGTCGAGTTGATCACCTCGGCTCCCGATTCGATAATCACCTTGCCGATCAACTGCGAATCACGATCGACGTAGCCCTGCACGACTGGTTGCAACTCCTCCAGCACCAGGCGATTGGCCTCCAGGAGATCGTCCTTCTTTCCGGTATCAATCCACCAGCCTTCGTGGACATAGGGATAGACGCTGTAGCCAGCGGTCACCAGCCACTGGATGGCATCAGTAATCTCAAGTTCGCCACGGGCCGAGGGCCGGATGGCGTTGACCGCTTCGAAGATATGGTGGTCGAACATGTAGATACCCACGAGGGCCAGATCACTCCGCGGTTCGCGAGGCTTCTCGACCAGGCGCACGACGCGCCCGTCCTCTTCCAGTTCGGCAACGCCGAAGGAGCGAGGATCATCCACCTTTTTGAGCACGATCTGGGCATTGTAGGCGCTCCGGCCAAAGCCCTCGATCAGCGGGCTGATGCCGCCCTGAATACAGTTGTCGCCGAGAAACATCACGAAGCGGTCATCGCCGATGAACTCCTGGCTGATCTTGACCGCGTGAGCCAGACCCAGAGGCGCTTCCTGGGGGATGTAGGTCACCTTCATACCCCAGCGCTTCCCGTTGCCCACCGCCGCGCGGATCTCGTCGCCAGTGTCGCCAATGACGATGCCGACCTCGGTAATGCCTGCATCGCGAATCGCTTCGATGACCCGGAAGAGCACCGGCTTGTTCGCAACCGGCACCAGTTGTTTGGCGCTCGTATAGGTGATGGGGCGCAGGCGTGTGCCCTTCCCGCCGCTCAGCACAAGACCTTTCATCAATGTCCTCTTCCTGATACGGTTGATCACGTGCCGTAGCGATTGTACCCGATCTGTCGCCACACAGAAAAGCGCCGGAGACGTTGCTCAGCAACGTCTCCGGCGGTCAGGCAGGGGCTTTGTCACTTGGGGTGTTCCGCCGCCCTTCCAGCCCCCCCGCTGTTCAGGGGTGGACAGAACATATGGACGCCGACGGGCGTGATGGCGTTGGGATGCGCTGGTTGGTCCTCACCCCCGGCCCCGGGCGTTCCACCGGGGTACAAACCACGCTGGCTGGAATGTTCTGTCTGCCCTTAACCCCCCCGCTGGAGGGGAGAAGCCCGGCCATCTCGGGCGGCGCGGTTCAGCGGTAGGGGCGCACCGCGCCGACGAAGGTGTTTTGCCAGTAACTGCTCCAGATGCTCGACACCTGCACGCCGTAGCGCGGGGTCATAGCGTGCACCATCTGCCCCCCGCCGATGTAGATCGCCACGTGCGAGATACCCCGTCGTCCGGCGGTACCGGCGAAGAACATCAAATCGCCGGGGGCCAGATTGCCCATGCCACCGATAATCGCGCCGTAGCGAGAGCTGTACTGCGCGGCGGCATTATGGGGGAGACTCACCCCGAACTGCCGGTAGACGTAGCTGGTAAGGCCGCTGCAATCGAAGCCACGGCTGGGGCTGCTACCACCCCAGACGTAGCGCGAGCCGACGAACTGCACGGCAAAACTGGCAACATCGCCACTGGCGGGGATGTTGACCGCTGCGGCGCCGCGGCTACCGCCCGCGCCGCCCCCGGTGGCAGCCGGGCGCACACGCACAGGCAAGGCCGGAATATCATTGGTCACCGGCACGCGCCGGGCAGCCATCGGTGACACCCGCAGCAGATCGGAGAAGATCCACGCCTTCGTCCCATCAGGCAACTGGACGCGGTACCAGTCCTTGTGGCGGGCGAGCAGGCTCACGGTGGCGCCGGCCTTAAGCGAAGTGATCCGGTCGTAGGCCGAACCCGGCCCCCTGCGGACATTGACGTTATTCTCGAGCACCGACCCCACCAGGGGCGGATTGGGATCGGGGATCGACGTTGCCACAGGCACCCGCTCGACAACACCATCAACGATGTTGAGGAAATCCGAGGTCACCCAGCCGTACAACTGGCCGTACTCCACCAGGAACCAGCCCTGATACTGCTCGATGAGCGTCAGTTCCTGGCCGAGGCGCATTTTGGCCATACTCACATAGTTGGTGCCCGGGCCATCGCGCAGGTTGACATTGTCTTCGCGCACCACACCGACCTTGGGCGGTGGCGGCGGTGGAATAGTTTCGGCAGGGACCTGGTTGAGGGCATACACTACTGCTTCGGGAATATCCACCAGTTCGGCGGCCACCCAGTACACCGTCGGGTCGCCATCGCGCCGCACCTGCAACCATTCCTCGAAGCGCCCGATCACCTCGACACCATCGCCGCCATTGACGCGCCCGACCTCGTCGTAGGCCAGGCCGGGACCATTGCGCAGCCGCACCACATCGCCGCCGATCATCGCCTGCACCGTCAGCGGGGCCAGCACGGCGCTGCGCGACGAGATCGAGACCGGCGGCGGCAGGGCATCGTCATCGGGCAGCGGTGGATCACCGACCATGCCTTGCGTGCCAGCATCGAGCGCGATTGGTCCCACCCCGATTGGCGCCTCGACCAGTTCCGAAGGTTCCGGTTCAGGCAAGGCAACCGGAAGCATTGGCAACTGGCTGAGCACCAGCGCCAGCGGCACCATAACGATCACAACCAGGTGAATGAAGAAGCGGGCAGGCAGGCGGGAGAACCAGATGCCAGGAGTGGACAGAGTTGTGGCGAGGTGGGAGCGTATCTGAGCGAACGAGCGGCGTTGATGTCGGTAGCGGTGGCGGTAGTGAGCGATGCGCTGCTGTAAACGCTCGACGTCGCTACGCAGGGGCGAAGAAGACGGGTTTCGGTTCAGCTCAATCATGGAGCAATTTACCTCACTTGGGTCCATGTGGCGCGGCCATCGGGTGTTGCCACCCCTGACACGGTCCTGGTGAATGCGCTACCACACTGACAATCAAGCCGGGATAGCGGGAGTGTACCACGACTTCGCGATATCCGCAAGCGTCATCTTTTTGTCAGCTTCACATCAGCGCCACAGCGTATGCCGGTCAGGGCCGAAAGGTAAAGAGAGTTTAACGGAAACCACAACATCTGTCAATAGCCCCTACAAATAAGGCTTCCACAAGCCTTACATCACGATCTCTACAATTTGAACTGTAATAATTATACAGAAAGATTGTAAAGAATAATACGCCAACGGAAAACAGGGCGACGAGGAGACGGTGGGTGCGCGGAGCGTATGGGCGTGCGCTGGCGAACAACCTGAGAGCGGGCTCAGGCCAGGTTGAGGTACCTGATAAGACTTGTCAGGGTTGCGGCGCCTCCGGATGACGCGGGCCGGCATGGCCCAGCCAGAAAAAGGACCAAGGTACTGTCTTCCCAAACCCACCCCTCAGGGAGGGGTGTGGGGAAACCCGGTCTCCCCGGATGTTCACCACCGCTGGAAGAGGACGTAGCGCCAGTACTGCCCACTCGCGCGGAGCAGGGCGAGAGGCCCCGGTGTGACCCCGGGGGGCGGGGCACCGTAGGCCTTCAGGTCATTGTCGCCAACGAGCTTGATCCAGAGCAGCACCTCGGCAGGCTCGGCGACGATCAGGGCGCTGGCGGCGCCGGCCTGCCGCGCCGCGCGGGCACTGTCGCGCAGCGCTGCCACCGGCTCCGTGGTCGGCGTGGGCGCCTGGAGCGCCCCCTCGGGCGCGCCGCGCTCGATCAGCGCGATGCGCATCGCCTCGCTGCCCGCCCCGACAATCACCACACTCGGCGCGTACCGGCGTCGGTACAGCTCAAAGGCGTGTTCGACCAGCGCCGCTGATGGGACCTCCGGGGCAACGATCAGCAGGACGTCGGCGGTGCGCGCCTCGTCGCGCCGGGCCTGTAGCCCGGCGGCCAGTGCGCCAACGAGCAGGGCGATCAGCGCCAGTATCAGGAGCACACTCAACGCGTACCCCGCCTGCCAGCCCACGCGGCGCCAGCGCAACGCCCCTCCCGGCACGGCGACCGGTTCATCTGGCTCGTGATTCATGCTATTCGCTTCCCTTGAGCCTGTGCGCCTCCCTGAGGGGAGGGTCTGGGAGGGCTGCGCTCTCCCAGGAGAATCGCTCCTATGACTGCGGGGAAAGCCGCTTTCCCCGCGCCCCTGCCCGGCGGAGCGCCACGCGCGCCCAGACGCGCGGACGTGTTGAGTTGCGAAGATGAGCAGGATAATGCGCTGTCTCTAGCTCTGCCTGGTGTATGAGAGCCTCTCCATCCGGGTAGCTTGTGACCACCTGTCTGACTGTTATACGACAAATATATCGTGATATTATCTTCGTATAAAGATTGGATGCGGCGCCACACCGCACAGCGACACATGGAAGCCCTGGAGGGGCGCGGGTATGCTTGCCGGTTCCAGCGGCCCTGAGACCGGTCAGCGCCAGTATACACGCCAGACGCCGACAGCGCATCCACACGGTCGCCGGGAGCGCGAGCGTCGCACGCTTCCGGGAGGCAGCAGTTCTTTTTCTATGGGGTACAAGGAGTAGTCTGGTATGGACCTGGCTGAAACATTGGGTATCTTGCAGCGGAACCTGTTCTCGCCGTTGACCCTGGCTTTCGTGCTGGGGATGATTGCCACCCTGGTCAAAAGTGACATCGAGTTCCCGGAGCAGGCCTACAAGTTTATCGCCTTCTACCTGATGTTCGCCATCGGTCTCAACGG
The DNA here is from genome assembly GCA_937120965.1 of uncultured Chloroflexota bacterium. GTDB lineage: Bacteria > Chloroflexota > Chloroflexia > Chloroflexales > Chloroflexaceae > JACAEO01. Next base: position 5,095 of record CAKZKA010000060.1, read on the forward strand.
TGGCGTAGAACTGGCCGGCACCACCTTCCAGACCTTTGCGTGGCCGGCGCTGGCGACCATCTTTCTGGCCATTTTGTTGCCTACGGCGTGTTACTTCATCCTGCGCACGATCTTCCGTTTCGACGTGGCCAACGCCGCCGGTGTCGCCGCGCTCTACGGGTCCGTGTCTTCGGTGACCTTCGCGGCAGGCATCGGCGTTGTCGAAACCGCGAACATCGGCTACGAGGGCTTCATTCCTACCCTGGCGGCTCTGGCCGAGTGGGGCATCATTGTGGCGCTGTTCTGGGGCCGTCTGGGCTTGAAGACGGCGAATGATGCCATCGGCAAGGTCGTGCAGGAGACCCTGACCGGTCGCAGCGTCATCCTGCTGATGGGCGGGTTGCTGATTGGCGTGATCATCGGTGAACAGGGTTTCCAGCGCATTGCCGTGGTCTTCAGCCAGGGGCCAGAGGGTCTGTTCCGCGGTGTGCTGGTGCTGTTCCTGATTGAAATGGGTATGGTCGCGGCGCGGCAGTTGCGCGAGTTTGCCAAGGTCGGTCCGCGGATGCTGGCCTTCGGCACGGTGATGCCAGTGATTATGGGCGTCCTTGGCGCAACCCTCGGCGCTCTCTCCGGCATGTCGCTGGGTGGCGCGTTTATCCTGGCAGCCATTGCCGGCAGCGCCTCGTACATTGACGCGCCCGCCGCGGTTCGCGCGACCTTCCCCCAGGCCAATCCGAGCATCTACCTGACCTCTTCTCTGGGTATCACGCTGCCGTTCAATTTGCTGATCGGGCTGCCGTTGCTCTATGCGTACACGCAGTGGTTCTGCTACAGTGTTGCCGGGTGCGCGGTGCTGCCCGCCGGAGGATGAGCGCTGGAGGATTTTCCTGGGAGGGCGCAGCTCCCCCAAACCCTCCCCTCAGGGAGGGGGTTGGGGAAGCCCGGGTTCCCCATATGTTCACGTTAGACGGTTTTGCGCGGGGCGCACAACGCCGCGATGACCATGGGGTATCGTTGGGAGGGCCGCCCCCTCCCTGACCCTCCCCCGCTGGGGGAGGGAACCGGGCGCCTCCCGTCAGGAAGGGGGTTGGGGAAACCTGGTTTCCCCATGTCCCAATCGCTGATGGGAGCGGCTGGCGCCCCCACAGGCAGGGGTGCGGTTCGACAGGCTCACCGCAGGTGGGGAAACCTGGTTTCCCCGTATTTTCACATCAGCAAATTACGCACGAGAGAGGAACGTGCCATGGAAACAACCACCATCAGCCTGGTAACCATCATTGCCGAGGGAGTGCTACGCGAGCGACTGCTCGATGATCTGAAGCGGCTCGGCGCCCGCGGCTGGACGATCGGTGAGGTGCAGGGGCACGGTATTCGCGGGATCAGCGAGAACTTCTGGGCCGGCTCGCAGGTGCGTATCGAGACTCTGGTCAGCCCGGCGGTCGGCGAGGCGATCCTGGCCCATCTCCAGGAGCATTACTTCACTGACTATTCGGTGACCGCCTTTGTCCACGATGTACGGGTGGTGCGGGCCGAGCGGTACGTGTGAAACGTTAGCTATGGTTCGCCCCGCCCGGCACGCTGGCGTTCAGCTCCACAGCTCTGCCACGCTCCAGGCCAGTTGTGTGGAGTGGAGAGCTGTGGAGCAACAGTCGTTGCGATGCCCCCCTATGCCTGCGCCCTCGACACCCTTCGCTCCTGCTCCTCGTGATCGGCTTTTCACATCATGAAGTCCTGTTATACTGAAATCAAGGGCGCGCACGGAGCAAGGGGAAACCGGGTTTCCCCGCGTGTGGCAAGCCTGTCGAACCGCACCCCTGCACAGGGGCGGGTTTGGGAGAGCGGCGCCCTTCCAGGATAAGCCGCTTGCGCTCCCCGTGCCGGGTAGCGAAGCGGTACGGAACACCGAGAGCGTATCACGAGAAGTCCCGGAGAGGAACGTGTCTATGAAAACCCTTATCGTCGGGGCCGGACCGGGCGGGATGGCCACTGCGATGCGCCTGGCGGCTGCGGGCTACCAGGTAGCGATCTACGAGGCGGCTGACCGGGTTGGCGGGCGCATGCGCGGCTTCGAACTCGGCGACTACGCCTTTGATACCGGGCCGACCATCCTGCAGGTGCCGCGGGTGTACGAAGAACTCTTCGGCGCCTGTGGCCTCGATGCATACGATTACATCAAGCTGATCCGTCTGGAGCCGAACACGCGCATCGCGTTCTGGGACGGCACGCACCTCGATCTTACCTCGAATATCCCTGCCTTCAAAGAACAACTGGCCCGCTTCGGGCCGGACCTGTCGGCGGCCTTTGAGCGCTGGTACATTGAGCACCTGCGGAAGGACAAAGTCGGCTACGGCCCGTACCTGGGCACGCCGGTGCGTCCACCCCTGGGCTACCTCAAGCCCGATGAAGTGGCGGCGGCCCTGCCCTTCCGCCCCTGGGAGAGCCTCTACGACCACTTCAAGCGCTTCTTCCCCGACGAGCGGCTGGTCTACGCCCTGGCGTATCAGGCCAAGTACCTGGGCATGCACCCCACCGCCTGCTCCAGCGTGTTCAGTCTGGTCACCTTCCTGGAGTTTCACTACGGCATCTGGCATCCTGAGGGCGGCTTCCGCGCCCTGGCGCGCGCGCTGGCCCGCGCCGCCGAGGACCTGGGCGTGGACATCCACCTGCGCCGCCCGGTGCGCCAGGTGATTGTGGAGGAGGGGCGCGCGCGAGGTCTGCTGATGGCCGACGGTGAGCGCATCGCGGGCGACGCCGTGGTAATCAACGCCGACTTTGGCCACGCGGTGCAGACGCTGCTGCCCGCGCACGCCCGGGGCCCCTACACCGACCGCTGGCTGAACCGCAAGGAGTTCTCCTGCTCGACCTTCATGCTCTACCTGGGCGTCAACCGGCGCTGGGAGCACCTGCCACACCACCAGTTGTACCTCTCCGAGCACATCCGTCGCACCGACCCGCTGTGGGCAAAGAGCGCCGTGCTCGATGTGGACGATCCCTCCTTCTACGTCTGCAATCCAACGATTGTGGACCCGGCCAATGCCCCGGAAGGGCACAGTACGCTCTTCGTGCTGGTGCCGGTGCCCAATCTGCGCTACCCGGTGGATTGGGCGGCGCAGGCGAGACCGTACCGGGACCTGATCCTGCGGCAGATGGCAAAGCTGGGCTTCGAGGATGTGGAGCGCCACATTGTGGTCGAGCGCCATTACACCGCCGAGACGTGGCGTGATGAGCACCAGACCTACCTCGGCGCAGTGTTCAACCTCATTCATAGTTGGCAGCAACTCGGTCCGCTACGCCCGCACATCCGCCACCGGGGCGCGCGTAACCTCTATTGGATCGGTGGCGCGGTACACCCCGGCAGCGGACTGATGACCATTCTGGAGGCGGCGAAGAGCGCGGTGCACTTTATCGGCGAAGATCTGCCGGCGCCGCGGCGGGCATCGGTGACAGTTGGGCAATAGCGCGCAGCAGGTTGGCCATCTCGATGGCGGCCATCGCCGCTTCCGCGCCTTTGTTTCCTGCTTTAGTGCCGGAACGCTCAATGGCCTGCTCGATATTTTCGGTTGTCAATATCCCGAAGAGGATCGGCACTCCCGTGGCAAGCGCTGCCGTAGCGATCCCGCTTGCAGCCTGGCCCGCCACGTAGTCGAAGTGGGCCGTGGCGCCACGGATGACCACGCCGAGGCAGATGATAGCATCGTAGTAGGGTCGGTCAGGCGTGTCGCCCACCCGCTCTGCCAGGCGCTTCGCCACCAGGGGTATCTCGAATGCACCGGGTACCCAGGCCACGTCAATCGCGTCGGCGGAAACGCCGTGCTGGATGAGAGCATGCCGAGCGCCGCGCAGCAGTTCGTTACCGATGGTATCGTTGTAACGGGAGATGACGATGGCAAAGCGTAGACCGGCGCCAATGAGGTGGCCTTCAAATGTTGCGCTCATAACGCTCCTTCTGGACACAATCCTAGCGTCTGTTCACCGGGATGCCAGGCGCCCCCAACAGCGGTTGGGAAATGGGGAAACCGGGTTTCCCCATCCCCCTCCCTGGCGGAGGGTTTGGGAGGGCTGCGCCCTCCCAAGAAAAATCCATGTTCATCGTGTCGTTGTGCGGCGCAGCCGCATGGACGACTGAGGTGAACATACGGGGAAACCGGGTTTCCCCACCTGCGGTGAGCCTGTCGAACCGCACCCCTGCCTATAAGGCGCCAGCCGCTCCCAACAGCGGTTGGGAAGTGGGGAAACCGGGTTTCCCCATCCCCCTCCCTGGCGGAGGGTTTGGGCGTAGAGGCGCGGCGGCGCCGCGCCTCTACGCCCTCCCAGGAAAAACCCATGTTCATCGTGTCGTTGTGCGGCGCAGCCGCATGGATGACCGATGTGAACATATGGGGCAATCGGGTTGCCCCGTGCCCCTGCCTGCTGGGGTGCCCGGCACCCTCAACCCCGGTTGAGGGGCGGGGAAACCTGGCTTCCGCGTTCCCTCCCGTCGGGGCGGTGAGGGAACGCGCAACTGCGTGAGTGGCCGACACAGCGAACCTACCACGGGATCAGATGCCCCAACTTCTCGCGCTTGGTGGTCAGATAGCGCTGGCTGGCCCTGGTCGGCGCTATAACCAGGGGTACTCGTTCGGTTACGGCGATCCCGCTGCGCTCCAGTGCTGTCACCTTAGCTGGATTATTGGTCAGGAGGCGCAGGCGCGAGATGCCGAGATCGCGGAGGATGCAGGCAGCGATGGTGTAGTCGCGCCCGTCGGCAGGGAAGCCAAGGTGCAGGTTGGCTTCGACCGTGTCCATCCCCTGGTCTTGAAGAGCATAGGCCCGCAGTTTGTTGAACAGGCCAATCCCCCGCCCTTCCTGCCGCAGATAGAGGATCGCCCCACGGCCTTCAGCGGCGATGCAACGGCGCGCCTGGGCCAGTTGCGCACCGCAGTCACAGCGCTGCGAGCCGAGGGCATCGCCGGTCAGACACTCCGAGTGCAGGCGCACCAGGGGCGCTGGACCACTCAGGTCGCCCATGGTCAGGGCCAGGTGGTGGCCCCCGGTGAGCATGTGCTCGTAGGCAATGAGACGAAAGACGCCATGCTCGGTTGGCAGCGTCGTCTCAGTAACCCGACGGACGAGACGTTCGGTGTGGTAGCGGTAAGAGATCAGGTCGGCAACGGAGATCATCACCAGGCCGTACCGGGCGGCGAATCGCTCCAACTCTGGAAGGCGGGCCATGCTGCCGTCGTCGTTCATAATCTCGCAGATGACCGCGGCGGGATAGAGGCCTGCCAGCCGGGCCAGGTCGAGCGAGGCTTCAGTTTGACCGGGTCGGGCCAGCACACCTTCCGCCGCGGCGCGGAGGGGAAACACATGTCCGGGGCGCGCCAGGTCGTCAGGGCGGGTTGCGGGGTCAATCAGCGCGCGAATGGTGGTTGCGCGGTCAAAGGCTGAGATACCGGTGGTTACGCCGTGCCGGGCATCCACTGCTACCGTGAAGGGGGTGCCAAAGCCCGACGTGTTCGCATCGGGCGGAACCATCATTGGGATCTGAAGTTCATCGAGGCGTTCTCCAGGGAGAGACACGCAGATCAGTCCACGGCCCTCGCGCGCCATGAAATTGATCGCCTCAGGTGTGGCAAACTCGGCAGCGATGGCCAGGTCGCCCTCATTCTCGCGATCTTCGTCATCAACGATAATCACAAATCTACCGGCGCGAAACTCCGCGATGGCCGTATCAATGTCCGCGAGCGGCATAGCGTCCCTCTCCCAGTAGTTTTTCCACGTACTTCGCCAGCACATCCACTTCCAGGTTTACCCGACTGCCCGGCGCTCGACGTGGCAGCACGATGTGCTGCTGCGTGTAGGCCACGAGCATGAAGGTGAAGGAGTCAGGAAATACGTCCACAACGGTCAGGCTGACGCCATCCACGGCAATGTAGCCTTTAGGTACAATGTAGCGCAGCAGATCCGGCCCGGCCTCGACCGTAACCCAGAGCGAGTCGCCATCGGGTCGGAAGGCGCGCACCACTCCGGTTCCGTCAATGTGACCCTGCACGAAATGCCCGCCAAACCGACCCGTGGCGGCGAGTGAACGTTCGAGGTTCACCCCGTCACCGGGACGCAGATCGCCGAGGTTTGTGCGCCGCAAGGTCTCGGGCGAGAGACCCACGGTAAAGGCATTCGGTTGCAGCGCGGTTACAGTGAGACAAGCGCCATTGACGGCCAGACTATCGCCCAGCCGGGCGTCTTCGAGCACGGTGCGCGCCCGTACCGTCAGCGTCCAGCCGCCGTCGCTTTCGCGCAAGCCTTCGACGTCGCCGATTTCTTCGACGATACCGGTAAACATAGGTTTTCCTCCGCGTTAGTGATGATGTGAACATACGGGGAAACCCGGTTTCCCCACGCCCCTCCCAGTGGGAGGGTCCGGGAGGGATTCGCCCTCCTCAACCTCTGTCTGCTCGAAGGCGCCCGGTGCAACATCAGCCTGAATCCACAGGTCTGGCTGCGTGGGGAGAGCATGATCCGCGTCGGCGGGGTCGGCGATAAGCTCAACGCGCAGATTGCGGAGCCGAAGGGCCCCGGCCAGACGCGCCGCGCCTGGCTGGCCCACCGGGCCAGGCGCGCCGACGCCGCCGATGATCAGTGGAGCCACAAACACCCACACCCGATCCACCAGGCCCTCGGCAAACAGCGCGCCGAGCAATTCACTTCCGCCTTCGACCAGCAGGGTCAGCAGGCCACGTTGACCGATAGCGTCGAGCAGGGCCGGCAGGCTAACGCGCCCACGGGGATCGGCAGGTAGGGTCCAGACTTCGACACCGCGCGCCGCGAGTTCGGCGCGGTAGCCGGCGGGAGCGACAGTGGTGGTAGCAAGCACGGTGTGGCCGGGGAGCTGCGGGTCAAAGATGGCTGCCGTGAGCGGCGCACGGCCAGTGCTGTCGGCGACGATGCGCAGCGGATGGCGCACCCCGGCAGACGACGGCAGGCGTGTGGTCAGGCAGGGGTTGTCGGCAAGCACCGTGCCTACGCCAACAAGGATGGCGTCGCTGAGATTGCGCAGATGGTGGACGCGCTGACGTGAAGCGGGGTTTGAGATCCAGCGGGCATCGCCAGTGCGGGTAGCGATCTTGCCGTCGAGGCTCATCGCAAACTTGGCAGTGACCAGGGGCCTTCCGGTCGTCACGTGTTTGAAGAAGGGCCGATTCAGTTCGCGGGCCTCGCGCTCACAGAGACCGCAATCCACGGCGATCCCGGCGGCAGCGAGGCGAGCATGGCCTTTGCCGTTTACCAGAGGGTTGGGGTCACCGGTAGCGTAAAAAACCTTGCTGATACCGGCGGCGATGATCGCTTCAGTGCAGGGCGGGGTGCGCCCGTGGTGGGCACACGGCTCCAGGGTGACATACATCGTCGCACCGCGAGCCATAGCTCCGGCAACGCGCAGCGCTTCAACTTCGGCGTGCGGCGCGCCGGCGCAGCGGTGGTAGCCCTCGCCCACCACGCGCCCGTTATGAACAATCACCGCGCCGACCAGTGGGTTGGGACTGGTGCGGCCCTCGGCCTGCCGGGCCAGGGCCAGCGCCCGTTGCATATAGTGCGTGGACGTTTCCATACTCCTGCCCCGCGGGGGTCTCGCATCTTCGGGGCAGGCGAAGGCAGGGGGATCGCCCCCGCCCCAGCACAACGCCCCGAACAGCAAGCTGTTCGGGGCGTTGGGTCACTCTACTTCGTTCGCGTGGCTTGACTCCGGGGTTGCCCCGTAGATACAGGGCAACCCCGTGACGAAGTCTACTTCAAAACCGACAAAGTAGAGTTTGTACCGAAGCACATCGAACGCACGGATCACACGTTCGAACGCGCTACAGTGAACCTTCTTTCAATCCCGACTATACGGTCGGCCCCGGAGTTTCACCGGATCGTGCGGAGTGCCGCAGCAGCAACCCGCTCGTGGGCTATACCACCGATCGGGAATTGCCTGTCATCCATATCTACGGATAGCCAGGCTCACCCTGCCCCGAAGGTTTTGGTATTCACTTATCGCGGATTATAACACAGCGGCCAGAAACCGTCGCGTAGCGTTCTTTTCACTCTGGTAGACATTTCGCCACGCATAACATTCAAAGGATCAGCCCGGCGACGAAGAGCGGCGCATTCGTCCGGCGGCCCACAGCCCGGCTGCCAGGGCGCCGGCTCCCAGCGCCAGCGGCGCCCAGCTACGCCGTCGTGTATCGCCGAGCACGACCCTGGCGGTGTTGTAACCGCTGGCGCCAAAGACGCCGCCGCCGGGATGGGTGCTGGCTCCGGTCAGGTACAATCCTTTGATCGGCGTGCGGTAACTGGCCAGTTCCGGCAACGGGCGGAAGAAGAACATCTGGTCGAAGCTCATCTCCACATGCATCACGTTGCCCTTGAGCAGGCCAATGCGACGCTCCAGGTCCAGCGGTGACTGGATGAAGCGATCGATGATCTTGCCGCGCATGTTGGGCGCGTAGCGGTAGAGCACTTCCAGGATGCTATCGGCCACCGCTTCGCGCACATCGTCCCAGTGGCGTCCCCCGCTGAGTTCGTAGGGGAAGTACTGCGCCCAGAGGAACACGGTGTGTTTGCCGGGCGGGGCGACGACCGGATCAATTGCCGAGAAGGTCATCGCGATGACTGCCGGATCTCTGGAAGGCTCGCCCCGCAGGTAGTCTTCGTAGGCCCGGCGCACGTAATCCATGCTGGGGGCGAGGAGTTGCAGACCGTGGTGGCTCTCGTGCGGTTTGCCGCCACTGGGCGCGCCGGGGTAATCGGGTAGTTCTTCGGCGGCGCAGCGCACAGTCATGCCGAAGCCGTTGCCCACGCGCACCCGGCGCAGACGCTCCACCAGGCGCGCCGGCAGGTGCTCCGGGCCGACGAGTTGCAGCAGGGTCGTCAGCACGTGCGCGTTCGATACCACGATGGGCGCGGAGTAACGCTGGCCGTCTTCGGTTTCGATCCCCTCCACCCGACCCGACTGGATCAGAATCCGGCGCACCGGCGCATCGACCGCCACATTGCCGCCGAAGCTGATCAGCGCGCGGGCCATGGCCTGGGTGAGCATGCCGCTGCCGCCCCGGGGATGCGCCGCGCCGCTGTAGTGCAGCATGGCGTGCCAGCCGAAGAAGTCACCCGCACCGATCTCGTCTGGCGGCGGCCCGCTCTGGGCGGCCAGCCAGGTCATCGCGGCGCGCATCGCCTCGCTCTCGAAGGTCTCGCTGATCAACTGGGCGTAACTGGTGAACAGGCGCCGGGTCACCTCGGCGGAGTTGCGCTCCCCTGCGGGTAACCGCGGCAGTGCAGCAGCCACGCTGCCGAACAGGCGCGCCGCAGAAGGCGGATTGAGGAACACATCGAACACCGCCTCGTTCAGCGGCGTCCAGTAGGCCAGGAACCGGCGATAGGCCTCGGCGTCACGCGGGCTGATGCGGGCGATGCTTTCGACCGTGCGCTCGGTGTCTTTGTAGAAACTTATCGCGCCGCTGCCATCAGGGAGCGGGTAGAAGGCGAAGGGGTCCATCGGAATATACTCGAGCCCGTGCCGCTCCAACTCCAGATCGCGCACGATGGGGGTGAGGTGGACCATAATGTGCGCCGAGGAGCCGACGTCGATTTTGTAGCCGGGAATGACTTCTTCGGTACACACGGCCCCACCGACGATCGGGCGTCGCTCAGCCACCAGCACCCGCAACCCGGCCTTCGCCAGGTAGCCGGCGCAGGTGAGGCCGTTGTGCCCGCTACCGACCACGATCACGTCGTAGTCCGTTTTGTGAGCCATGGCTGTCGCTTTCTATGCCGAACCGGGAACCACCATGATCCAGTATACGCCAGATTGACGCTTGTGGGTGAAGTGCCGTGAGGTTGACCGGGGCCGTTGCGACGGCGTGGAGCGCGTCCCTGAGGGTCCCACCAGGAGGCCCACGGTTCAACAGGCTCACCGCAGGTGGGGGAACCCGGTTCCTCCTTTCAGAAAACAGACGTTGTCGCAGGCAGGGGCACGGGGAAACCGGGTTTCCCCGATATTCACCGGAGCGCCCAGCGTAGCGCCGCATACGTCGCGCCGTTGGGGAGCAACGGCAGCAGATGGGCAGCGAGCAGGGCCAGCCGGGGCAACGGCGCCAGCCGCGGGGCCACCAGGGCCACGGGTATGCTCAGCAACAGGACCAGGTGGGCCATACCGGGGCCGTCGTCGCCCTGCGGGCCGCGGGCCATGCGCGCCAGGGTGAGCAGCGTAGCTCCGGCGAGGGCTACGACCCCTCTGGCGCCCGCCCGATCCCCAGAAGGGTTGGCGAGGTAGAAGAGGGGTAGCGCCAGCAGCCCTGCCTGGAGTGTCAGGGCGTAGACCAGCAACGCCGGCGAGAGCCGCAGCCGGCCATCCTCCACACGGGCGCCGAGCAGCAGCGCCGTGGTGCGCGCCCCGCGCGCGGCGTCGTTGTCCAGGTCGCGCAAGGCGCCATGGACGCCGTTGACCATCAGGATGAGCAGCACTTCGTAGGCCAGGAGCAGGCGGGTCAGCGCCGTTGGCCCCTGGCCGGTGGCGAGCGCGCCGTAGCGCAGCAGCGCGGCCCACCCCAGGGCCTGCACCAGGTCGGTGAGGGGAGGGAAGGGACAGGTTTTGCCCCAGCGGTTGTAGGCCGCCATAGCCCCGAAGGCCAGGGCCAGGCTGATCCTGGCGTCAAGCCGTGCCCGGGCATGCGCGTCCGGGGCAACCAGGGCGGCGTGCAGGCCGAAGGCCAGCGGCACACAGGCCAGGGCCACCCCCAGGGCCGCCTCGGGCGTCACCGCGCCGCGCACAAGCGGATACCGCCTCCGACGGGGTTGCGTGCGGTCGAGGTCGAGATCGCAGACGTCGTTGGAGACGTAGGCAAAGGTGTGGAAGGCGGTTGCCACGGCCAGCAAGCCACCGGCGCGCCGGAGCGACAGGCGCGCCTCGACACTGCCAGCGCCGAGCAACGGCAAGGTCGCCGTCGCGCCCAGGGCCGAGAAGCGGATGAAATGGTAGAGATCCCACCACAGCGCCTGGACGGTCTTCGGATGGTAGAAGTGGCGGGGCACGCTTCACCCTCCTCCCTCAGGGGCGGACGGCACGTATGGGCGCCAATGGGCGTTATGGCGGCGGGATGCGCTGGTTGGTCCTCACCCCCGGCCCCCTTCGACAGGCTCAGGCTTCGCCTTCGAGCAATGCGGCATCATCAACAGTAATTGGTATAACTCCTCCCATCTGGACACGTCACTGTCGGGCGTCAGGCATCCCGCGTCCACTCGCTCAGGCGGAAGCCCGCCTCGCGCAGCATGCGGAAGACGGTGGCGGTGTACACGGCGACGAACTCGTTGGGCGTGCGGGAGCGGGTCAGCATTTCCATAGCGGCCATAGCCATCTGGCGGCGCATTCTGGGGTAGTAGACGCAGGAGTGCACCACCTGGTTGTAGAGGCCCAGCCAGTAGATGTAGCGCCGCACCAGTTCCGTGTCGGCGGCGGCGGCCACACGGCGCTGGGTCGCCTCGCTGAGGCCGCGCCGGGCCATGAACACATCCACGGCATCGCGGTGCTGCATACGGATGGTTGCCAGGGTCGGCACCAGGGCCGCGGGCAGGTCGGCCTGCAGGGCCGCCACCACGTCGCCGAGGAGCCGCAGCACCGGCTCGGGGTAGTAAAAGCCTACCGCGGCCAGCCCGGCAATGATGCGTTCGACCTGCCGCCGATCATCGCGCATCAGGCCATCCTGGAGCAGGAGCTCGATCAACGGCATGGTCTGGCCGAGTTTGCCGTAGGCCAGCCCCAGAGGCAAGAGCAGAATGTCGAACTGCTGGAGGAGACTGGGCGTTGCGCCGTAGATCAGGTCGGGGTTGGCGCTGAAGAGGCCCTCGGTCAGCTCTTCGACCAGCGGCGTCCATTCGTGGGGCGTGTGCGGCAGCAGCACGCTGAAGGAAAGCAGGAGCCAGAGCCGGCCCGGCGGCGGCAGGCGCTCGAAGAGTTTCCGCACCACCGGGGCAGTGCCGTCAATGTCGGTAACAGCGTGAATGGCGATCTGCGCCGTGCCCACCAGATTGAAGAGCACGTTGTCTTCACGCAACAGGGTCTCCAGGTCAGAGAGGTAGGCCCGCAGCGGCTTCGCCGGGTCGAACAGAGGCGCGACGCGCATCAGGATGGCGCGCTCGGCCTGCGGCACCGCGAAGAACCGCTCCACCGGCACAATCTCGGCCAGCAGCATGGTATCGAGGATGGGACGCGAGAAGGCCGTGGCTACCGCCTGGAAGATCAAATCCTCGATGGTTTTGCCAAATACACCGGTGTTAAGAATATCGAGATGGAGGCGCTGGCGCGCCAGTTCGTAGTACAGCTCCACGGTGGTATCGCGCACATCCGGGCGCTCAGGGTGATTGATGTAAATCACCACCGAGAGTTCAAAGAAGAACTCCAGGATATTCCGCAGGTCGCGCAGGGCGGCCGGGCCGACCCGGGCCACGAGGTCGCGGAGCAAGCCATAGGTGAAGTCGGGATCGGAGCGCCAGATCAGGTAGAGCACATCGCGGGCGACCCGCCGCAGGGCCGGGCCGCCGCGGGCGGCGGCCCAGAGGAACAGATCGCGGGCAGGCGGGCCGATGTAATAGGCCGCCTTGAGCGCGGTCCGGCGGGTCTCGTCGGAGTCGTGCTGGCAGAGGGCCTTGAGCAGATCGGCGCCGGCCTGCGGATCATCGGCGTACAACTCAACAATGGTCTGGGCGGCAAGTTCGCGCAACTCGATGTCGGGCGAGCGGGCGAGGGTATCGAAGGCGGCGGGTTGTCGGGCGATCAACAGGGCGATGCGGGCCGCATCGAACGCCAGGGGGAACTCGCGAGCGCGGGCCATCAGGCTGGTAACGGCGCCGACCAGCCCTTCGCTGCCGGCCGCGCCCCCCAGGATGTGCCGGGCGAGCACATAGGCGCCAAGTTCGCTGTAGGCGAAGCTCACCGTTTCGCTGGCGAAGGCGTGGCCCCGGTGCTCGGCAAGCACGCCGTTGTCGAGCAGCCGGCAGTAGGCGGTATCGGGGTCCTCCCGGAGCAGCTCCTCGCGCAGGTGCTCGTTGCGGGCTAGATCGCGGATGGGTACGCTGACGGCCCCACGGCGGAGCATCTCGCCGGCCAGTTCGTCAATGAACAGATGCTCGCGGCGCTGGCGCACCCGTTCCTCGTAGTAACGGCGAAACAGGCCCAGCCCCGGCCCGCGCGCCGCCAGTTCGACCGGCCCATCGCGGCAACTCTCGGCGATCAGGCGCAGCATGAGCGGCTTGCGCAGGCGCTCGCGCACACTCTCGGGCAGACGCTCGAGGGGCGTCTGGAGGCGGAAGAAGCTCGCGTAGCGCTGGTAGGCGACGCTCAGTTCCTCGGGCGTGAACGGTTCAAGGGTCAGGCGCGGCTCGCCATCGGGGCCGTAGTAGTAGGCGCTCCAGAACAGGTTGGTCGCCCCGGCGCGCTCTAACTGGCCCCAGGCCACACTGTTGCAACTGATGACCACACGCAGAGCCGGGCCGGCAACGCGGCCAACCAGGGCGTCGATCTGCTTGAGCAGGCTCTCGGGGCCAGCCTGAGCGCCGCTGCGGTATTCGTTCAGCCCGTCGAAGATCAGCACCAGGCGGCGGCCGGCCTCGGCTGCCAGGCGCCCGATCTGCCCCAGGTCGTGCGCCAGCGCTTCGGGCGCCTCACGGCCCAGATCGCGCGTAATCTCACGGTCAAGCTCCGCCCCCAGCGAGCCGCCGCAGCGGTAGAACAGCACCGCTTCGCCTTCCTCCTGCAAACACTCGGCCCAGCGCGCCAGCAGACAGGTTTTTCCCGCGCCCGAGTCGCCCACCAGCAGCAGCGCGCCGCTCGCGCTGGCTAGAAAGGCGCCCAGATGCGCTTCGGCTGCTGCGCGCGCCACGTACAGGTGCGGGGCATACGGGCCGGGACGGTGGGGCGCGCCGGCCAGCTCGCGGAGCACCTGGCTGGCCTGCGTTCGGGCCGCGGTGCGCACGTGATCCCAGCCGACGCTGATGGGCCGGGCCGCAGCGGTTGCACCGGGGCGCGGCGCCGGCGCGAGGTGAGCCACCGCGTCGAAGGCGGGCACGGTGCCGGCGATGGCGATGGCAGCAACCCGCAGCGCCTGGCGCAGGTTGGCGGCGCTGGCCGGGCGCTCCTCGCGCCGCACCGCCAGGGCCTGCCCCAGCACCGCGCTCACTTCGGGCGGCACCTGGCGGTTCACCAGATGGACCGGCGGCAGCGGATCGGCCCGGCCGGCGAGCAGCGCCTCGGCGCGCGCTGGCGCGCTGACCGGCGCCCGGTTGGTGAACAGGTGGTAAAGGGTCGCGGCGAGAGCGTACAGATCCGAGCGCGGATCGGTCCCGCTGCCCTGGATCTGCTCCAGCGGGGCGTACTGCAAGGTGTAGCCGAAGAGACTCTGTGACCCGCCGGGGCCGATGCCCCTGGCAAGGCCGAAGTCGAGCAGCACCACCTGGCCCTCCGCCGTAAGCTTGAGGTTCTGCGGCTTGATGTCGCGATGCAACACCGGCGGCTCGCGGGTGTGAAGGTACTCCAGCGCCGCGAGGATCTGATCGGCCCAGGCGAGCACCTCAGCCGCGGGGAACGGGCCGCCGTGGCGGGCCAGCAGCGCAGCCAGATCCGCGCCGGGGAAGAACTCCATCACCAGGTAACGCCCGGCGCCATCGCGGAAGTAGTCAATCACCTTGGGCAGCGCAGGATGACGCAAGGCGGCCAGAAGTTGGGCTTCACGCTCGAAGGCCTCGGCGTTTTCGGGAGCATCGCCAAGCATCTGCTTCAGCGCGACCGTGTTGCGCAACCGCCGGTCCACCGCCTCGTAGACCGCGCCCATCCCACCGCGGCCGATCAGCCGCACGATCTGATAGCGCTGGAAGATGAGCGAACCGGGATTAAGCATATCGTCCGTCCACACGGCTGCGCCGCACAACGACACGATGAACGCGAGTTTTCCGGGAGGGCTGCGCGCCCCAGCTTCTCCCAGTTTAGGAGCGAACAGAACATCCGAGCCAACATGGCTTATACCGCATTGGAACGCCCCCGTGGATGGCGCCGGGGGTGAGGACCAACCAGCGCATCCCAACGCTATAACGCCCGTCGGCGCCCATTTGTTCTGTCCACCCTACCCCTGATGTGAACATACGGGGAAACCGGGTTTCCCCACCTGCGGTGAGCCTGTCGAACCGCACCCCTGCCTGGAGGGGCGCCAGCCGCTCCCACCAGCGGTTGGGACATGGGGAAACCGGGTTTCCCCACCTGCGGTGAGCCTGTCGAACC
>CAKZKA010000061.1 GCA_937120965.1 uncultured Chloroflexota bacterium
GCTGGAGACAACTCTCTGTTGTATCGTACCCCAGAATCGCCCTCATTGCAGAAGGTTTCCGCTCCTTTCGCAGGGGGCGCCGGGGGGGTGAGGACCAGCAGCCCATCACGAAGCCATCCGCCACTAACCTGAAAATAGCCCGCGCGCGGGAGGGTTTGGGCGTAGAGGCGCGGCGCCGCCGCGCCTCTACGCCCTCCCAGGAACCAACCCGCCAGCGGAGAGGGTTCGAGAGGGCGTAGCCCTCCCAGAAACAAGCCCCCAGCGGGGAGGGTTTGGGAGGGCATAGCTCTCCCAGGAAAAATCCATGTTCATCTTGTCGTTGTGCGGCGCAGCCACATGGATGGTATTGAGAAGTACGTGTTCACATGTGGGGTAATACCAATTGGAATTGAACAGGCCGCATTCGCACACTCACCAGCGCGCATTGCAACGCTATTGCGGCAATCTGCAATCCGAAATCTGCAATCTGAAATGGTATAAGGCGTCACCCCGGGTGCGCGGGCGCCCTGCCCGCAATGGCCTGGATGCGGGCAAGCTGCCCGCGCACCCGGGAGACGTGTGAACACGTCCATGGAGAAACCCGGGTTTCCTGTTAATCGCGAACCCAGAGCACCGCCACCAGCAGCGCCAGGCCGGTCACAACCGTACCTATTGCCACCAGGATCAGCAGCGTCATCGGCACCAGACCGGACCAGCCGCCCACGCCTGCGGCGACCGCCAGAATGGCCAGGGTCAACATCAGCGCCGCCAGCACCAGCGCCATGGCGATGCGGTTGGCCGCGCCGATCAGCGCCCCCGCGACCCGTCGCAGTTCGCGCTCTTCGGTGCGCACGCGCAGTACCCCCTCGTTGAGTTGCTGTAGCGCATCACTCAACTGGTGTGGCAGTTCCACGGCCACCTCGCCCAGCGATCGCCCCTCGCGCAGAACCTGCGCCCCTACCGCGCCTGGTCCCATCTGCTCGGCGAGCGCCTGGCGCACATAGGGTCGCGCGATCCCGAACACATCGAGTGTGGGATCGAGTTGCACTCCCACCCCTTCCATAATCACCAGGGTTTTCAGCAGAATGGCCAGTTGTCCGGGCAGGCGGATGTTGTGTCGCCGGAACAGCACCAGCAGGTCGTTGATTGTGTCGCGCGCCGAGATGTCGCGCAGCGAGTGATCGACGAAGCCTTCGGTGAACCGCTCCAGATCACGTCGCAACTGGGGCGTAATATCGCGTCGCGACACCAGGTTTAGCCGTTCCATCGCCCGCAGCGCGCCGCCGGTGTCGTGGTTCACCAGGGCGGCGAGGAGGAGCAGGAGGCTCTGGGAGGTTTCCCGATCCAGGCTGCCCACCTGTCCGAAGTCCACCACGCCGAGCACGCCGCCGTCCATCACGAAGAAGTTGCCGGGGTGCGGATCGCTATGAAAGAAGCCAAAGCTAAAGACCTCGCGCAGGATCAGTTCGGTGCAATTGCGCGCCAGACGGCGGCGATCCACGCCGGCACGCCGCAGGCCGGCCTCATCGGTGAGCTTTACTCCGTACAGGCGCTCGGTGGTCAGCACACGCGTATCGGTCAGTTCCCAGTAGACGGTGGGGATATGCACCGTCGGTGTATCGGCGAAGAGCGCACGGAAGCGATCGGCGTTGCGGCCCTCACGTTTGTAGTCAAGTTCGGCCCGGAGCATCGCCGAGAACTCCCAGGCCAGTTCCATGAGGTTGTACTCTTGCCCGAAGGGCAGCCGTTCCTGGGCCAGCGCGGCCAGGTCGGCCAGAATCGCCAGGTCGGTATTGATGCGCGCCTCGATGTCAGGCCGTTGCACCTTGACGGCCACATCAGCGCCGCTGCGCAGGCGCGCTGCGTGTACCTGCCCGAGCGAGGCGGCGGCCAGCGGCGCCGGGTCGAAGCTGGCGAAGAGCGCGTCAATCGGTCGGCCAAAGGTCTGCTCGATCAGCGCCACCGCCTGCTCGCCCGGGTACGGCGGCACGGTGTCCTGGAGTTTCTCCAGTTCGGTGATGAACTCCGGGGGCAACAGATCGGGGCGGGTGCTCAGGGCTTGCCCCAGCTTCACGAAGGTGGGGCCGAGGGCAATCAACGCCTCGCGCAGGCGCGCGGCGGTGCCCAGGGGCGCTGGCGGCGGCACGCGCAGGATCATCCGCCGCGGCAGCGAGAGCAGCGAAACCAGGCCCAGTTGCTCAACCAGGTAACCGAAGCCGTGGCCGACCAGCACGTGGGCGATTTCGCGGTAGCGGCCAAGGTAGCGCGCCTGGCGAACGAGGGGCCACATCGCTCAGAAACCCGACAGCCTGAACAGAAGGGGCAGGAGGTACGGCAGAAAGATGATACAGCCGACGACCACCGAGCCGATGGCGCAGATCAGCACCGTTCCGGCGGCGACGTCTTTGGCGATCTTGGCCAGCGGATGGCGCGCGCTGGTCACCAGGTCCACCGTTGCCTCGATGGCCGTGTTCACCCCCTCTGCTGCCAGCACCAGGGTGATGGTGAGCACCAGCGCCAGCCATTCCCAGCGCTCGATACCCAGCACCACCCCCAGGGCCACGGCGCACGCGCCCACCAGACAGTGGATCTGCGCGTTCCGCTGGGTACGCAATAGATAGCCTAACCCCGCGAAGGCGTAGCGAAAAGCGGCGACCAGTGGCCCCAGTCGCCGATTCACCCCTCGTCGCGGCAGATCGCTCTGGCTGTCAGCATCGCGCTCCATACCCCGATTATACACCACCACGGGGTGGGAAAACCGGCGGTCTTCCGCGCTCGCAGGGCTGATGCAGCGCAGGCGCGTCTGGTTCTCCCGGGCGTTCCCAGGCCCTGAAGGCGCACAACTCCACAGAGAGGGGGATGGGGAAACCGAGTTTCCCCATCCCCCAACCGCCCCACTGGGGGGAAGGCTGGGAGGGCTGCGCCCTCCCAAACCCTCCCCGCAGGAAGGGGCGTGGTTCGGCAAGCTCACCACAGGTGGGGAAACCCGGTTTCCCCATATACTCACATCAGGACCCTAATCCGGCTGCAACACCAGGTTCTCACCCGCCACCCAGCCATTCTGACCACCCACGGTCGTGACGCGCCACCAGGTGTAGCCATCGGCAGATTGCGGACCTTCGTCTACCACCATTTCGGTGCCGATCGGCAAGCGGGCGACGATGTTAT
This sequence comes from uncultured Chloroflexota bacterium, assembly GCA_937120965.1. Classification (GTDB taxonomy): domain Bacteria; phylum Chloroflexota; class Chloroflexia; order Chloroflexales; family Chloroflexaceae; genus JACAEO01. The sequence continues at coordinate 3,148 of CAKZKA010000061.1, forward strand.
CGGGGCTGATCGCCGGCCCCGAGCGCATACGCAGGTTGAGCCCGCCTGCACGCGTGACCCAGGCGCGACAGCCGACGGCGATCTCGGTACAGGCCGGCCCAACCTGGGCCGCCTCGCCGATCGTTACCCGCACCGGCCGGTTGAGGATCTGGTCAGTTCCCTTGACGCGCACGCTGATCGCCGCCGTGCCCTGCGCCAGGGGCACTTCCGCCCTCCAGGCGCCGTCTGCGCCCACCGTCGCCTCGCCGAGCACCAGGTCGCCATTCAGTATTTCGAGCACTGTGCCGGGTTTACCCTTGCCGCTGATCACATTCGGGCCGGGTTGCAGCACCGCGCCCTCGACAGGCGCGTCCACGCTCACCCCCAGGCCCCCGGTTGCCTGCACCTCGACCGGGGCGCTTGCGGCTACCGGGTTGCCGCCGGCATCCAGCGCTTCGACGACGATTGGCTGTGTGCCGGCGCCGAGGATCGTCTCCAGCTCCCAGCGTCCATCGGGGCCGACCACGGTCGTGCCGAGGTTCGCATCGCCCGCCCGCACCCGCACCCGCGTACCGGGTGTGCCGGTACCACTCAGGGTGATCGGGCCGCTTTCGACCTCGCCGGTGGGCGCATCGAAGGTTGGCGCTGCCAGGGCCTCACCAACGGCCAGCTTCACTGGCTCGCCCGTAGCCACAACCTGGCCGCTGGCGTCCACGGCGCGGGCCACAATCTCGGCCTCACCCGCCGACAGGGTCGTGTCCAGGCTCCAGCGCCCATCGGCGCCAACCACGGCCGTGCCCACCGGCGCGCCGTTCACCAGCACCTCCACCGTCGAACCGGGGGTGCCCGTGCCGCGCACGGTGTAGGGGCCGGCAAAGATCGCCTCGCGGGTGCTAACAATCGCCGGCGCTGCCAGGGCCGCAATCGTCGGCACGGGCGTGCTTACCACCACCGGCACCGCCGTGGCCTCCGCTGCCGGCGCGCCAGCCTGGGGCTGCGTCGCTGCGCCGGGTCGCAGCAAGGCCAGCGCGAGCAACCCCGTGATCCCCAGCTTGATCCAGTCCCGGCCCTGCCAGCGACGCTCATCGGGGATCTCGGTGACCGTTGTGGTCGTCGTCGTCTGCTGCATCAGTACCTCCCCTTGCGATACGTGCCGTCACGCACCTGCTGGGCGAGGACCTTCGCCTCGGCGATCCAGGCCGCAATATCCACGTTCTGCCAGGCTTCAGGCTTGATAATCGCGCGGATCTGCGCCTCGCTCATACTGGCGAGCTGCTCGAAACTGGTCACCCCGGCGTTCAGCAAGCGCTGCTCGTAGACCGGGCCAATGCCGTTGATGTCGATCAGCGGATCACGGCTGGGCAGGCGGGCCAACTGGCGCGCCTGTTCGCGCCACGATTCGGTGTCCAGTTCAAACGTCGTCTCTGGATCGACAATCGCGCGCAGCCGGTCCGGGTGCATTGCTGCAACCTGCTCGAAGGTAACGATCCCGGCTTCGTACAACCGATCCTGGTACAGCGGGCCAATACCTTTGATGTCAATCAACGGATCGCCCTTGTTGCCGGCAAAACGACCGAGGGCCATGCGTGTGGCCGCCAGCTCGTCGTAGAGCGCCAGGTTATAGGCCCGCAGCTCGGCCACCTCGCCGGTCGCATCGGCGGCGCCCACCTGCTTTGCCACCAGCGTCTGGCCCTGCGCGCCGCTCTGCGCCCCGCTGCCGGCGCGCAGGGTGGCCAGTTCGGCCCGAAGCTGCTCGTTTTCCTCGCTCAACGCCGCAACGCGGGTACGTAGACCGCCCAGTTCGTCCTGCACTGTGCGAAGCTGCTCATTTTCCTGGCTCAACGCCGCAACACGGGTACGCAGACCGCCCAGTTCGTCCTGCACAGTCTGGAGCGTTCCCTGCGCCGTCTTCAGATCACTCTCCAGCACGGCCCGCCGATCGCCGCAGGCGCGCAGATCGGCTGCCAGTCGGTCGCGTTCGCCGCGCAGGGTGCTCACCTGCGTCTCGACGTCCACCGAAACCACCTGACGGCGGCGCCGGAACCAGATCCAATCCCAGATCCACTCGGCGACGAAGCCGATCAGCACGCCCAGCGTCAACCACCACAGAAAGTCGAGATTCATCGCACCCTCTCCCGCGAGTAGCGTATTGTCTGCGGACCGGCGCGCCGATCAGCAGGGCCACCGAGAACATGCGCGCAGCACGATCCAGGTTTACACTACTACGGCTAGCAGGTTCATGGCCTATCCAATTGGCTAGATTGTGGTACAACTCCCGACCAGGCTTCCGGCGCGGAAGAGGAGGGCGAACCCCGGCTTTGTCGCTCCAGGCGCGCCGGGGCAAAGTGTGGTGGGAGGGCGCAGTCTTCCCAACCCCCCGCAGGGCAGGGCATGGGGAAACCCGGTTTCCCCATCTTCTGACACGATGAAGGCAGGTTTGTTCTTGGGAGGGCTACGCCCTCCCAACCCCTCCGCAGGGCGGGGCGTGGGGAAACCCGGTTTCCCCTGAACGGAGCGTGCCCCGGGATCGGCTATAATGGCCGATTGGAATGGCGCACAGTGGCGGGGCGCTGCTTGCCCCGCCTATCGCCGCACGCTCAACAGAGAGGCATGCGCTATGCGACTGATCATCGTTCGTCACGGTGAGAGCGAGTGGAACCGCATTCACCGCTACCAGGGTCAACTTGACGCTCCGCTCTCCGAGCTGGGGTTGCGGCAGGCCGAAGCGCTGGCCACCCGCCTCAAGGCCGAGCCAATCGACTACATCTACAGCAGTCCCCTCCAGCGCGCCGCGCGCACCGCCGAGGCCATCGCCGCCTACCATCCCCGGGTGCCCCTGGCCTACAGCGATGCCCTGCTTGAGATCAACCATGGCGAATGGCAGGGCAAGTACGCCCATGAAGTCGAAGCGCTCTACGGCCCCGGGTTGCGCGAGTGGCGCGAGCATCCCACCCGCTCGCAAATGCCCGGCGGCGAGAGCTTCTCCAATGTCCTCAAACGCACCCTGGACTTTCGCGAGGAACTCTGCCGGCGGCACAGCGATCAGAGCGTGCTGATCAGCACCCACGATGTCATCGTCAAGATCCTGGTCGCCGACGCGCTGGGAATGAACATGGACCGCATCAACCGCATCTGGGTTACCAATGCCAGCATCTCGGTCATCGAATACGGCGCCGATCTGCCCTACCTGGTCAGCCTCAGTGAAGCCTGCCATCTGGGCACGCTCGCCAGCACCCGCGAGGGCCAGAAAGCGCTCTGAGGTGGAAATACGGGGAAACCGGGTTTCCCCATACCCCTCCCTGGCGGGCGGGTTTGGGAGGGCGCAGCCCTCCCAAACCCGCCCCTGGGCAGGGAGGTGGAGGACCCGGGTTTCTTTCTCAACACGTCTGATTGGTCATCAAGCGGCAGCGATCAAAGAGCAGCGTCCACAGTTTATCGAACACCTGCCGGGGCACTTCCACGAACTGGTAATAGAGCATATCCTCCCAGACCAGTTCCCGGCGGATCACGCCGGGCCGGATGAAGGTGAACTGGGCAATCAGGCCCACGTTCCAGGCCACCAGGGCCGCAGCGCCGATGAGGATGGGCCACCGGCCCGTCCGTGGCTGGAGCCAGGCGAGCAGCGCCGCCAGGCCGAGCACGAAGATCGGCGTGCACTCGATCAGGCGACGGAAGCCAAACGCGCCACGCAGGTGCCAGGTCGTGCCAAAAGCGCCGTTGATGTAGGTCTGCGCCAGAAACCCCATCAGCAACAACCCGGCCAGCAGCGCGTCCCGGCGGGCCAGCCAGACCAGGCCCAGCAACCCCAGGGCCAGCACCGGCGCCCACACGAAGGCGCCCCGTCCCGGATCGATAAGCGTATTCAAAAAGTTCGGGCTGCTCCAGATGAACTTGCCCGCCACAGTTGGCGAGGGACCGGGACGACCGTTGAGGATCTGGTAGGCCAGGAATTGCGGCGTCAGCGTCAGCGCCAGGATCTTCAGAAACATTGTGTGGCGTCCGAATAACCCCAGGGCGACGCGCCAGCGCTGCGTGCCCAGCAACGCCCCGTAGGTCCCCAGGGCCTCCAGGGCCGGGATGATCAGCAACAGCCCCAGTTGCTCGCGGGTCATCACCATCAACCCGCCAATCAACCCCAGCGCCACCCAGGTGCGCATGCCCCGCTCCAGGGGCCGTCGCCAGTGGTGCATCCACACCGTCAGGAAGAGGGCGAAGAGAAAGAAGCCCGGCGCGTGCGACCAGGGCATCAGAATAATGCTGTAAAACACCAGGGAGGAAGCCAGGAAGACGGTTAGCGTTGCCACGGTGGCAGCAAAGTCGCCGCTGAAGCGCCGCGCCAGCCGGTAGGTCAGCAGCAGGCCCATCAGGCTGTACAGCGCCGACATCATACACGTCGCGACGATGTACGGTCGTCCGTAGCCGTCCCTGGGCAGGTTCGCTCCGAAGGCGTTGACAACCCCCACGCCCAGGTCGGCCAGCGCAAACCCCGGCGCCCAGAGGATCGCCGCGCCGACCGGCGCGACGTTGCGCAGCAGGCCGGTTTTCGGATTGGGGTTCATGGCGTCTTCGCGGAGCAGCGCGTTGGTCACGGCTCGATCGCCGAACCGCTCGGCCTGCGCCGCGAAATGCTCGTACTCGTTACGAAAATCCAGATCGCGGTCAAAATAGACCGAGCGCAGGTAGGCGTAGTACTGTACCTCATCACTGAGGGCCACCCGCGGCACGCTGAAGGGCAGCAGCAACAGGAACACCAGGACGATGAGCCAGGGGCCGGGGTCGTTAACGGCCAGCCAGGCCCGGAAACGGGCCAGTGCCGGCACGCGCTCCAGGGTGGCGGAAGGTGCCATACGCTCAACCGGTTTCACCGTGTTCACCTAAATGTGGGGAAACCGAGTTTCCCCAGGCCCCTGCCTGTGGGGGTGGTAAGCCCTCCCCACCGGGAGGGGAGGGCGCAGCCCTTGTCCGGATGCGCCACGCCCAATCTGCAACCGCGCTAGCGACGGGTGACCGGCAGATGCGTCCGCGGAAACGTTACACTGGTCAGATTAATCGTAGCCGCCAGATGGCCGTCGGTGGGATTACCGGCGCCGTCGAGGAAGCGGGCATAGACATAATAGGCGCCGGGTGTGAGCTGATCGCCCCGTAGCCCGGTTGCCAGGCTCCAGTTGGCGATGGTGAAGGTGGCGCCGTCGCCAGGCGCCGGCAGCGGTGTCCAGAACAGATTCGGATCGGTGGCAGGATTGCTGATCGGCTGCCGGCTATTGGCCAGCCAGACTCCCCAGAAGCCCCGGCCCGGATAGGCATTGTCGGTAACGGTGAAGTTGCTGAAACTCAGCGTAGTCAGGATGCTGGCCTGGGGGTTCGAGGTAACGCGCAGCGAATCGGGAGTCGAGCTTGCCAGCACCGGCCGTTCAGGATCGTAGACCAGCGTTTGCGGAAAATCGCGCTGATTGCCCGCCCCGTCGCTAACGCGCACAAGCACGTTATTCTCACCAGGGGCGATGCGGCCGGGGTAGCCGAGCACATTGGCGAAGAAGTCGTTCTGCGTGGAGATAGCCCGCGCAAAGCTGGTGATACTGCGACCGGCTGCCACATCCTTCAGGTTGCTGCAATCATTGACGCCGCGAACGTCCAGGTAAAATCCGGGATCGCGGGTATAGCCGGGATGACCATCGCTTGCTCCGGCGGTACCGATGTCGGCCGGCAGCACCGGGTTGGACAGCTCATCGGCGGCGGGAGTGAACCGTGGCGCGCGCCCGGCGATATGCGGATTGCTGATCGATACCGCTGCCTGGATCCCCGGATCGATAATAATATCGTCGCTTTCGGGGGCGCCGGTATCGCCATCGGCCTCACGCACCTGGGTGAACAGCCTGACCGGCGTGCAGTCCTGGCCGAAGAGGCCCGAGGGTAGGGGAATAGTTATCGGATTGCTGAACGGCTGCCATCCATTCGAGTCGCTGGCGCTATCGCTCGGTTCAGCGTTCCAACGCCAGCGGATCTGCGTGGGCTGCCCGCGAATGTTGAGGAAGCTCACCGAAATGGTGCTTGTGCCCGGCGCGAACCGGGCATTGTCGCGGATATTCGGCGCTGCGCCCACATTCGCTCCTGGCGCGGCGGCAAAGAGCAGGTAGCGCAGCACCGAGGCCCCACCCCCGAACAACTCGCCCGCCACGTGGGCATAGGCAACATCGCTCACGTTCGCCGACATCCGCGAGTTGAAAATGACCCCCGCGTCGTTCGGAGCGGCGATAGGTGTGCTAAAGGCTGTGCTGCCTCGTGGGCGTACAGCGTAGTATACCCGCTGACCAATATCCACCACCGCGTTCCACTGGAGATGTAAGTTGCCGCTCGAGTCAGTGAAGATGTTGGCCGTGCCGAACGTTGCGGCCGGGCCGGTGATCCGCGAAATGGCCCAGGTGTTGCCATCGCTGGAGCTCGATATCCAGATACCTGCGCTCGAACCGCCAGTGGCAATGCTGCGGTAGGCCACATGGATCCGCCCGTCCAGATCGTAGGTCACCGTCGGGTCAGCGTACCCCTCATCGAACCCCGAGACGCGGGTGAGTGAGAAGGTGCTGCCGTTCCACGTACCTGCCCGGATAACCAGGCGATCATTCTCGCCTGCGGTCACGGCAATTGCCATTGCCCCATTCGGTCCGGCGGCCAGGGCGGGGAAATTAACTGCGGCGTCATTGCCGATGCTCACCCGCGGGGACCAGTTCTGGCCATCGTTATTGGAGCGCACCACATACGCTGGCGTATCTGGCTCGCGCCAGGCGACGTAGGCAAAATTGTCACTGGAGACTTCAACCACGGCATTGACCGGAAAGGCGCCGCCCGGACCCGCGTACACCGTGCGCTGCGGCCCCCAGTCGCCGTTTGAAGGTTTGCGCCGGTAGAAAATCGAGCGGCGCTCCTGATTGATCCAGACGTAGTGTGTGGCGCCATCGGGGCCGATGGCCACGCTGGTAGTCGAGAAGTCAGCCTGACCGGGCGCATCGCCGAGGCGCGCGGGGTTGGGGAAGTCGGTGGCGCGGTCCTGTTTCTGCCAGACAAAGGCATCGGCGCGGTTGGCGTTGGCCGAAAGGAACACCTCGTTCCGCGCAGCGGCTACGTCGGGGAACTTGATCTCACGGACGTTGGGAACCGTCGTCTGACCGATCAGACGCGGGCCGGTGGTCCCCTGAGCAACGGTAGGCGCCACGGGCGCGAGCAGGGCCAGCAAGGTCAGAACACTGAGAATCACGAACAGGCGGCGCATAGGGTTGTCCTCTTCTACCGGCTAGCGGCTCGTGACGCTGAAGTCGTCAAAGAGAATGCCCCCCATCGCCCGGGTGTAGACCCCTGCGCGTCCTGCCGGCAAAGGCTCCGGATCGAACGCCTCGACCACGACCGTCCCGTCCAGCGTGACCGTGATCGTATCCCCGGTGACGTTCATTGCCAGCACGTGCCACACGCGGTCAGTAAACCCTGGCTCCCTGATCTCCACCAGGGTGGTGGTTACCCCTTGATGGACTCGTTCCAGCACCTGTTTGGGAGTAGCCGGATAGGCGTTCTTCAAGATTCGGTAGCGGTAGTAGCTCGCTGTCAGCGGATCATCGCCGGTGTAGCGGGCCACCAGCCCCGCGGTGCCGTTGTACAGGTCATAGAAACTCACCTGCACCGTGTAATCGGTCCACGCCGGTGCACCGGTTACGGCCGCCGTCTCCAGGGTTGACGGGTTCCCCGCTGAAGCGGTGAAGCGCTGCTGCAACCGCCCATCGGCAATCGCCCAGACCGGACGTTGCTCGGCCAGTCGGATCGGCTCCAGGGGCACGAACGTCCAGGCGCCGGCAGTTGCGGGATCATCAAAGGCGTCTGCGGCAAGGGTGGTAGCATGCTGGGGCACAACCGGCGCGGTAGGGTTGGGGCCAATCGTCGGCGTGGGGGGAAAGGGCGGATACTCGAGCATGGGCGGTTGTTCTTGGGCAACACCTCGCGGCGCTTGCCAGAGGACCACGGCCACAATTGCGGTAAGTAGCACGATCACCACCCCGCTAGCGATGGCGGGTCTGATGTAACCTTTCATAAGCACCCCTCGTATGGACGCGGCCCCATTGCCGTGCGGGTCGCGCAAGGTGATCGTATTGTACTACTGAGAGCCAGGTCTTGCGAATAGGAAGAAGGTCTTGCCGTACCCGCGCGACCGTCATACGCTGAGGTGAACATATGGGGAAACCATGTTTCCCCGTCCCCCTGCCTGTGGGAGTGCCAGGCGCCCTCAACGGCGGTTGGGACATGGGGAAACCGGGTTTCCCCAACCCCCTCCCTGCGGGGAGGCGCCCGGTTCCCTCCCCCAGCGGGGGAGGGCCAGGGAGGGGGCGGCCCTCCCAAAGATACCCCATGTTCATCGCGGCGTTGTGCGCCATGCGCATGACCGTCTAGCGTAAACATAGCCCGCGCGCGGGAGGGTTTGGGAGGGCGCAGCCCTCCCAGGAAAAACCCATGTTCATCTTGTCGTTGTGCGGCGCAGCCGCATGGATGACTGAGGTGAAAATACGGGGAAACCGGGTTTCCCCATACCCCTCCCTGAGGGGAGGGTCGGGGGGCTACGCCTTCCCAGGAAACAGCCCGCTGGCGGGGAGGGTTTGGGAGGGCTGCGCCCTCCCAGGAACAAGCATGTTCATTCTGGCGTTGTGCGCCTGCACAGGTGGGTAGCTTCGGAGGGGCCTCTGGCCCCTCCGAAGCTACAGGCGGTTTGTTCTTACCGATAGGCCCGCGGCATCCACAGTTGGGGCGCCACCAGGTTGCTGGAGGGGACGCGGATCTCGACATAATCGTCAGTGGCGTTGCCTGCCGCGTCGAGGAAGCGAACATAGATGTAGTAATCCTCGCCCGCCACCAGTTGCGCCCGGCTAAGACCGCTGGCCAGGCTCCAGCCCCGGATATCAAACGTGCCGTTCTGAACCCCGCTCGCTGGAACGATGAACCATCGCAGGTTCTGGTCCTGTAGCGGATCACGAACCCGATCAGGAGAGTTCGCTACCCATATGCCCCAGATCTCATCGGGGAAGAAGTCGTCATCCACCGGCATGTTGTTGAAGCGCAGCGTTTGCAGCAGGTCGAACTGCGGATGGGGGAGTGCGCCGGCCTCCGCTTCGACACTCGCACCTTGCTGGTTGAACCGGGGCTTCTGCCTATCGTAGTTGACGGTCAGGGTGAAGGTCTGGACATTACCCACGCCATCGCGCACTTCGACCACGATCGGCCAGGCGCGTGATTGTTCGCCGCTGAACCCCGGGATCGGTACCAACCCGGAGAAACCGTTTGGCCCGAGCTGGTAGGTCGTAATAAGGTTGTTCTCAGCGTTCCCCACCCGGGCCGTAGTCAGACCGCTGCAGTCGGTGTCGGGAATGATATTCAAATAGGTAAACGGATAGCGGGTATGGTCTGGCGCGCCGCCCGGGGCCCCGCCATCGGTGCTTGCTGGAGGATTGCTGCTGCCGGCGGCCCTGGCGAGCGGGTTCTCCAGGTAGACCCAGACTTCTACCGTGCCATCGATCTGAATGCTATCCGAGCGCGCCTCGGTCTCGATCTCACCGGTCTGAGTATTTCGCAGTTGCGTGAACAGGGTTACCGGCAAGCACGACGTGTCGCTGTAGAACGCTGCAGGCACGGGAACCCGCAACGGATTGCTGAAGGTTTGCCAGCCATTGGAGTCACTCGTCGCATCAGTCGGGGGAGCGTTCCAGCGCCAGCGGATCTGGTTTGGCGTGCCCTGGAGGTTGGGGAACGAAACCAGCACGGCCCGGTCGGCGCTGCGGCCCGTCCGCGGGGCGTCACCCTCGATGACTGGCTGACCGCCGAAGATCGCGGCGCTGAACAGCGAATAGCGTGTGCGCAGGCCACTGCCGGTGAACTCTTCGCTAACCATGTGGTTGTAGACGGCGGCCGAGGCGATACTGCCGTAGGCCCGCGGGTTGAAGAGCGCTCCTCTGGCGGCCGAAGCCAGTGGCCCTTGAAAATTTGCTGTCGGGGGCTTGAAGGCATAGAAGGGCTGGATCGATCCCGACGGCTGTCCGATCCACGAAACGTGCAGGTTGTTCTGCTCGTCGGCGTTGATGTTCACCGTGCCAATGACCCGACCAGACGTGAGCCGGCTGCGCGGCCAGCTTCCATCGGGCTGGCGCTCGGCATAGAACACCCCCGAGTTCGGCCCACCCTCGGCAATACTGCGCCATGCCACATACACCCGGCCCCGGCGGTCGAAGCTAATGCTCGAGTCGGCCCACCCATCGCCCCCAGAGGTCACCTGGCTAATCTCAAAGCGCGATGCCGCCGCGTTCCACAACCCGGCGAAGATGTGCAGGCGATCCCCAGCGCCGGCGGTGAACGTCAGCCCGACCTGTCCGTTCGGCCCGGCAGCCAGGCCAAGCGGCGAGGCGTAGGCTTCTAGATTGGTGACGTTGGTCAGGCCGGTCCAGTTTACGCCGCCATCGGTAGAAGTGCGGATGCGCACCGGGGTGCCGGGATCGCGCCAGGCAACAAAAATCTGGTTGGTGCTCGAAACGGCCACTTCAACCGAGACCGGGAAGGGTGAGCCCCGGTTGACGACGCGGGTTGGCCCCCATTCACCCTGCGGAGAGCGCTGGCGCAGCAGGATCGTCCGTGCTGGCTGGTTGATCCAGGCCACCCATACCGAGCCATCAGGCCCCAGATTGACCGAGGTGCTGGAGTAGTCGGGCTGCCCCTCGGCGGGACCCAGGTCCACCGGGTTTGGGAAGCTGGTTGCGGTTGCGGCCTTGCTCCAGGCGAAGGCGGTTCGGCGAAAGGCGTTTCCAGAGGCATGCACCTGGTTGTTGCCGGCCACGACGTGGGGGAACTTGACATCGTTGGAGTTCGGCAGGATGAACTCGGTGACCAGCCTGAGGTTGCCTTCTTGCGCCCGGACGGTGGGAATGGGCGGCCCCGCAAGCATGGCGGCCAGCATCGCAAAGGTACACAGCGCGACAAGCGACGTTCGCAACATGGCTCGTTCTACCTCCAGGCGGGGATAGGCGAAGCGTTCGTGGCAGGCGCCCCCGCATATGTTTCACGAGTAAGATACAGCCCTGAATCGGGCGCTCTGGCGCGACAGTTGCTTCACAGCTCTACAGAACCCCGGTAGGGGATAGGGAAGACTGGACGTGACGCATCCGGCAAGCAACTCCGTCAGGTGCGGCAACTCAGCTCAGGGCCGGAGTAGCGGCAGGCCGCGCTGCCCCATCTGACAGGTCCGTTATCGGATGCACCAGTATGGTTTGTACACTCCATCCTGAACGTGGCCGGGGCGTCGGGCCCGGCGGGGTGGAGACCGCCCGACCCGACGCTGACCTACGGTTACGGCTGGACGACGGCAAAGTCATCGAAGAGAATCCCGCCGATTGCGCGGGTGTAGATACCGGCACGTCCGGCCCTCAGCGGCGCGGGGTCCTCTGCCTGCGCCACGACCTGGCCATCGAGGGTCGCGGTGATGACGCCACCATTCACGCTCAGCGTGAGGGTGTGCCATTCGCGCTCGGTGAAGCCAGGCTCGTCAATCGCCACCAGGGTGGTTGCAACGCCGCCCTCGACCTTCTCCAGCACGCGCTTCGGCGTATCTTCGAAGGTGCTCTTCAGGATACGGAAGCGATAGAAGCTGGCGATGGTCGGGTCCGTGCCGCTGTAGCGAGCCACCAGCCCGGCGGTGCCGTTAAAGAAGTCGTAGAAGCTTGCCTTGACGGTGTAGTTGGTCCACCCGGCGTCACCGGTGAGGGCAACGGTCTCCTGAATCGAGGGGTTCCCGGCGGCCGCGGTAGCGTCCTGCGCCAGCCGCCCATCGCGAACGCTCCAGACCGAGCGGCTCTCCGGCAGGACGAACTCGAGATCGATGATCTCCCAGTCGCTCAGATCGGCCGCATCGTCGAAGGCGGCGGCGGTGAGCGGCGCCCTGCTTTGCAGCAGGGCGGGCGCGGTCGGGTTCGGCCCGACGGTGGGGGTGGGTGGGTAGTCGGGGTATTGCAGGATCGGCTGCTGATCCTGGGCCACGCCGCGGGGCGCCTGCCAGAGCGCCACGGCGATGCCGCCAATCGTCAGCAGCCCGACCACCAGGCTCACAATCGTTGATGTGCGATATCGCTTCATGGACGAGATCTCCTTCCAGCGGATGTCCCTCAGGATGGGTGGCGGAGTGTGGCGGGCCGCGCGCTGCTGACCCGATGGGGACTGCCGATCTTAGCTTAGTTCCTCACGGTTGTCAACGTTTCCGGATGAGCGGGGTGTAATTCGATGAGCGACCCCAGAAACGGCTGGTACAAACGCAGCAGTTCGACCGCGATGCGCGCCGAGCTGAAGGCCGGGGCCATTGCCGTCGCATGGCGGCTGCAAGCGGCCCAGCTCTCGTGGTCGGTGAGCAACTCTTCCAGCGCTTCAGCGATGGACGCGCCGGAGCGTGGATCGACCACCCGCCCGGCTGCGTGGGCCGCCACATAATCGCTGACGCCGGTGGTGCGGGTGACGACCGCGGGGGTGCCCACTGCCGCGGCCTCGACCACCACGCGACTGAATGACTCGGCCACCGAGGGCACCACTGCCACGTCGGCTGCGGCGAGGTAGGTGATAGCCTCGGCGTGGGGAATGCCGCCGATGAGGTGGACATCGGCGCCAACGCCGGCTGCGTCGGCCCGCGCCCGCAAGAAAGCGCCGTAATCCCCAAAGCGCGGTGTCGAACGATTGGGTCCGACGATGAGCACGTGTGGCGCTATTCCGCGTCGTCGGAGGCGCGGCAGCGCGTCTACCAGGTAGGCGATGCCTTTGAAGGGGTGCAGGCGGTTCAGGCTGACAACGATGGGGCGGGCATGGTCGAGGTGGTGCCGTTCTGCAATCGCCCGACGGCTGCGCTGGCGGAATGCCGCGAGGTCGCCGGGAGGCGGGAAACTGTCACTGGTGATGTTGTAGGGGATCGCGACCACCTTGCGGGGATCGGCGCCCAGGCGGATGGCCAGCTCGCGGATCTGCGGCGAGTCGGCCCGCAGCACCGCCGCGCGCCGGAAGACGCGGGGCGCCACGGCCCGCACGGCGCGGAAGCGTCCGTAGCCGTAGTCGTACTCCGGCTCGGCCATAATATCGGCGCCGGGCAGGGTGACTGCCAGGGGTGGCGAGTGGCGGTGTGGGGCCAGCGCCGCAACCAGGCCGAGGGGGAAGGCGGTTTCGATGTGGGCCAGGGCGTAGCGCCGCTCACGAATCAGTCGCCGGTAGTGCAGGGCCGCGCCGGCAAGATAGGGGTAGGGCAGCACCGTGGCCACGACGCGATTGGCGAGCTTCAGCGCTGCGCTGGCGCTCACCGGGAGGCGGTGCACCGTCACTCTCTCTTCTACGCTCGTGACCCGGCGCGTCAGACGGGCGTCGAGGCTCACGACCTCGGCCTCGATGCCGTAGCGCCGCCACTCGGCGATCACTTCGGTGTGAATGCGATTGCCCATCGCGGCGCTGTCGTAGCGCGGGATGCAGTAGAGAACGTTCATGGTTCCTCAACCCGCTGTGGTCAGTAGGGCACGCCCACGGCGCAACAGGCCAGAAAGAAGCAGGTCACTAGTAAAACGAATAACCCGGTCATAAAGTTGCGTTGATTCGCTGGCAAAATCCTGCGATCCGGCCAGGGTTTGTCAACCTGGTGGTGACAGATTGTGTTTTGCGGGAAGGGCTTCGCCCTTCCACGCCTCTCCCTCTTGCATCCTCAGGCCGCTGCCGGATGGAAGGGCGTGGTCCTGGCGGCGTTCCCACAGTTCCAGGGCGCGCCCTGAGCGGGTCACCACCCGGATGAGCCGGTAGGACGGCTCCAGGGCCGCCGGGCCGCCGAAGTACTCGTCCCAGATGCGCGGAATGTAGGTCGGGCGTCGCTGGTTGAGAATGTAGTCGGGATCGCGCTTTTCGTGGCCGGGCACACCCCGGCCTATGCCAGGGATCTCCAGCCGGCCGATGTGCCGGTCGGTCAGCCCGTACATGTCAATTGCCACACGCTGCCCGTAGAAGGCCACCGCTCCTGCCCCCGCGACGGCGATGCTGGCCTCGGGGGGGCTGTGGTCGTTCAGCCACCAGCCGATCTCGCGCCAGATCCACACGCTCTCGTCCAGCCCGCGGATGGTTGTGTCGAAGGGCGCGGTGCGCGCCAGGGCCGCCAGGCTTCCGGTTACCAGCCCCAGGGCCAGCAGTGGCCGTGCCAGGCGCGCCGGCGCGCGGAGGGCGCGGGTGAGGGTCGCCAGTCCGTCGGCGATGAGGAGGGCGAACCAGGGCACGAGCGGCACAAAGAAGCGTTCGCCGCGAAAGTGATCGCCGCCGACGACGATAATGTAGGCGCTGTACGTCAGGGTCAACAGCAATGCGTAACCGCGCCACAAGGCCAGGGCCGCGCGCCAGGAGCGTACCCACGGCGCCGCGATCACCAGCAGGAGCGGCCCGCCAATGGTCAGGGCGAAGCCCGCCGCATAGGCCAGACCGCGCTCGATCTGCTCCAGGCCGCCGCCGGTCTTGGCGTAGAAGGTGTTCGGCAACAGGTCGCCGTAGTAGACCAGGCGCCAGAGGAAGTAGGGGCCAAACAGGGCCAGGAAGGGCGTGACGAGGGTCAGCAGTGGCGGTAGCGCGGCGCGCGCGCGTTCGACCGGGCTGCCCTGCTGCTCGACCAGCGCCCTGAGGACGATGTGCAGGGCCGTGAGGGCGAGGATCAGCAGGCCCTCGGGGCGTGTGAGCGCAGCCAGGCCGAGGGACAGCCCGGCGGCGAGGAGGGCGGGCCGTCCGAAGCGTTCATGGGCCAGGTAGGCGCCTCCACCCGCGAGCGCCAGCAGGGTAAACAACCCGGTCTCCAACCCGGAACCGCGGGCGGTGTAGAGCAGCAGGCTCTGGCTCGTGCCGGTGAGCAGGGCCGCCACCAGCGCCCAGGGCGGGTCAACCAGCGCTGCGGCCAGGCGGTAGGTTCCCACAACGATCAGCAGGCCGAGGAGCACGCCGCTGGCGTGGCTCCAGAGCACCAGATCGCCGCCGAGCCGCAGCACTCCCGCAGCCAGAACCGTCCACAGAAAGTTGGTGTACCCCTCCACCCGCTCGCCGACGTTGTAGACCAGCCCGTGGCCCAGGGCCAGGTTCTGGGCGTAGCGGAAGGAGATGAAGGCGTCGTCGGAGAGCCAGGAGGGCCAGATCAGTCCGGCCAGGGCAACGATGGGCATCAGGGCGGCGAGGCCGAGACGGGCGGGGAGCGGTTGCGCGGCCAATGCGGCCAGGAAGATGCCGACGAGCATCAGGGCTGCGAGCCACATCGGCGGCAGGGCGGCAGGCCGGTTGAGGGCGGCCAGCGCCGCCAGTCCCAGGCCGGCCAGGCCGGCAAGGGCCAGCGCGTCGCGCCGCGGCAGCCGGGCGGCGCGCATCACGGCCCAGAGCGTCGCCAGCCCCAGGCCCGTCAACGCCGCCCCTGGCAGGTCGAGCCGGGTCAGCGGTTGCAGCCGCACGTCGGTCAGCATTACCCCCAGGGGACGCGGGTTTTCTGCGGCCGCAAACGTGGGGGTCTGGAGCGCGAGCCATAGTTCGGCGCCCTCGCGATCCGGGCCAACCAGGAACTGGTAGATGCGAAAGCGCGGTTCGGGGATGAGCCGGGCTACGGGTTGCCCGCCGGCGAGCACCGTCAGCGGCTGCGGCCCTGCGGGGTTGTCGGCGCGCAGGCGCACCTCGACCCGGTAAGCCGGCGCAGCGAAGAAGGCGCCCCGCACCTGTACCAGCGCGTTGCCGCTCGTCCAGCGGTACCACGAACCATCGGGGAGGCGCTCGGGGCCGTAGATGCCGTCGAGGAAGACCGGTCTGGGCGTGAGCTGGCCGCCCGTCACCGGGGCAAAGGCGGGCGCGCGCGCCCGGCCGATCACCACCAGACCGGCGACGATCAGCAGCAGGGCCAGCAACGTCGCCCCGGTCCAGGCCGAGGGCAGCGCCAGCGGCGCCGCGCGGTGGCGGGCGGCAACGGGCGAGCCGGCCAGGCGTCGCCGCTCAGGTTCGAGGACGTCGCGGGACTCGGCGTTCACGGTTTGTGCAGGGTGAACATAACGTAGAGCGGATCGCTCCGGTCAAAACGCTTCTCAAGGGGATGGACGACGAGGGCCAGCACGAGATCCTTGAGCACGAAGCGTCGCCAGTAGCGCGTGAGTCGCGTCTCATGATAGCGCCCGTTGAGGATGGAGCGCCCGAAGCCCTCAAGGCGGCTCATCCGCAGGCCGGCAGGCCGGGCATAGGTTCGCTCCAGGTCTTCCAGGGTATAAAAGCGGAAAAACGAACCGGCTTTGCCCTCCTGCACAAAGGCGTTGCGCCCCACCGGCACGAATCGGCGAATGCCCGCGAAAAAACTGGCGCGCTCGCCGCTGGTAAACGGCAGGGTCAGGGCGGCGATGCCACCGGGAGCGAGGATGCGCCCGATTTCGCGCCCCACCGCCGCATCGTCCGGGATATGCTCCAGCGAGGAGATGGCGGCGATGCGCGCGATACTGTCCGCGCAAAAGGGCATAGCGGTCGCGCTGGCTACCAGGGGGAAGAACCGGCCATCGCCGGGGCGGGCGGTGGCGCGGCGCTTGCGCGCTTGCCAGCGCACCCGTTCGGGGTCAAGCTCCAACACGATCACGTTGACGCCCTCTCTGGCGAGCATGTGCGGGTACGATGAAGTGCCCGAGCCAACATCGAGCACCAGGTCGCCACGGCGCAGGTTGAGCGCGCGGGTGGCCCAGGGGTACTCGATGATGCGCCAGAGGCTGAAATCGTTGACCGTTTCCCGGAGAATGCGCCAGCCGTTGAGCGCCACTTCGTAGGCAACCGTGCGCCATTTACTGAGGCGAACGGCCTGTCCGTCGCGCTGGCGCCGGGTCGGTTGGAGCGTCGTCGTTGCCATATGGGGAAACCAGGCGCTATGGTGAGGGCCTGGGGGATGCAGCCCTCGCAGACACATCCGCTGCTACGTTACGGGGAAACCGGGTTTCCCCCAAACCCCTGCCCGGGAGAGCGGCAAGCCCTCCCAGGAGAATCTCAACATGTGGGCAACCGGGCTTCCCCATGCCCTTCCCCTCAGGAGGAGCAACGCGCCACTTACTCAACAACAATCCCCATAAACGCCAGACTGAGCCGGCGCGCGGGCTGGCCCGGCGGCGCATCGGCAGGAGCGCTTAAGTATAGCACAGTCTCGCCGGGGGGAAGCGTGAGGTGCAGGGTTCGGCGCATGCGGGCGCGGCTGATGGGCAGAGTGAAGGGTGCGGCATCACCCAGGCGCGCGGTGAGGGCGCGGGGCCGCTCGAAGGATTCAAGGTCGAGCGTTAGCCGCGTGGGGCGGGGCGCGCCGGTCGGGTTCAGCAAGAAGACCTGCGCCTCGTCGCCCATCCAGCGCCAGCGGTCGCCGGCGGCGCTCCGCTCCAGATCGCCCCAGCCGGGGCCGAGGTAGGCCAGCGGGCGGGGCCGCTCCGGCGAAGGTGCCGGGTAGAAGGTCACCAGATCATCGCGGTAGCTCTCGGCCAGGCCCATCTCGGCGACCAGGTCACGCATGCGTGGCAGTGATTCACCCATCGAGCGGTGGTGGAACACAACATACCGTATGGCATAGGCCGCCAGGGTCTCGCGGGCCAGCTCCGGCCAGCCAGGGCTGAGAATGTCGTCGCGTTCGACCTGTCCAGAGCGCAGCTCCCGAATCCCCGGCGCGTAGCGACCTGGCAGATAGGGCGGCTCGCGTCCGATGAAGCCGCCGATGATCGGCCAGTGGTGACGGGTCTGGTACCAGAGGTGTTCGCTATTGGAGAAGTTCAGGTGCAGCGGGACGGGGAGCAGGGCGCCGTCGGGAGCAGGCATGCTCAGATAGGGGCGGGGCATGGGGCGCTGGAAGAGCGGCACGGCGCCGGCAGTGCCGTCAATGGCAAGGATGCCTGCCAGCAGGGCCGTGGCGAGCAGGGGCGCGCCCCGTTCGGCGCGGGCCAGGAGGGCGCGGGCGCCCGCAGCGGCAAAGACGGCCACGGTGAGCAGGCTAATCAGCACGAAGTGGTTGGGCCGATGGCTGGAGCGCACTCCGGGCAGGTCGCGGATCAGCGCGTAGGGGCCGGGCAGGCCGGTGTTCCACCCCAGCACGAAGATCTCTGCGCCGAGCGCCATAGCTGCGGCGAAGACGCCGAGCGCCAGCCAGCGCCAGCGAGTGCGTCCACTCAGGATCACCCCGTAGAACGCCAGGGCGATCCCGACCAGACCGAGCGAAACGTTCCAGAGGATCTGGCCGGGGTGCAGCCGTTCGTAGAAGGCGGTTACGGCTCCTCCCCAGAGTGGATGGTTCGGATTGGGCAGCCAGAAGCTGATCAGGTCGGCATAGGCTTGCTGCTCGCCGCGGGCGTCGCCGAGGAGCGTGTCGCCGGTGCGCAGCAGCCCCAGCAGGCGCGGGGCCATCACCGCGAACCAGAAGGCGATCGGGGTCAGGCCCCAGAGCAGCGTGGCAACGTGCAGGCCCGGGGGTATTCCGGGCAGCCGCAGGGTTGTTGGCGGCGCAGCGTGGTCGGCGGCAGGGCGGAGCGCCCACAGCCCTGCCATCAGGCCAGTGGCGATCAGTGCGAAGAGGCCGTAGTACCAGGTGCCCAGCCCGACCACGAGCAGCGCGATGCCGCTGAGCAGGGCCAGGGGCCAGCGTGGGCCTTCGAGCAGCGCCGCAGTGGCCAGTGCCCATAGCGGCAGCCACTGGATCGAGGCGACCTCGAGCTGGGCATCGAGGACCTTTTGCATGTGAAAGGGCGCAAAGGCGTAGACCGCGCCGCCGATGAGCGCGGCGAGCGTGGTGAGCCGCCATTCGCCTGTGTCGCGCAACACGTAGGCGATGAAGAGAAAGGCGAAGTAGCCGCCGAGGATGAAACTGAGCAGGATCAGCAGATTGTAGGCCGGCAGCGGGCCGGCGCTGAGGGTAACCGGCAGGGCCAGCACCCCCTGGGGCAGGCTCAGGGTCTGCCAGAACAGATCCAGCCCCTGGGGGTGGAAGAGCAGCGGCGTTACGAACGGGTTCTGGCCCGTCGTGAGGGCATGGGCCGTCCACCAGACATTCCAGATCCCCAGGTAGCCGTCCACCTGCCCGGGTTGGTTGGCGATGATGCGCTCGCCGAGGTACAACGGCAGTGGATAGGTGACGACCAGGGCCAGCAGGGTGTAGACCAGCAGGGCCAGCGCGTGGGGCCACCAGGGTGGGCGTGCTGTAGCAGGGGAACGCACTCAGGGACCTCGTTCGGCGGCGAGTACGGCGACGCCGGTGTGCCAGGGCGCCCGTTCCAGGTCGAGTAGCCCGGTGGGGCTGGTGATGGTAACGACGAGGGGCGCGGCGGGATCGCAAGGCGCCGCCCCGAGCGGCAGGGTCACCTCTTCGGGGGCGCCGCTGAGCACGATGGCGCGCTCGATGCCGGCGGCGCGCAGGGTCGCGGGGCGCCCGGCGGGGCCGTGCAGGGTCAGGCGCGCATCGCCACAACCACCCAGGCGCAGCCGGGCGACACCGAGAGTCCAGCGGCCGGTGGGCAGGTCGAAGGTGGCAGGGGCGAAGCCGACGAAGTGGCCGATGGCGGTGGCGGCGCCGGGTACGAGCCGCGTGGGGGCGGGGGTGGGGGCGACGGCCCAGGCCCAGAAATAGAAGTCGTTTGTATCACGTCCGAAGCTGGCGATGCGGGCGTGGGCGCTGGCTGCGGCGGCGGCATCGCCGCGCAGGGTGGCGATCCAGATCTCCATCGCCAGGGCGTAGAGGCTTCGGGGTTCGAGGGCGCTGGCCTCGGCGAACCAGGCCGCAGCGGCGGGGAGGTCGCCGCGGGTGAAGGTCAGGTCGCCCAGGGCGATGGGGCGCAGTGAGTTGCCGGGGTCGGCGCGGTAGGCGGCGCGAAAGGCCGCCTCGGCGGCGCCGACATCGCCCCGCGCCAGGGCCTGGCGCCCCTCGGCGGCGATGCGTTCGGCGCGCGCCCAGGTGACGTAGCGCGTGCTGACAATCAGACTGGCGAAGAGCAGCCAGCCTGCCAGCATCGCGCCCGCGCGGAGCACGGTCGGGCGGGTGAGGCCACGGCGCAACGCGCGCAGCGCCGTCGGCAGCCGCCAGAGGGCATAGGCGCAGAAGGGGACCAGCGCGGCCACCAGTGGCAGACGCAGGCGGTGATGGGCCACGGTGATCGCCGCGAGCAGCACGCCAAAGGCGAACCAGGCCACGGCGGGCGCGGCCCGCCGCCACGCCGGAGCGAAGCACAGTCCGGCGATGCCCCCGAGCATCACCAGCACGTACTGGAGATCGGCGAGCAGACTGAGGGGGCGTGGGTTCTCGCCGGCGCTCAGGGCGATCTGCTCATCGCGGGGGCTGATCGTCACCACATCGCCGACGGCGAAGCTGCGCGACTGGAGCAGGAAGAGCGAGGCGACTTTGTAACGCGCGCGGTTGAGGAAAAAGAGCGGGTCTTCGCGGATGCGCTCGAGGGTCAGGCGCACCGCGAGGGCCTGGCGGTCGGCCAGGTTGGGCTGGCTGAAGATCAACGCCTCGCTGGCGCGCTGTTCCTCATCACTGCGCACCATGCCGAACCACATACTGATGCCCCCGTTGGTATCGGCCAGGATGAGCCGGTCGTGCACGATGTAATTGCGCAGCGCCCAGGGGCCGATCACCAGGGCCGCGCCGAGGAGCAGCGCCAGCGGCGGGGCCAGGCGGGTGGTGAGACGGGCGCAGGGCGAGTGGCGGGGGAGCAGCAAGATGAGCAGCGCGGCGATGGGGATGAACATCAGGGCCACGGCGCGGGTCAGGGTGGCGAGGGCCAGGACCACGCCGGCGACGAAGGCCTGGCGCCAGCGTCCCGTCACGATGGCGCCATCGATCAGCGCCAGAGCCACGACGATCAGCACCACAAAAAGCGCCTCTGCGAAGAGCACACTGCCGAAGCTGGCAAAAGGCACAAAGACCGCCGCCAGGGCAGCGCTGAGCAAGCCGATGGCGCGGCTGGCGAAGAGCCGCTGCCCGAGCCAGGCAAAAGCCAGCACCCCGACACCGGCGCCAATGGCCTGGCCAAGCAGAGCCCAGCGCACATCAACCCCGGCGAGGGCGAACATCAGCGCCAGGAAGGCCGGGTAGAGCGGCGGCCGCAACCACTTGCCCGTATCGTGGTAGCCGCCCTGGAGGAGGTGCAGCGCGGCGCGGTAGTACTCCTCCGGATCGCCCGGCTGCACCGCGCCGGCGCGCGCCTGCCAGGCCCAGAACCAGACCCGCAGGCTCACCGCCAGGGCGACGATGAGCATCAGGGCCAGAGCATAGCCGCGGGCGACAGGAGTGGCGCGGGTCATAGCGGAAGCTTTACGTATGGTTGTTCAGCATTACAACAAGCAGCCGCCCGTGCCGTGGGCGTAAATGCCCCGGCTATGGGAAGCGCAGCTCACCTGCGCGGGCTAGACCGGCATACATGCTCAGAGTCCATATGAACGCCGGGACAGAGGTAGACGTTTCCGGGGAGGCGCCCGGGTTCCCCGTGTTTCCACCGCGGTAGTATACTCGAAGGCGCTACGAGGGTATGCAGCGGGCGCCGGGATGGAACGCTGTGGGGAGATGCGGCGACACTGCGCCGGAAAGGGGCGATGTGCGGGGGCCACAGACCCCTGCGCGCGCCGATGGGGCGAGAGATCTTTCGCCCCATCGGCGCGTTTGCCGCTCAAGGGCGCCCCGGCAGCGGGCGGGGCAAACCGCGGCGGAACAGCTCCACCACCGTATCGGCGAGGCGTTCGGCGTCAGGCTCCTCGATAACGCTCAGGCGCCCGACGCTGGGAGTGAGGCTGAGGGCGTAGTAGGCCCGCACTAGGCTGGGGACATCCGCGCCGGGGTCAATTTCGCCAGCCCGGATGGCCTCGTGAAACGCGGCGACGATGGTTTCATCAATGCGCATCAGGCATGCCCGGGAGTGGGGATGGCGCTCCAGCAGGTCAACGATTTCAGGTAGCCACAGTTGCATCGTGCTGGTGCGATGCTCGACCTGGAGCCGCACACTGGTGTGCAGGAAGCGCAACAGCCGCTCGAGCGGCGAAGCTGAGTGTTCACCGGCGACGAGGGCCAGCGTGCGCTCGATCAACTGGGTGGCCATCGCCGCGATCAGATCCTCCTTGGTGGGGAACTGGCTGTAGAGTGTTGGCTTGGAGACGCCCACGCGAGCGGCCAGTTCGTCCATTGACATGGCCGCATAACCACGCTCGGTCAGCAACTGGTGGGTAGCCTCGAGGATCTCCTCGCGGAGCATCTGGCGACGGCGTTCGCGGAGTGACTGAGTCATAGCAACCGTTTCGTTCGAACGATCATTGTTCTGCCCTGGCGCCCGGCGTCCCCGTTGGCGCGATCGTACGTGTTCACAGTGGGGCAAGGCGTCACCCCGGGTGCGCGGGCATCTTGCCCGCATCCAGGCCATTGCGGGCCGGACGTCCGCGCACCCGGGAGCAGTGTGAACATGTACGCCCGATCATCCCTCCGTGTTGATGCTCACCCGGACGCTCATCCCCGCCCGGAGCGCCGGGTCCTGGCCGTCGAGGGTGATCCGCACCGTGTAGGTGCGCACGTTGCCGATCACTGTCGCGGTTGGCGCGATGTAGGTCACCGTTCCCGCGAAGGTCCTGTCGGGGATAGCATCTACGCTGACGGCGGCGGGCATACCCTCGCGCACCCGGGCCACGTCGGTGTCGCTGACGTTGACCTCGACCCGCAGTTCGCTCGTATCAACCACTTGCAGGGCCGGGAGAGCGCTGGCGCCCACCGGGTCGCCGGGATCAATGTTAATCTGGGCGACAATGCCATCGAAGGGGGCGCGCAGCACTGACTTGTCAAGGTTGAGTTTAGCGGACTCCACGGCCACCTCGGCGGCAGTTACCTGCGCCAGGGCGGCGGCCAGGGTAGCCGCGGTGGGATCGCTGGTAATACGCGCCAGGTTGGCGCGGGCGGCCGCCAGGCTAGCCTCGGCGGCCTGGAGCCCGCCGGCGCGCTGGTCGCCGCGGAGTTTGTCGAGGTTAGCGCGAGCCTGGGCCACCTGCGCGGCCACGGCGGCGCGTTGTTCGGCAGTGGCGCCATCGAGCAGCCGCTGGAGGCTGGCCTGAGCCTGGCGGAGTTGTGCTTCGGCGGCCTGCAAGCCCTCGATCTCGGCCTGCTGCGCCTGCTCGAAGGCCACACGAGCCTGCTCGAGCTGGGCCTCGGCGGTCTGCACGGCGCGAAGGGCCGACGCCTCACGGTCACGGGCCTCGCGAGGCAACTCGACGGGCAGCTTCTCCAGTTCGCGGTTGCGCCAGTAGATCGTGCTGTAGGCATCCTGGGCATCGCGAAGCTGATTGGCGGCCTGCTCCATCCGCAACTGGGCGCTAGTCTTGGAGGCCGAGAGATTGGCGCGCTGGAGTTCGAGGTTCGCAGCGGCCTGCTGCACGGCTGCCTCAGCCTGCTGGAGATCGGTAGCTTTGGGGCCGGCTTCGATCTCGGCCTGGCGCGCCAGCGCCGATTGGAGGGCCTGTTCAGCGGCGGCGATATCGGCATCGGTGACGCTGCCCCGCGCCTGCCGTAGCCCTGCCTCGGCCTGGGCCACCTGGGCGCGGGCCGCGGCTATTTCCTCAGCCGTCGCGCCCTCGACCAGCCGGTCGTAGTTGGCGCGAGCCTGGGCCAGGGTGGCCTCGGCCTGGCGCACCTGTAACTCCAGCTCGGCCCGGTCCAGACGGGCCAGTTCCTGGCCGGCCTGGACCTGCGCGCCCTCTTCGACCAGCACCTCAGCCACGGTGCCCGGTACGCGGAAGCTGAGTTCGGCGGAGCTGCGGGCGGCGATCTCGCCCGAAGCGGTGACACCACGGTTCAGGATTGGCGCCGGCGTTGGCGCCACCTGCTCGGCCGGAGCAGGCGCGCTGCCCGCGCCGACCGGCGCCGTGGTGGGCAGAACCATCGTCGGACGGGTTTCGACCGTCGGCTGCGGCGCGGTGGTCGGGGCGGCGCAGGCGCCCAGAGCCGCGGTGAGGAGCGTCAGTACGAGAATCTTCTTGTACACGGAATCAAACTCCATAAAACTATCTGATGCAATGACCCTTCCAGGGATGAAAGAGATTCTCCTGGGAGGGCGCAGCCCTCCCACACTCTCCCCCGGGCAGGGGCGGACAGAACGTATGAGCGCCGACGAGCGCCATGGCGTTGGGATGCGCTGGTTGGTCCTCACCCCCTCCCCCCTCTCCAGCGAAGCCGGAGAGGGGAGACCAGAGCCGTCCGCGGGGGCGTTCCAATGCGGTACAAGCCACGTTGGCTCGGATGTTCTGTCCGCCCTTAAACTCCCCCGGGCAGGGGCTTTCGCCCCAGCATGCTCCTGCAATGCCGCTTAGTCGGCTGATGGCTCGGACGTAGGAGCGGCAGGGCCGGGCAGTGACGGAATGGGCGGATCGCCGGACGCGACAGGCGCGGTGGGCGCTGGCGGCGGCGCTGCGGCCGGTATGCGTCGCCGCACCCAGGCTGAGAAGCGCGTGACCACCGAGTCCATCAGGCTGTAGACCGTCGGCACGACCAGCAGGGTCAGCAGGGTCGAGGTGGTCATACCGCCGATGATCACCCAGGCGAGGCCCTTGCGGAACTCGCTACCTTCGCCGGTGGCAAACACGTGAATGCCCAGCGCCGTGGGCAACGCCCCGGCGATCAGCGAGAGTGCCGTCATCAAGATCGGGCGCAGGCGGATGGCGCCAGCCAGGCGCAGGGCCTCGTGCTTGCTCAGCCCCAGCTCGCGCAGCCGGTTGGTGAAATCAACCAGCAGGATCGAGTTCTTCACCACCAGACCGAGGAGCATGATCAGGCCGATCATTCCCGTGATGTCGAGGTCAATGCCAATGATGCGCAGCACCAGAAAGGCGCCGATGAAGCTGAAGGGCATGGCCATCATAATCACGAGAGGTTGAGAGAACGACCCGAACTGCGAGGCCAGCACCATGTAGACGAAGAGGACCGAGAGACCCATTGCCAGCAGCAGCGACTCGAAGCCCTCACTGGTCTGCTGCAAGGTGCCCACGTAGCTGATCACCACATCACCGGGGATCCCCAGGGCGGCGATGCGCGGGGCGATTTCGGCCTGCACCTCGCCCAGGTTGCGACCTTCGAGGTTCGCGCCGATGAGCACCTGGTTGAGGCGGTCAAAACGGCGGATGGTCACCGGGCTGGAGGCCAGTTCGACCGTCCCCAACGCGCTGAGGGGCACATTGCCGGTGCGGGTAGGAATGCTGATCGCCCCCAGCGACTCAACCCCGGCGCGATCCTCCGGCTCAAGGCGCACCACCACATCGGTATCGGTGCCATTCTGGCGCAACACAGTGGCCTGGTCGCCCTTGATCAGCGCGCGCACCGAGGTGGCGATGTCATCGTTCGTCACACCCAGCTCGCCGATGCGCCCGGGGTCGGCGCGAAAGCGCAACTCAGGCTTACCGAGCTGGAAGTTCGAGTCGATGTCCACCAGACCGGGCGTCCGCTGGAGTTCGGCGATGACCGCCTGCACCACCGGCTCAAGCTCGGTAATTGGCCGCGTGGTTTGCAGGCTGACCTGCAATTCGCGCCCGGCCACCCCGGTGCTGGTAGGCTGGAAGCTGGGCTGGGCGAAGGAGAGGCGCGGCAGGAACGCCAACTGACTGCGTAAGCGTTCCTGAACGGGGATGGTTGGTGTACGGTCTTTGAGCTTGACAAAAAACTCAGCGCGCTCCGGGTTACCCGCGAAGCCCACGTTGGTAATCACCGTCTCCACTGCCGGATCGGCCAGCAGCACCTGCTCGGCCTGCTGGGCCAGACGATTGGTCTGCTCGAGCGCGGTACCGGCGGGAGCCTCAAAGCCCATCAAGAACTGATGCGGGTCCTGATCAGGAAAGAAGCTGAACTTGAGACCGCTGGCGACGATCATGCTGAGCACCAGCACGCCGACGGCAATACCAACCACGATCAGCCGGTTGCGGGTCGAGCGCAGCGTCCAGGCAAGGAGCGAGCCATAGGCCAGGCCCATGCGCCCGGGATCCTCCTGCGCCTCGTGGATGAGGCCGGCGTCGCGCTCGATATGCTCGCCCTCCAGATGATCGAGCTTGAGACCGGGAACAGCATCGCGGTGCGGCCCCTTCTGCTGATGCGGCTTGACCTTGACCCCGGGGAAGACATTGGCCGACAACATCGGGGCCAGGGTAAACGCCTCGGCCAGCGAGAGCAGAATAGCGATCGAGACCACCAGACCGAAGGACTTGAAGACGATGCCGGCGGTGCCCTCGGCGAAGGTCACGGGAACAAACACCGCGACGATGGTCAGCGTCATCGCCACCACCGAGAGGCCCACCTCCCAGGTAC
Organism: uncultured Chloroflexota bacterium; assembly: GCA_937120965.1. Classification (GTDB taxonomy): domain Bacteria; phylum Chloroflexota; class Chloroflexia; order Chloroflexales; family Chloroflexaceae; genus JACAEO01. Next base: position 29,477 of record CAKZKA010000061.1, read on the forward strand.
CTTTAGACGAGGCCACGCGCGCCGATTCGCCCCGCTCCATATGGCGGAAAATGTTCTCGCGCACCACGATCGCATCATCAATGACCAGCCCGACGCAGAGCGACAGCGCCAGCAGCGTGATCAGATTGATGGTCAGCCCGAAGATCGGCATAAAGATGAATGTACCGATCAGAATGATGGGCAAACCGGACATCGTAATGATCGTGCTGCGGAGATTACGGAAAAAGAGCCAGACCACCACAAAGGCCGCGATCGAGGCGAAGATCAGTTCTTCGAGTGAACTGGCGACTGACGAGCGCACGGCCTCAGAGTCGTCGCGGGGAATGGTGTAGGTCAGATCGGGGCGATTGGCAAACACCTCGGCGAGGGCCTGGCGCACATTATCGGCCACGGCCACGGTATTGGTGCCGGTCTGCTTGCGGACCTGGAGAATAATCGCGTCGCTGCCATCGAGGCGCGAGATGCGGGTCACATCGGCTACGCCGTCTTCAACGCGGGCCACATCACCCACGCGATAGGGCGTGCCGGTGATCTGAATACGGGCAATATCCTCGGGCGTCTGGAGCAGCGAAGGGGCGCGCAGACTGATCTCCTGATCGCCCTGAGTAATCGAGCCGAGGCCCAGGTTGGCATTGGCCTGGCGCAGCGCGTTGCTGATCTGCGAGGGCAGAATACCGTAGGCCTGGAGCTTCTCCAGATCCATCAGCACATTGATCTGGCGCGTTTCGCCGCCGCTCACGCTGATCGAGCCAACGCCCTGGGCGCGCTGCAACAGGGGCACGATCTCGTCATCGAGGATGCGGCGCAACTCCAGCGGCGATTGCCCGGCGGTGCCGGCCACCGCGATCGACATGATCGGTTCCTGGTTGGGGTCGAAGCGCTCGTAGATCGGCTGGCGCACATCGCGCGGCAAGGTCGGCAACACCGCGTTGACCTTCTCGCGCACCTGCTGTTCGACCTCGCGAATATCGGTGCCGGCCTTGAACTGCAAAAGGATGAGGGCAAAGCCCTCACTGGCCTGCGAGGTCATATCCTCCAGGCCCGCCAGGGTATTGACCGCGTCTTCGATCGGCTTCACGACCTGATCGGCCACACTCTCCGGGCCGGCGCCGGGGTAGGTGATCGAGACCGACATCACCGGCACGTCAATATCCGGCAGCAGGTTGACGGGGGTGGTGCGAAAAGCCAGGAGGCCGAAGGTGATCACCGCCAGCATAACCATGGTGATAAACACCGGCTGGCGGATGGACATATCGGAGATCCAGAGGCCGTTGAGTTTCTCTTTCTCGCGGGGGCCCGTTGCCATCACATTCTCCTGGATGGGATCTGCACATCCTTTGCAAAGACGCTTTCTTTACTCTACCGTAAAGTCTTCTGACGCGCAAGTAGAAATCTCGCCCGGGCAGGGCTGTGGCAAACGTACGTGTTCACACTTCTCCTGGGAGCGCGGGCATCTTGCCCGCATCCAGCCCCTTGCGAGCGGGACGCCTGCGCTCCCGGGGTGACGCCTTACCCCACATGTGAACACGCACGTTTTTTGGGATGGTGTAGCCCTCCCAGACCCTCCGGGTGGGGAGGGCTTGCCACCCCGTGGGCGGGGGATGGGGAAACCCAGTTTCCCCATTTTTCAACCGCTGGTGGGAGCGGCTGGCGCCCCCACAGGCAGGGGTGCGGTTCGACAGGCTCACCGCAGGTGGGGAAACCCGGTTTCCCCATATGTTCACCTCAGTGCCATCCAGCATATGCCGGATGGCACAGTACCACTAACCCCTTGCGCATTAGGAACATCGGGACTTGTGCCAGCGACGCCGAGACTGGTATCCTGGTGCCGCTCGAACGTTCCGGCATACCGGCGGAGTCTGGCGCCCTGACCGCGGCCGATTCCGCAGCGCAGCGGAAGGATGCGACGGCTCTACCGGTGACGAGTGGCGTGTACTGCGGCGCCGCATCTGAGTCGGGTATTACGAGGTCCGAAGCCTGCGCCAGGCGCCCGCCAGCGCCGATATGCCGCTACCCGATCCGCCATCCTACTGAGCAGTGGGGCAGCCGATGAACACGCCACGTATACTTCTGGTAGAGGAGGACCCTGAACTTCGCGTTGCGCTCGACAGTCAGCTTCGCGCTGACGGACACACGGTCATCGCCACGGGGAGCGCCGAGCAGGCCCTGGCGCTGTTGCAGCGCGAGCGCTTCGCCGTACTGATGACCGAGATCGCCCTTGCGGCGGGCGATGGTATCGCGCTGATGGCCGCGGCGCGTCGCCTGCAACCGGACCTTGAGTTGATCGTCCTGACGGGTGCAGCGACGCTCGACTCGGCGATTGCGGCCCTCAACCTGGGCGCGCGGGCCTATCTGCGCAAGCCCTTCACCTCCGATGCCGTGGCGCAGTGTGTGGCGCGGGCGCTGGAGCAATGGCAGACGCGCCATACCCACCAGGCCATGCTCCGGCGCCTGGGCGCCACCCTGTTGCGCATCGCCGAGCCCCACGACGCTCCCTACGAGGTGAGCGATCCCCGCCCGCTCCCCCTGCGTATCGGCGCGTTGCAGATTGACCCGCGCCGCCGCCGGGCGATGCTGGGCGAGCGGGTCATTCCGCTGACCAGCGGCGAGTTTGATTTGCTGCTCTACCTGGCGCATCGCAACGGCGAGGTGCTGTCTTCCGAGCGTCTGGCGCGAGACGTGCTGGGCTACAACTGCGCCCCCGATGAGGCCCGCGAGCTGATCAAGGCCCGCGTGCATCGGCTGCGGGCCAAGCTCGAACCCAATCCCCGCGCGCCGACCTTTCTCGTGAGCGTGCGCGGCGCAGGCTATATGCTGACATCGGGCGAGGAACGCTGAAGGGGCGTGCAGCGGCGCTGGCCGGGGTCGCGGGAATGCCAGGCGGACCCGACGCCCCCGGCCGTCGGGAGGGCCTACCCCTCTCAGGGGGTAAGGTTTTTGGGGCGCAACCCCCGGACCCCGCATATCCCCCTACCCCCGCTCAGGGGTTCAGGGGCGGACAGAACGTATGAGCGCCGACGGGGGTGATGGCGTTGGGAGGCGCTGGTTGGTTCCCGCCCCCGGCCCGCTCCAGCGAAGCTGGAGCGGGGAGACCAGCGCCGCGCAGGGGGCGTTCCAATGCGGTACAAGCCACGTTGGCTCCGATGTTCTGTCCGCTCCTGAACATACCAGGTGAGGGGGTTCAGAATCTGGCGTTGCGATGCCAAACGTGAGCGCCCCCCTCTCCCGCTCAGGGAGAGGCTTGCCCTGAGCGGAGCCGAAGGGGGGGGCAGGGGGGGTGAGGAGCAGCAGTGCATCAGGACGCCATCCGCCACAAACTCTCCACCTGAACGGGGGCCTGCCCTCCCTCTGGCGTTGCGCAGCGCCGCGTGGCTACCGGTTACCGCCGAACAGGCCCCCCAGCATGTCGAGGATGGGGTTGCCGGAACTGGCAGGGGCCTGCGGGCGGGCCTCACCGGTGCTGCTCTCGGCCCGGGGCAGCGTGGAAGGGCCGCCATACATGCCCGGTGCGCCCGCGCCGCCAGACTGGCCGCGCATCGCGCTTTGCAGCAGGGCGCCAAGCAGGCCCTCGAGCAGCGAGGCCGCGCCAGCGGCGCCGGGATCGATTTCCCCCCGCGTATCCCGACCGGCGCCACGGCCATAGCCGGTGGATGCGCTGGCGGTGCCGGTCGCGCCCCGGCGCGCCTCCAGCAGCGCGCCGAGGATGGCCTCCAGATCACCCTGGCCCTGGCGCTTGGCCTGGCTGTAGCTACCGATCGCCGGCAGCAGCACATCCAGCAGCGAACCCTCGCCGGGCTGGCGGCCCGACTGCTGCGCCCCGCGGGCCAGGCCCTCCAGCAGAGGCAGCAGGTCATCGAGGGTGAAACTGGTCTTGCCCGTCAGCCGGTTGGCCGCCTCGGCGAGACCGTCGGCATAGACTGCCGCTGTGCCTCCCCGACCCTCGCTGCGCAACGTCTGAGCGGCCTGGCCGAGCGCCACGCCCAGATCCGTCTCGCCCTCGCGGTTAATCTCCTGCTGCAACGTTGCCGTTACCAGGCGGAAATTGGCGACCATATTATCGCCAGTGTCGTTATCATCGCGATCAAGCTGGTTCAGATTGTCGCGATCACGTTCAAGGTTCTGCGTCATCGCTTCAAACAGCGCGACAAGGCTCTGGGCATTGGCCACGGGTACGCCTCCTGTGTTATGTAGTTCTGGGCTTCGTCTCACCGCCGCATGTGGTTGGGCCCGCGGGCGGCGCGCGGGGAGAGCGCAGCTCTCCGAGACCCTCCCTCATAGAAGGACGTGGGGAACCCGGGGTTCCCCATCCTCCAACCCCGACCCTATGGTTCCACCGGTTCCTGAACGGCTAACGTCTCAGGATAGTCACGCCAGTAATAGACCACCACCGTCCCCGTGATCAGATCGTGCCAGCCCCGGCGCCGATCGTCGATCAGGATGTTGAGAAAGCCGAAATAGAGCGGCAAGGAGGAAAGGGTATAGGCCAGAGCGCGCAGGGCGGCTCTGCCGGTTCGGAGGGGGCGCCCGTTGGTGCGGAGCACGCGCAGGCCGAGCAGGTACTTGCCGATCGTCGCCCCGCCGATGCGGATGAAAAAGGTAAAGTACAGAAAGGAGAAGAACTGAAGCGTCAGGAGACTGACCAGCAGGTTTCTTGCCAGCCCCTGGCCCGGGTTGCGCCAGTCAAGGGCGCCAAACAGCAGACGCAGGAGTTCATCAATGCCCGATGTGCGTCTGAAGAACTCAAGCGTCATACCGCCGACCACCCAGAGGACAAAGATGATCGCCAGATCAATCACCATCGCCATGGTTCGGGTCACGAAGCCGGCGTAGCCAACGAACCTTTCGCCGGTCTGCCCGGCGCGGGCTTGCCGCGCGGCTCTGAAGGGATTTGCAGTCATAGATACCCGCCGGTGGCTCAATCAACATTCACCCGGCGGATCAGCGATCAGGGTCGCGGGTCGTTCCGGCGATCAGCAGGCCACGCAGCTCACGGGGCAGGGAGGCCCGCGGGGGACGCCGGAGCGCGCGTCGAACAAGGTTCTCGAGGCCGTGATCGCCCTGTATTGCCATGCCACGCACATCGTTCAGTATGTCGTGGGCCAGGGAACTACTCTGCGATCGCACCAGTTCGGCCAGTGCCGGGTTCTGGGAGAGCGTTTCGATAGCCTGATCCATAGCCGGCGTTTCCGTCAGATAGGTAATCGCCTCTTCCATCGCCGGGGAACGCACGATCTTGCCAATCGCCGCATCAAGCGCCGGGCTGCGGGCCACACTGTCAATCACCGTATCCAGGGCCGGACTGGCGGCAACCCGGGCCACCACCGTATCCAGGGCCGGGCTGGCGGCCACGCGCCCGATAGCCTGTTCAATCACGGGACCCGCGACGATATGCTCGACGGCCTCGTCCATGGCGGAGGAGCGAACGATTGCGCCGAGGGCCTGCGCGACAGCGGGGCGGTCGGCGGCATAGATAATCGCGTGATGGAGCATATCTTCCAGCGCAGCCCGGGCAAAACGCCGGCTTGGCTCCGCTTCGGCCAGGCCGCGGGCGATCCAGCGCTGAGTCTCCTCATCGGTAGGATCGGCGTTGGCCCGGCGGCGGCGCACCCCGAAGCGGGGGAGTGGCAGCATCTCGATCACCACCCAGAACACCGTGCCAAAGAGGTAGGCTACCACGGTACGCAGCCAGGCAATCGGGTTGCCGCGGGGACGCAGGTGTGTTTCGGCCTCGAAGAGCCAGCCTATGAGCGCGTAGCGGAAGCGACCCGGGCCGGCCTCGTCGCCGCCGGCAGGGGTGGCCCCGCCGGGGCGGCTGATCCCGGCGGCTGCCTCCCACGCCTCTGAGCGCGCGGCCAACCCCTCGAGGCCCAGCAGCGCCCCGCCCACGACCAGCCGCAGCAGCGCCTCGGTTGAAGGGGGCGGCGGGAGCGTGGCCGCCTGCGCGCGCGCGTCGGGTTCGACGGGCGCAGCGGGCGTGGCCGGGGTGACGAGCGCGCCCTGTGTTGGCGCTTCTGTATCATCTAAACGGATCATCGGCTTAATCGTAGTGGGCTGCGCCACCGCAGCAGTACCGGCAGAGCGCCGGGCGGCACGGTAGGCCAGAGCGTGCCGTCGCGCGCTCCGCGGGCGAGGGGAAGGCGCTGCGGAGACGCCGGGCGCCGCGTCGGGTTGCGCGGGCGCCTCGACCCCGGGCCCGGCGTCCGGCGGCGCAGGCGCAGAAGCCGCGGACGCTTCAGACGAGGCGGTCTCCAGCCGCTGGAAGGCCTCGTCGAGTTGTCGTCGGGCATGATCGAAGGAGGTTTTTGCCATAGACGGCCCCCTGATGGGAACATCGGAGAAAGCGGGTTTCCCCGTGCCCTGCCTGCCGGGGCGCCAGGCGCCCCCACCACCGGCTGGGGAATGGGGAAAGCAGATTTCCCCGCGCCCTGCCTGCCGGGGCGCCAGGCGCCCCCACCACCGGTTGGGGGATGGGGAAAGCGGGTTTCCCTCTACCCCTGGCCACAGGGGTGGCAAGCCCTCCCGTCGGGAAGGGGCGTGGGGAACCGCGGGCTCCCCTGCACCTTGCTCGCGGCGCATTTCCTGGCACTCTATTGTAGGCGAAGCCTATCTGCTTTGCCCTACCCGTAAGGACGGAACGCGCGACGTTCGAGCGGTATCGGGTTTGCGCGCTGCGCTTGCCGGAGAAGCGACCGAGCAGGGGTGAACCAGGTTCCCCTACACCTCTATGCGCCGGATGGAAAAGCAGCTATTTCAAGCGTTTGCGGCGCTGCTTGGCCGCCAGGAGTGACGCCAGGCGCTCGTCGGCGGGCGCGGGGGCGGAGGCCAGCGGCGGGGCTGGCGCCTCAGCCGTGGGGGGCCGGGCCTGCCGCGGCGCCGCGGGGGGCATAGGGCGCCGGGCGCGCTCCCGGGCGGCACGGAGACGGGCAAGCATCGCGTCGGCGCTTGCTGGCGCCAGCGCGGGGCGAGGACGGCGCGTCAGGGCAGGGGCCAGGCTGCCGGGGCGCAGGAACAGCCGGCGCAGGGCGATGTCCAGAGGAAGGAGCGCAAGGGCCAGCCAGAGGAGCGGCTGGCTGATGGCCCTTACGCGCCCCACGCGCTGCCCTGGCGCCTCGAACAGACTGGCCGGCGGCGGCGCGACGCGCCCGCCGCTGATGGCCGCCAGCGACTCCAGCAAGGCCGCGCCCGTCGCGTCCGGGCGATACTCTGGCGAATAGCTTACTACCAGGCCACCGCTGGCCGCGCCCAGCGGCTGCCCTGCGGCGTCCAGGGCCGTTACCCGGGCCAGGTAGACCCCGGGCTGGTCAGCCGGGACGGTGGCGCGGTAGCGGCCCGGCGCGACCCGGGTGAACTCCAGGGGCGCACCGGCGCCCGCAGGGTCGAGGAGCCGGCCCTGAACGGCGGCTACCGGGGCGGACAGGCCCTCCGCGCTACCCACAGCCAGGGTAAGAACCGCTTCTCCTTCCGTGGCGCTCAGCTCCAGGGTCAGGCGCCCATCATCCACGGGCGGCAGCACGGCATCAACCAGGCCGGCGGCGAACCGCGGAAACTGCTCCCAGCCGATCCACTCGGTAGCCCACTGGCCCTTGAGGTCACTGGTCCAGGCCAGGGTGCGGCCCAGGCCCACCTGCCAGGTTGCGAGGAGCGGCGCGCCGTCGGGGGTGATCAGGAACGTGCGCGCGGTTGCCCGACGGCCGGTGTTGTTGTAGCCGTACAGGAGGGGCATGCCCTCCAGATCGCGTACGGGGGGAGCAGGCAGGGCCACCACCGGTGTCACCACCTCTTCCACCAGGTCGCGATCGGCGGCGCGCACCGTTTCGCTGAGAAAGATCGCCGGCACCTGGTCGGCGCGGGTGACGCGGTAAAATGCGCCGCCGCCTTCGCGGGCAGCGCGTTCGAGACGCGGGTTTGCCGCGCCCCCAATCGAAACGACGGTGATGGTAACGTCGCGCTGGCGCATCTGGTCTGCCAGGTCGGCGTAGTTGCTGTTGTCCAGACCGTCGGTTAGCAGGATCATGTGCTTGACGCGGGCATCGGCGGCGATCAGCGCCGGGGCGGCCAGCTCGATGCCCGCGCGGATGTTGGTGCCGCCGCCGAGACTCACCAGGCTCAGGGCGTTCTCAATGGCTGCCAGTGGCGGGAGCGGTTGCAGCGGCAGCACCGTGGTTGCCCGGTCGTCGAACGCGAAGATGCCGAGTTGATCGCCGGCGGCCAGGCCCTGGGTGGCCAGAAAAACAGCGTCTTTGGCCAGGTCGAGCCGGTTGCGCCCGGAGCCGGCGGTGTCGGCCATGCTGCCGCTCCGGTCAATCACCAGCGCCAGGGCCAGATCAGGGCGTCGCTCGCGCGCAGGCGGGTCAAGCTCCACCGGGAGCACCTCGGCGATGGGGGTCCGTCGCCAGCCACCGGCGCCAAACGACTCGGCGCCGCCGATCATTGCCAGCCCGCCCCCCTGCTCGCGCACATACGTCACCAGTGCGCGCTGGACGGCCGAGGGCGCGGCGGTTGCGGGAACATCCACCAGAATAACGGCAGCGAACTGGCGCAGGTCGACGGGGTCGGAAGCGACCTGACCGGGGCCGACGAGGGTCGGGCGCAACCCGGCGGCGGTCAGGGCGGCGCGCAGTGGCGCGGCGCGGTCCTCCGCCGCGGTCACCAGCAGCACGCGCGGCGGCCCTTCGACCCGGGTGAACGCGCCGCCGGTATTGTTGAGGGGCTGAGTGTCTCCGGCGGCGGTGATGCGCGCCTCAAAGCGACGGAAGCCGGCCTCTCCAGCCGGCGCCCGCACCTGGAGCGACTGCGCGCCCCCGGTGAGGGTGATTTCCTCGGCAGCCACCAGTTGCCCGTCGGCGAGCACCTCCACCCGGGCAGGTCCGCGCAGATCGCTCTCAATGTTCAGGGTCAGCGGCACGTCCTGGCCCTCGCGGGCCACACCGGGAGCGTCAAGCCCGACAAGGCGCGCGTCGGGGCCGGCCTCGGCTGCCAGGGGCACCACTTCAATCGGTACACCGCGGAGCGCAGCCAGGCGCGCGGCCTCAACCGCGTCGCCCAGGTTCTGCGCCCCGTCGGAGAGCAGCACGAGCCGCTTCTGAGCATCGGCGGGCAGCAGCGCCAGGCCCAGCAGCAGCGCTTCGGCAATATCGGTGCGATTGCCCGCCACCACCGACGTCAGGCGCGGCAGGGAGGCCGGCGGCTGGGGCGCCCGTTCCACCGCAGCATTGGCGCCAAACACAACCACTGCTGCCCGGTCGCCGGGTGTTCCCGTTGCCAGGGCTTCATTCACATAGGCCAGAGCGCGCTCGCGCTGCGCGGGGGCCACCGAGTCGCTCCCATCAATCAGAAAGACCACCGCCGTATCGTCCACCGGCTGCACCACCTGGGCGCCGGCCAGGGCCAGCACAAGCGCGGCCAGGATGCCGCTGCGCACGGCAAGCAGCGCCAGGTAGCGCCCGCGGCCCAGGCGCGCGCGGTTGGCCCGCCGCGTGGCCCATGCGAAGAGCCACAGGAGGGGCAGGAGCGCAAGCAGCCAGAGGGCCGCAGGATGGACAAACGAGATCAGCACGGTGTGTCCACGGATGGGTAGTCTCCTGATGTGAACATACGGGGAAACCGGGTTTCCCCACGCCCCTCCCTGAGGAGAGGGTTTGGGAGGGCTGTGCCCTCCCAAGAAAAACCTATGTTCATCGTGTCGTTATGCGGCGCAGCCGATGACCATCTGATGTGAAAGCGGATGTTCCCCTGCCTGCCAGGGCGAAGTTGTAGTCCTGGGTACACTCTACCACACTACGGTTCACGTAACACGAACAACCACCAGGGTCATATCGTCGTGAGGCGGCATACCCTCGCTGAAGGCGTGTACCTCGGCGAACACCCGGTCAACCAGTTGACCGGCGGGCAGGTGGCCCCAGCGCTGGACGAGCCGCTCGAGGCGCTCGAAGCCGAAGAGGTTGCGGCGCTGGTCGTGGGCCTCGACGATGCCATCCGTGTAGAACAGCACCGTGTCGCCTGGCCCCACTTCCACTTCGAACTGGCCGAACGTGACACGATCGGAGAGGCCGAGGGGCAACGCTGGCGGCCCTTCGAGAAAACAGGTGCGCCCATCGGCGCGGCGCAGCAACGGGGTGAGTTGCCCCGCCAGGGCCAGCACCAGCCGGTCGCGGGCCCGATCCACCAGGGCGTAACTGAGGGCCACGAAGCTGTTGCGGGGCACGTCGTCAACCAGCGAGCGGTTGGTCTCGGTCAACACGACCGAGGGCGTCTCGTGATTACGGGCCTCGGAGCGGGCGGTCGAGCGGGCAACCGCCATAAGCATCGCCGCCGGAAGCGATTTTCCACTCACGTCGCCGACGATCACCCCGATCCGCGCGCCCAGTTGCACCACGTCGTAGAAATCTCCGCCGGTCTCCCGCGCTGGCACACAGCGGGCCGCCAGTTCCAACCCTCCCACGGTGGGCAACTGGCGGGGGAACAGGTTGGCCTGGATGCGGCGGGCGATCTCCAGTTCTTGCTCCACGCGCGCCACCGATTCCTGGTACAGCCGGGCATTCTCGATCGCCAGCGCGGCGTGGTTGGCAAAGGCGCTTGCCACCTCAACATCACGCTCGCTGAAGACCCGCCCGGAGCTGTTGTCACCTTCCAGGGGATGGCGCGAGTCGATGTTGAGCACCCCAACGACGTGGCCGCGGGCAATCAACGGCACGCCGATCCAGGAGGAGATATTCTCGGACGAAGGCAGGTGCAGCCAGGGAACAGTGGTCCGACCGGCTATGTAGCGCAGGGGCGCGCCGGTACGGGCCACGTGCCCGGCGGCGCTGCCCTCCAGGGGCAGGATCAGGTTGCGCGGCTCGATGCCGGGCGCGCGCCCGCACGAGGCCACCAGGCGCAACTGCGCGCCGTCGAGGAGCATGATCGAGGCAGTATCAAAGACGATGACCTTCTGTAACTCAGCCAGCACCAGCCGCAGCACCTCGCCCGGGTCGAAGGTGGAGCTGAGCACCCGGGTCATCTCCCGCAGCGTCTCCGCGGTGCGCCGCTGCTCCTGCTCGGCGGCGAAGAGTTGCGCATTCTCGACCGCTGTGGCGATTGCCGTGGCGACCGTGCTCATCAGCTCCAGTTCTTCGTCGCCGAAGCGCAGCGGCGCGCCATAGCTATCCAGCGAGATCGATCCCAGCACCCGGTCGCGGCTCACCAGGGGCACGATCACGAGCGAGCGGATGCCCATAGCCCGCCAGCGTTGGCGACTGCGCTCGGCCAGCGGATCGCGTTCGATATCTTCAATCACCACCGGGCGCCGGGTGGCGATCAGCCGCTCGACCAGGGGATTGTCCTGTAATGGAATGGGCAGGCCCACTGTGCCGGTCTCAGGGTACTCGGCGACCACCGTGCCCGTCTCAGGCTCGGTGAAGAGGATCGTGCCGGTGTGATCGGCCCAGAACAGCCGCATGAGTTCACGGGCGGCAAGCGCCAGGATCTCCTGCTGATCCAGGCGCGCGGCCAGCACCGAGGCGATGCGGTTCACCAGTTCCATGCGGTGGGCCTGCCGTTCCACCGCCTCAGCGTGCAGGCGCGTCTCTTCCAGCAGCCGCTCGCGCTCCTGGAAGAGCCGCACCTTCTGCACGCCCAGGCTCACGTGGCTCGCCACCTGGTAGAGAAAATCAATCGTGCCGGTGTCGTAACGGGAGGGCCGGTAATCCTGGATGGAGAGCACCCCGATCAACTCGCCATCACGGGCCACCAGTGGGACGCCGGCCCAGGAACGCACCAGCCGCTCCGGCCCCACCGGGCGCGGCTCGATGCCGCGGCGGGCCAGCTCGTGGCGTTCGTGCAGCAGATCGTGAAAGAGCAGCGGTTCACGGTGGGTCATGATCCAGTGGCTCAGCGAGCCGGGGGTCACCTGGCGCCCGACGAGATTGAGGGGTACCGATTGTCCTTCTTCCACAAATACGGCGTTGGTAATCACCTCACTCTCAGGCTCACAGATCAACAGCGCAAAGACCGGGGCGCCCAGCAGGTCGTTGAAGACCCGGTAGATCTCCGCCAGCATTTTATCCAGATCATACGACGCGGTGACCACCTTGCCGATCTGGCCGATGGCATCGAGTTCGGCGATCTGCCGCTCCTGTTCGTCGAGCAGACGGCGATTCTCGACGATGATCGCGATCTGATTAGCCACCGACTGCGCGACACGCACATCGTGCTCACTGAAATCGCGCTGGGCGAAGCCGAAGAGGCTCAACGTTCCCACCACGGTACTTCCGGCGAAGAGGGGCAGAATGAGCGAGCACTCGAAGCGCGGAAAGACCTCCAGAGGCAGCGAGCCGCCACGCCGGAACTCGTACCACTCCCGCGGCACCACAATCGGCTCGCCTGTCTCGACAACGGAGCGAATGGGACTGGTTGCCAGAGGTGAGCGGTAGGTGCGTTGCTCGTACTCTTCTGAAAAGCCCCGCTGGCAGCAGAGCACGAGGTGCTCGCGGGGCGCATCGAGCAGGCGCACATTGCCGGCCTCGAGGCGAAACAGGCGCAACACGATATCCAGGGCGCGCCCGAGGGTCTCAGCGAGGGGGCGCCGCTCCACCAGGCCAGCGGAGATGGCGCTCAGCGCCGCAAGCTCCTCGGTGCGCGCGGCTACCTGGGCGCCGAGCGCGGCGCGCAACTGCTCCTGGCGCCTGACCAGGACCACGTTCTCCAGCACCACGGCGATCACGTTTGCGATGCGCTGGAGCAGTTCCAGATCGGTTGGTGTGTAGACACCGGCCCGATAACTCTGGACCGACAGCACGCCGATGGCTTCGGCGCCGATCATCAGCGGCACGCCGAGCCAGGCCCGCGAGCGTTTCTCGTGAGCGCCGCCGGGCGGCAGCGCAGCGGCATCACCTTCAGCCAGGAGATCTTGAATGAGGAGAGGTTGTCTGGTACGGATGATCGTGCCGGTGAGGTAGCCGAACTCAACGTCCTCGATAAACTCGCTTACCTCTTCGGTAGCCAGCAGGGCATAGGCGAAGCGCTCATGGCGCTCGCCGCAACATGCCAGGTAGAAGGTGTCGAAGGTGACGACGCGGGCCAGTTCGCGCTGGATACGCTCGAAGATCGTGCGCGCATCGGGGTGCTCGCTCCCAACCAGACTGATGGCGGTCAGCGCGTGAAGCAGACGGGCATCACGCTCGTGCTGGGAGAGCAACTGATCGCGTTGCCGTTCGAGATCGCGTATCCGAGCGCGGCTGGAAGTGGACCGTGGCATAGCCTGTCCCCGCGTGCTGGCACGTCGTAGCAGAAGGCGGCCGGGGGCCGGTTCGATGTCGGGCGCTGGTGCGGCTGCGCTGCTCGTTGTGAACAGCCGCCCCCGGGAGCGGGAGGTGAGGCCCCGGTCTCCACGCGAACCCGCGCGCACCGTTATGGCGCGTCCCCGCTCCGTACGTGTTCACACCTTTCCCGGGTGCGCGGGTATCTTGCGCGCATCCAAGCCATTGCGGGCGGGACGCCCGCGCACCCCGGGTGACTTACCCCACATGTGAACACGTACCCCGCTCAGGCATCTCCCGGGGTCTCGGCGGTGCCGAAGGGCAATTCAACCACTTCGACGCGAAGGTCGCCAACCTGGACGGAGGCGCCGGGAGTGGCGTAGGCGGTGCGCACATACCCGAGACCGATCAGGCCATAGCGGGGGGAGGCGACCAGGCTGGTCAGATCGCCGGCTTCTTTCCCCTCGGCATCGAGGCGCGCCAGCGGCACACCTGCCCCTGCGGGCAACGCGGGCAACCCGGCGAAGCGCAGACCCCGCAACTGCCTGGCAATGCGGCCACGGCTCTCCATACGCGCGATGATCTCCTGGCCCACGTAGCAGCCCTTGTTGAAGCTCACTGCGCTCCACAGGCCGGCCTCCAGGGGGATGTACTCCTGCGACAACTCCCGCCCGAAGGCGCCGTACCCCTGCTCAACCCGGAGCACGTCATAGGTGGCGGCATCGAGCCGGACGGTGCCCGCGGCGCACAGAGCGGCCTCCATCTGCTCCAGGAGCGCAGGGGTGGCAAGGAGGCGATAGCCGCTCCCGCCGATGGGCGCCGCGCCGGCCACGAAGAGCGGCGCTTCCTGCCAGGTGGCAGCAACGATACCGCGGGGCGACAGTTCTGCCACGGCGATGCCCAGCGCGTCCAGCAGCGCCCCGGCACGCGGGCCATACAGCGTCTTTTCGCCAAGCGTGGCGCTGGCGTCCTCCACCTTCACCCGGTCGTTAAAAAAGATATTCTTCCGCAGGTAGGCATGGATGGTCGCGCCCTGCCCCGGACTGGTCACCAGCAACAGGCCCTCATCGAGACAATACACGTCAAGGAGGTCAATAATCCGGCCAATCGGTGTCGTCAACACCGTCTCGACACCTTCGCCGGGTTTCAACCGTTCGATATGATTGGTCGAGAGGCGATGCAGCAGCGCCGCGCGGTCACGGTCGCGCATCCAGATGCGGCCACGGGCGGCGCTATCATACACCGCGACACCCTCGCAGGCGGCGGCATAGGCGTGCGGTTGAGCGTGGGAGATCGGTGTTTCGGTCATCGTCATTGGCTCGAATCACCCTCTGGGGGGGCCGGCGGGAGCGCCAGTGGCTGACGACGGCGACCATGCAGGAAGAGGGGGCTCCACATCATGATTTGACATAATCACCAGGGCGACTTGATGTCACCGTCCCGACAGTTACTGGCATGATACCATACTCAAGCCAGGCGCGGGGAGACCCGGGGCTTCCCACAGCGAGGGGAGGGTATGGGCGTGCGCTCTGGCCTTACCAGGCGCTTTCGCGCGCGCAGCGACAGAGGCCAATGAAAATAAAAGCCCCGACGTAAACACATTCGTTTCCCATTCGTTGACCTATCCTCCCCCGGGGGAGAAAGGTCAACGAATGGAGGAAGAAAGGCCAACGAACAACCAACGAATAAACGAATGAAAGACGTGACGTGAACATATTCGTTTATTCGTTTCCCATTCGTTGACGTACTCTCCCCCCGGGAATGAAAGGAGCAGACAATGAACTCAGCAAACCACGGCTCCCATCTCGTTGATGACGGTCTTAATGGCCTCACCTATAAGGTCATTGGCCTGGCTATAGCAGTTCATAACGACCTTGGGCCCGGCCACCGCGAGATGACGTATCACAATGCCATGCATCAACGCTTCATTGATGCGCGCCTGGCTGCCGAACGGGAACCAGAACTACTCGTTCTGGATGAGAATGGCAATCTGGTAAATTTCTACCTGCCCGACCATCGCGTCGAGCAGGTGTTGTTAGTGGAGTATAAGGCGCACTCCTTCCCTCTGACCAATGATGAGATCGCGCAATGCATAGACTATTTCGCCGCTTCCAATTGTTCCGTTTGTCTCTTGTTCAACTTTGGAAGGCGGCGTCTGGAATGGAAACGTCTCTTTCCGCCCCAAACGATCCTGGAACACCGCCAGCGCCGGCAGCGATAAGCCGGGGAGGATGGGGCTTCCCCACGCGCACTCAAAACTCCAGTAACCGCTGCGCCGCGGCGCGGATCTTCACCGCATCGGGACGATGCGCGTCCTCCAGGGGTGGACTGTAGGGCACGGGCGTATCGGGCCCGGCCACGCGGGTAATCGGGCCGTCGAGGGCATCGAACGCCTGTTCAGCGATCAGCGCGGCCACCTCAGCGCCCACGCCACAGGTGCGGTTAGCTTCGTGGACGATAAGCACCTTGCCGGTCTTGTGGGCAGTGGCCAGGATGGCTGCCTCATCGAGCGGCTTAAGTGTGCGCAGGTCGAGCACCTCGATGCTGTGCCCGGCGCGTTCCAGATCCGCGGCCACTGCCAGGGCCTCGTGCACCATCGCGCCATAGGTGATAATCGACAGCTCTTCGCCCTCGCGGCGCAGCGCCGCCCGACCAAGCGGCACCAGCCCCGTCTCGCCGCCAGCAACCGGTCCCTTGAGCGAACGGTAGAGGTACTTGGTTTCGTAGTAGATCACGGGGTTGGGATCGCGAATGGCGCTGATCAGCAGGCCCCAGGCGTCGGCGGGAGTGGCAGGGGCCACCACCTTTAGCCCCGGGGTGTGCACGAACCAGGCCTCATTGCTCTGCGAGTGGAAGGGTCCAGCGCGCAGCCCCCCTGCGCCCGGCGCGCGGATGGTGATCGGCGCCGCCTGGCCCCAGCGGTAGTGGTTGGTGGCGGCAAATTGCACGATGGCATCGAAGCCGGTGGAGATAAAATCGGCAAACTGCATCTCCACTACTGGACGGAAGCCCTGGAAGCTCATGCCGATTGCCGCGTAGATCATCGCCAGTTCCGTCATCGGCGTATCGATCACGCGCTGCTCGCCGAACTCCTCGATCAACCCCTGGGTTACTTTGAAGGCGCCACCGTATACGCCAATGTCTTCACCCAGCAGCAGCACAGCCGGATCGCGCTGCAATTCGTAGCGTAGCGCCTCGCGAATGGCTTCGAGGTAAGTTAGCTCGCGGATAGCGCCCGGCGGCGCGTCGCCGGTTTCGGCGAGCGTCGTGACCCCGGTGTGAAGGTTGGCATCCCAGGTCATGGTTGCTCCTCGTCAGTTGCCGCGCCGCGCAATAAAGAGGTTTTTTTTCTGAGAGGGCGCGGCACTCTCACATCTGAAAACAGGGGCATCTCTGGGAGGGCCGCCCCCTCCCTGGCCCTCTCCCGCTGGGGGAGGGAACCGGGCGCCTCCCCGCAGGGAGGGGATTGGGGAAACCGGGTTTCCCCGTATTTTCACCTCAGACGCCCATGCGCGGGGCGCACGACGCCAGAATGAAAATAGTATTGTTCTTGGGAGGGCTGCGCCCTCCCAAACCCTCCCCGCGGGCGGGCTCTGTTCACCTCAGAGTCAGACACACCTTGCGCATTCGTTTATTCGTTTCCCATTCGTTGGCCCATTTCCCCTCGGCGTCCCGGGAAGCCTATCCCGGAGCAGGTGAAACCTGTTGCAGGGCTGCGCCCTCCCAAACCCTCCCCGCGGGCGGGCTCTGTTCACCTCAGAGTCAGACACACCTTGCGCATTCGTTTATTCGTTTCCCATTCGTTGGCCCATTTCCCCTCGGCGTCCCGGGAAGCCTATCCCGGAGCAGGTGAAACCTGTTGCAGGGCTGCGCCCTCCCAAACCCTCCCCGCGGGCGGGCTCTGTTCACGTTAGTCCGCGTACACCCCCTGCGTCACCTCGGACGGGTCGGGGTAGGGGCTGGCTTCGGCGTAGGCCTGGGCTTCGTCGAGTTCGTGGTCAATACGTTCGAGGAGCGCGGCAAGGGCGGCATCGTCGAGCAGGCCCCGCTCGCGGAGCACGGCCTCGATGCGCGCGATCGGATCGCGCTGGGCCCAGGTTTCCAGCAGGTCCTTTGGCACGTAGGCCATATTGTCGTGGATGGCGTGGCCGCGCATACGCATCGTCTTGCACTCGATCAGGGTCGGCCCGCCGCCCGCGCGCGCCCGCTCCACTGCCTGAGTAACCGCCTGGTACACCGCACAGAAATCGTTGCCGTCCACAATCACGCCGGGTATGCCATAGCCCGCGGCGCGGTCGGCGATATGCTCGATGCGCATCTGGCGTGCCAGGGGGGTGGAATAGGCGTACTGGTTGTTTTCGCAGATGACCACCATCGGGAGTTGGAAGACCGATGCCCAGTTCAGCGCCTCGTGGGCCAGGCCCTGGCTGGCGCCGCCATCGCCGAAGAAGGCCATTGCCACCCGTGGCTCGCCCTTGAGCTTGAAGGCGTGGGCCACGCCGGCAATCACCCCGGTGGAGGCCGGCAGGTGACTGATGAAGCCGATGAGGCCCAGGCTCAGGTCGCCCATACCGTGCAGGTTGGCGTCGCGCCCGCGACTGACGCCTGTGGCCCGTCCGAGGAACTGCGCCAGAATGCGTCGCGGATGCAGCCCTCGCACCAGGTACGTGCCGAGGTCGCGATGCATCGGCGCCGCCACATCGTCGGGGCCGAGCGCCAGCCCGGCAGCCACACTGATGGCCTCGTGCCCGATCTGCGAAAAGTAGCCGCCGACAATTTTGCTCTGCTTGTGGAGGAAGGCGCCCCGCTCGTCCAGGGCGCGGGTCAGGCGCATCCAGTAGTGCGCCCGGGTAAGCAGTTCTGCGGGAAGCTCCATTGCTCCTGGTCCGGGCTATGGGCCTGGCATCATGCCATGCCAGGACGTGATCGTCGCTCGATTGCACCGGTATTGTACCATCTTCGGGGCATGAGCAAAGTCCGCAAAAGGCGCCATGCCGGGCGGAGCGAAGCATCTCTGGTTCGCATCAGGAAGAGACCCTTCGCTGCGCTCAGGGTGACAACAAGCGACTTTGCACAAGCCCCGGGTTTTTCTCCTGGCTTGCGAAGTGGCAGGTCGATCCGGTAGAATAAAATAATCTGCCTCACCATCACTCTGCGGCCCGCCCAGGCGGGTCCCGTTACCCGCCGAAAGATTGCCTATGCCGCGCCTCTCGTTCATCTACCCCGAGATGCTCTGGCTGCTGATCGCGGTCGGGCTGATCTGGGCTGTTGCTCTGCTTCCCCCGCGCCGCCTGACGCCAGGGCGCTTCTGGACGAGTTTGACGCTCCGCAGCATCATCGCTACGGCTCTGGTTTTCGCTGTGGCCGGCGCGCAACTCGTGCTGCCGGTCGAGCGTTTGACGACGGTCTTTTTGCTCGATGCGAGCGACTCGATGCCGCCCTCTACCCGCGCCCAGGCCGAGACCTTTATCCAGGAGGCGCTCCAGCAGATGCCCCCGGGCGATCGGGCTGCCATCGTCGTCTTTGGCGGCAATGCCCTGGTAGAACGGGCGCCCAGCGAGGAGCGTCGGCTGGGGCGTATCAGTTCGGTGCCGGTGGTGACGCGCACCAATATCGCTGAGGCCATTCAGCTCGGTCTGGCCCTTTTCCCCGCCGATGCCGAGAAGCGCCTGGTGCTGCTCTCCGATGGCGGTGAGAACGAGGGCCGGGCAATCGAGGCCGCCCGCCTGGCCGCGGCGCGAGGGGTGCCGATTGACATTGTGGACCTTGCGATCAATTCCAGCGATGCCGAGGCGCTGATCGCCCGCCTGGAGGCCCCCGCGCGGGTGCGTGACAACCAGCGCGCCACGGTGGTTGCCACGGTGGAAAGTACGGTCGCCCAGGGCGCCACGGTGCGCCTGATCGGCGATGGCGGGGTGATCGCCGAACGGCGCGTCGAACTCCAACCTGGCTCCAACGAGGTTCCCTTCCAGATCGAGGTTGCCGGCTCCGGCTTCCAGCGCTTCCGCGTCCAGGTTGAGCCAGACCAGGATGGTCGCCCCCAGAACAACGAGGCTTCGGCGCTGATCCAGATCCAGGGTCCACCACGGGTGCTGATCGTGGCCGTTAACCGCGCCGACGCGCAACCGCTGGCTACCGGTTTGCAGGCCACCAGTATGATTGCCGAGATTGTGGTGCCCGATCTGATGCCCAGCGACCTGGCCGGTCTGAGCGCCTACGAGAGTGTCGTTCTGGTCAACACACCGGCCCGCGCGTTGCCGGTTGGCGCTATGGCCGCCCTTCCCGCCTATGTCCGTGATCTGGGCAGGGGCCTGGTGATGGTCGGCGGCGAGGAGAGTTTCGGTGTCGGCGGCTATGGGCGCACGCCCATCGAAGAGGCTCTCCCGGTCTACACGGACGTGCGTGACCGTGAGGAGCGCCCCGATCTGGCCCTGGTCTTTGTGATTGACAAGTCCGGTTCGATGGACGCATGCCACTGCGCCAGCCCGGATCGCGGCGCTATGCCCCTCCAATCCGCCGGAACGCGCAAGGTGGATATTGCCAAGGAAGCTGTGGCGCAGGCGGCGGCGCTGCTCGGGCCGCACGATACCCTTGGCATCGTGTCCTTCGATAGTCGCGCCATCCAGACGATGCCGCCTACCACCGGCGCCACGGTGGAGGAGGTGATTGAGGCGGTGTCGGGCCTCGAACCACGTGGCTCCACCAACGTCCGCGCCGGTCTGTTGGAGGCCGAGTCGCTGCTTCAGGGCGTGGATGCCCGCCTCAAGCACGTGATTCTGCTTACCGACGGTTGGGGGTCCGGCGGCGACCAGGTGGATATCGCCGAGCGCATGCGCGCCCAGGGTATAACCCTCACCGTCGTGGCGGCGGGCAGCGGATCGGCTGACTATCTGGAGCGCCTGGCGCTCGCCGGCGGCGGTCGCTACTATCCGGCCCAGGATATGGCCGAGGTGCCGCAGATCTTTGTGCAGGAGACGATCACCACCGTCGGTAATTACATTATCGAACGCCCCTTCGTGCCCGTGGCTATCGGCGAAAGTCCGATCCTGGCCGGTCTCGGCGGTCTGCCGCCGCTCTTCGGCTTTAACGGGAGCACGCTTAAGGAGAGCGCCCGCGCGGTGCTGGAGACCGACGATGACCAGCCGCTGCTGGCGATCTGGCAGTACGGCCTGGGGCGGAGCGCCGCCTGGCTCAGCGATACGCGCGGCAAGTGGGCCGCGGAGTGGATCCGCTGGGAAGGCTTTCCGCGCTTTGCCGGGCAACTCGTCGGCGCGGTGCTGCCCACCCGCGGCGGCCAGGAGGTCAGCGCCGAGATGCAGGTGGCCGGCGCCGAAACGCTCATCCGGCTGACGACTGGCCCGGGGCAGGAGAACCTGGAGGTTACTGCAACCCTGATCGGCACCGACGGCTCGCGGCGCGAGGTTGCGCTGCCCCAGGTCGGCCCGCAGACCTACCAGGGCCGTTTCGAGAGTCCCGCGCCGGGCACCTACCTCGTGCAGATCAGTGGCGCCGCAGGCGGACGCGCGGTGTTGCAAGAGACGGCGGGCCTGGTGGTGCCCTATTCCTCGGAGTACCGCGGCGCCCAGGCCAACCCGGCCTTGCTGTCTGAACTCGCCACGCTCACCGGGGGCGCCACGTTGAACGAGGCGGCCGACGCCTTCGCGCGTGTTGATAGCGGCGTCACCCGCGCCCGCGAGATCGCTATGCCCCTCCTGGCTCTGGCGCTGCTGTTACTGGTCTTCGACATCGCTGTGCGGCGCCTGCTGTTGCGCCGCGAGGATCTCGCGGCGGCGCGAGCCTGGATGGGCGTTCGTGTCGCGCCGGCTCGCCCGGCGCCTGTGCCGGCCAATCCTACTCTGGACCGACTGGCCGGCGCCAAGCGGCGGGTGCAGGAGCGTATCGGCAACCCCACCGCGCCTGAAGTCCCGGCGAGGTCAACCCCCAGCATCGCCGCGCCCCCCGAACCGCCCGGTCCGCCCCCGCCTGCCCCGCCCCCGGTTGCGCCGCCCGCGCCGCCCCCCACGCCAGCCGACGACCCCCTGGCGCGCCTGCGCGCGGCCAAGGAACGCGCCCGCCGCCGCGCCGCCGGTGATGAGTAGAGGCGCTTCTCCGCCCAGGAACCAGCCTGCCGCCTTCCAGAAACAACCCGCCAGCGGGTAGGGCTTGGGAGGACGTAGCCCTCTCAAGAAAAAACTGGTCTTCATCTTGTCAGAGTATGGGGAAACCGGGTTCCCCCATGCCCTGCCCAGGGGAAGGGCTTGGGGGGGGCGTAGCCCTCCCAGGAGAATCTCTTTCTTATAGCGCGCAGCGCAGCCGCATGGAAGGCCGAAGTGAACATAGGGGCAACCGGGTTTCCCCGCATTACACCTGAGAAGTATGCTCTTTGAGCGACACCACCGCGCTAGCCTGCGCAGGCGGGCTACCCGAATGAAGCGGCTGCGCCGCACTGCTACGGGCTTGCGGCGAGAAACGCGGCGACCTCGGAGCGGCGGGGAGGATCGGCGCCTGGACGGGTGCAGGTGAGGGCGGCAACAGCGGCAGCGAAGCGCAGGGCAGCCGTGAGTTCCTCCACAGGCAGCGCCGCCAGCGCTTCTCGCGTGAGGGCTGCCCGTTCGGCCAGGGCCGCAAGCAACCCGGCGCTGAAGCTGTCGCCCGCGCCAACGGTGTCGGCAACCGCTACGGAAAAGCCCGGGATGTGCAGCGTTTCAACCTGACCATCGCGCTGCCGCAGGACGGTCACGCCAGCGCCGCCACGGGTGAGCGCTACCAGCGCCGGGCCATCTGCGAGGCGAGCGGAGGCAACCTGAACCGGGTCTTCGCCGGGGGCCAGCCAGGCGCAATCGGCGGCGCTGAGTTTCAACAGGTCGCACGCGGCGATGGCGCGAGCCAGTGTGAGGCGATAGGCGCCCGGATCGTCAATCAAGCGCGGGCGCACGTTGATGTCGAGGGACACCAGGGCCTGGCCGCGTAGCCTCTCGGCGGCGGCCAGCGCCGCCGCAGGCGTGGAGCCACGCAACAGGCTGATGCCGCCGAAGTGCAGCCCGGCGGCACGCTCGAACAGCGCTGGCGGCAGGTCCGCCGGGGTTAGCAGCGTGTCGGCGGCGCCGGCGCCATAAAAGGTGAAGACCGGCTCGCCGTCTTCGTGGGAAACGAAGGCCAGGGTGGTGGGCGCAGGCGCATCGGTGAGCCAGGTGTCATCAATACCCTCGGCACGCACGGCGCGGCGCAGGCGCCGCCCGAACACGTCGGCGCCGAGCTTGCCCACAAATGCGGTAGGCTGGCCCAGGCGCGCCAGCCCTACCGCCACGTTGAACGGGCCACCCCCGGGATGCAGCGTGAAGCCCGTAAGTTCGCCGTGGCTCTCCAGCGGCAAGAAATCGATCAGAATCTCGCCCAGGCAGACCAGCAGATTGCGCATACGTGTCTCCAGAGAGTACAATGGCTCAACGACCAGAGCCGACGGGTCTGGCCCGGGAGGAGCACGGGGATAGCCGGCCCTTCCCGTATGGGGAGGATCTGGGACGGCGTAGCCCTTCCAGGAAACAGCCCGCCGGCCGGGAGGGTTTGGGAGGGCCACGCCTTCCCAAAAATAATTACAATGTTCATTTCGGCGTTGTGCGCCCCGCGCCTGGCGCCTGATGTGAACATAGCCCGCGCGCGGGAGGGTGCAGGAGGGGGTAGGGAAACCCGATTTTCCTATTTTACAATGTCCATGCAACCTGGCGGATGCACTATTTACCACGCGAGCGAACCCATGAACGAAAACGCAGCCATCTTGATCGACCAGATTACCATCCACCCGAGCGCGTATGTCTTCCCCAACACCTTTCTGGCCGGAACGATCACCATCGGCGCGGAAAGCAGCGTCTGGCCGATGAGCGTGCTGCGCGCCGACACCGTACCCATCCAGATCGGCGCCTGCTCAAATGTCCAGGACGGGTGTATTATCCATGGCGATCCGGGGTTTCCGGTGATTATCGGGGACTACGTGACCCTGGGCCACGGCGCCATCGTGCACGGCGCGGTGATCGAAGACGAAGTGCTGATCGGCATCGGCGCGGTCGTGCTGAATGGCGCGCGTATCGGACGGGGCTCGATTGTGGGCGCGCGCGCCCTGGTGACCGAAGGGATGCAGGTGCCACCGGGGTCGCTGGTGCTGGGCGTGCCGGGGAGCATCCGCCCCCTCAGCGCCGAGCAGGCGGCGCGCATTCGCGGGCCGGCGGAGCGCTATGTCGAGCGCAAGGAGTTGTACCGGCGTCGGGAGGCGTAATACCATTTTTGGTTTTAGATTTTGGATTGTGGATTGCCACACTGGGCAGCACAACGCCTGAAATCGCTTCAGGCAATGCGGCATCATCAACGGTAATTGGTATAAGGCGCAGTGAACCCTGACCCTGAGGTGACGGCATCGCCAGTTGCCGCGCTGATCGCCGATCTGGCGATGTTGCGCCCGCCCGGCGATGCCGTGAATATGTACGCCGGCGACGGGCCGCCAGGAAACCGTACCCGGCGCCGCAACCTGGCTCTGGCGCTGGAGGCGGCGCTCGAGCAACCGCCCGACCTGGTGCTGATCGGTGAAGCCCCGGGGTACAACGGCGCCCGGCGCACGGGGGTGCCGTTTACCAGCGAGCGCCTGTTGCTGGAGGGACGCTGGCCGCTGGGCCGCTTCGACGCCGAGCGGGGCCTGACCCTGGCCAGAGATGACGCGCGGATCAGCGCCGAGCCAACCGCAACCATCGTCTGCCGTGAACTGGAGGCCCTGGGCCTGGCAGCCGTAGGCTGGAACGCCTACCCCTTGCACCCGCATCGTCCCGGCGTGGAGCGAAGCAATCGCCCGCCACGGGCAAGCGAGATCGCCCTGGGCTTGCCGTGGCTGGCCCGGATCTGCGCGCTGTTTGCCGGCGTGCCGGTGGTGGCGCTGGGGCGTATCGCCGCGGCAGCGCTGACGACCCTCGGCGTGCCGCACGTCAGGCTGCGGCACCCGGCCCAGGGCGGCGCGCGGCAGTTCGCTGCCGGGCTGCGCGCCGGAGAGTGGAGAAGCCAGCGAAACCGCGTTTCTGCTTGTGCGGGCGGGCTGCGCCCCTCGACAACGCCAGATTCTGACCCCCTCCCCCAAAAATCCTCCACCTGAGATCCCGCCCGGGAGGGGCGTGGGGAAACCCGGTTTCCCCATATGTTCACGTCAGCCGTCCAAACCCTCCCGGTCGGGAGGGTTTGCCGCCCCCAGTGGCAGGGGGATGGGGAAACCTGGTTTCCCCATATGTTCACATCAGTCATCCATGCGGCTACGCCGCACAACGACAAGATGAACATGGGTTTTTCTTGGGAGGGCTTCGCCCTCCCAAACCCTCCCCGCTGGCGGGTTGGTTCCTGGGAGGGCTTCGCCCTCCCAAACCCTCCCGCGGGCGGGCTATGTTCACCTCAGCCCGCCCGACAGGGGATATAATGAAGAACCATGGCACCCATGCTCCGCACTGTTATCGCCACCCGATACGTCACGCCGCTGCGCGAGGGCGGCTCGTTGCCCGCCCTCGTCGAGGCGGATGACGACGGGTTGTACGTGCTCAAGTTTCGTGGCGCCGGCCAGGGGCCAAAGGCGCTGATCGCCGAATTGCTCGCCGGCGAGTTGGGGCGCGCCCTCGGCCTGCCGGTGCCCGAGATTGTCCTGGCGCATCTTGACCCGACCCTGGGGCAGAACGAGCCCGATAGCGAGATCCAGGATCTCGTCAGGGCCAGTGGCGGGCTGAACCTGGCTGTGGACTTTCTACCGGGCGCTCTGGCCTTCGATGCGCTCAATGCCGCCAGCGTCACTCCCGAGCTGGCAGCGCGCATCGTCTGGTTCGATGCCTTCGTCACCAATGTGGACCGGACAGCGCTCAATACCAACCTGCTGCTCTGGCATCGCCAGCTCTACCTGATCGACCACGGCGCGGCGTTGATTGTTCACCATACCTGGGAAGACTGGCGCGCGCGGGCCAGTGGTCGCTTTGCGGCGATCAGGAACCACGTGCTGCTCCCCGTGGCCGGCGATCTGCGCGCCGCCGATGCCGCGCTGGCGCCCCAGATCACGCCCGCCCTGGTGGAACGTCTGGTTGCCGGGGTACCCGATGTCTGGCTGGTCGGTGATAGCACGTTCGGGAGCCTGGAAGAGCACCGGGCAGCCTACGTCGAATACCTGCTGACGCGGGCAGCACCGCCACGGTTGTTTGTTGAGGAGGCGATCCATGCCCGCGACCAGCGTCTTTGAGTACGCCCTGCTGCGGGTGGTACCACGGATCGAACGCGGCGAATACGTCAACGTCGGCGTGGTGCTCCTCTGCCGGCAGCACAGCTTTCTCCAGGCGCGTCTGCGCCTCGACACGGCTCGCCTGCGCGCCCTCGATCCCACGCTCGACCTGGAGCTGCTCGAGGCGCAACTGGCGCATATCCCCTTGATCTGTGCCGGCGGCGCTGCCGCCGGTCCGATTGGAGCCTTACCGCACTACGAGCGCTTCCGCTGGCTTACCGCCCCACGCAGCACCATCATCCAGCCCTCGCCTGTTCATACCGGCCTCTGTGTGGACCCGCAGGCGACCCTTGAACGGATTTTCGCCCGTAGTGTCGGCCAGGGGCACGCTTGAGGGTGGCGAATGCTTCGGCCATGCATGCCGTCGCCCCGGGGCGGCCCCGCCGCCCCGCGGCCATGCCGCCGCGGATGTTGCATGGGCGCTGTGCAAACCACGATGTCACACCGTCACACGTGAATTGACAAACTCATCGCTCCGCGCTACACTTTTGATAACCCAGATTTAATTGACACCCCCCTCCGTGGAGTGACGCTGCTACGTCAGCAGCCGCTCCGGCAGTGCTCCTGTCGGTCGCTGGACAATGCTGTCCACGGCCTTACGTTCCGGCGTTGATGCAAAAGGTTGCCGCGTTGCCTCGATTGCTGGAGGCCTGATTTGACATACTCTGCTCAGGGTGTCCCTGGCGGCGCCCCCGGAACTCTGGTTCGGCGCGTCCTGCCCGTTCTTGGCGTGGTCGCTACGCTGCTGCTGCTCTGGGAGGGCGCCCGGCTGCTGTTTGGCTTCTCCGAGCAACGCCTGCCGTCGCTGGGTTCGATCGTCGAGACGATGTTCACCCGCACCCGCGGGGGCACAGGCCCGCTGCTGATCGTGCAGATGCTGGCGAACGGCTGGGCCACCTTTCGCGTGGCCCTGGGCGGCTTCGTCATCGGCGGGTTGCTGGGCTTCGGTCTGGCGGTGCTCTTTATGCGCCTGCCAGTTCTGGAACGGGGCCTGATGCCGTATGTTATCGGCTCGCAGACTGTGCCCATTCTCGCCATCGCCCCGATGGTCGTCGTGGGCCTCGGGCGTATGGGCGCGCCTGCCTGGCTGGCCAAGATGGTCGTCGCTGCCTACCTGACCTTCTTTCCCGTCACTATCGGCATGCTGCGCGGGCTGCGTTCGGCTTCGCCCCAGAGCCTCGACCTGATGCGCTCGTATGCGGCTACGCCGTTCCAGTACTTCTGGAAGCTGCGTTTTCCGGTTTCGCTACCCTATCTGTTTACCGCCCTCAAAATTGCCGCCTCGGCAGCGGTGATCGGGGCGATTGTGGCCGAGTTGCCCTCTGGCGCCCGCGAGGGCATCGGGGTGATGATCCTCAACGCGGCGCAGTACTACAATTCGCGACCACAGGCCCTCTACCTGGCTATCCTGGTCGCCGGCCTGGTGGGCATTGGTTTCTATGGCCTGGTGGTGCTGGCCGAGCACCTGATCGTCAAATGGCGAACGTAGGGGTACGCCCGTTCTACGTTTGTGGAGCCTTCCGCGCCACAGGATGAACGGCGATCTTCCCGAGAGGGCGGCGCCCTCTCGAACCCTTCCTCGAACAGGGGTGCGGGGCACCTGCTTTCCCCACCCTGCTGGTGCTGGAGAGGCCGGACATCCACCCCGTGCGTTCCCGAAATCCGAACCCTATGAGCACTCCACCCATTATCGAGTTCGATCGCGTCAATAAGGTGTATCAAAGCGGTGGCGGGCCAGTCACCGCTCTGCTCGATGTGAGCCTGAGCATCGCCACCGGTGAGTTCATCGCCCTGATCGGTCCGAGCGGCTGCGGCAAGAGCACCTTGATGCGCCTGATCGGTGACCTTGAGCAACCCAGCTCGGGCACGGTGCGGGTGAAGGGCAAAACACCCGCACAGGCCCGTCTCGACCGCGACTACGGCATCGTGTTCCAGGCGCCCGTGCTCTACGAGTGGCGCACCGTGCGCCGGAACGTGGAATTGCCACTGGAGATTATGGGGCGGCCCCCCGCAGAACGCCGGGAACGGGCCATGAGCCTGCTGCGCATGGTCGGCCTGGGGGATTTTGGCGATGCCTATCCGTACCAGCTCTCCGGGGGCATGCAGCAACGGGCGGCAATTGCGCGCGCCCTCTCCTTCGAGCCGTCCATTCTGCTTATGGACGAGCCGTTCGGCGCGCTCGACGAGATCACCCGCGAGCGTATGCAGACCGAACTGCTGAGCCTCTGGTCAAACGCCACCCCCCGTCCTACGGTTATCTTCGTCACCCACAGCATCCCCGAGGCGGTCTTTCTGGCCGACCGGGTGGTGGTCATGTCACCGCGACCGGGTCGCGTCCAGCGGATCGTCTTGATTGACCTGCCGCGCCCCCGGGTGTTTGAAACCCGTGAGTCGCCCCGCTTCTTCACCCTGGTGACCGAGGTCCGCGAGGCGCTCCGCGCCACCGAGAACGAACGGGTAGGAGCATGAGCGCGCCGGTACAGGCAACAACGGTGGCTCGCCAGGCGGGCCAAGCAGCGCAGAAGGGCTTCAGGTTGCACGACCTGTGGCCGCCGGTACTCACGTTTGCGCTGGTCATCGGGCTGTGGGAACTGGCGGTGTGGTTCTTCCAGATCCCGCTCTACCTGCTACCCGCCCCCAGCCAGATCCTCGAGACGTTCCTGGCCCGCCCCGTTTTCTTGTTGCGGATCGGGCTGGTTACCTTTATCAATGCGGTAATCGGGTGCGCCATCGGGGTGAGCCTGGGCTGCCTGGCGGCGGCGCTCTGCGTGCGCTGGCGCGTAGTCGCCGATGGGCTGGTGCCCCTGGCTGTCGCGGCCAGCGCGGTGCCGATTATCGCCCTGTCGCCGCTGATGGGCATCTGGCTCGGGAGTGTCAGCCCGCTCTCGAAGATCGCCGTGGTGGCGGTGATGACCTTCTTTCCGACCCTGGTGAGCGTCTATCGCGGCCTGGTCTCGCCCACCGCCGACGCGCTCATGCTGATGCGCTCCTATGCCGCCCCTCAGCGGGCGGTTTTCGCCAGGCTCCGGGCGCCCGCAGCGCTGCCCTTTCTTTTCGGCGCGCTGCGCGTCTGCGCTACGCTCAGCATGATCGGCGCAGTGGTGGCCGAGTTCTTCGGTGGCCCGCAGAATGCCCTGGGGGTGTATATCAAAACTCAGGCCGGCATCCTGCGTACCCGCGAGGCCTGGTCGGCGATCCTGGTGGCCTGTCTCTTCGGGTTGGCCTTCTACCTGGCTGTAGTCCTCGCGGAACGCGCTGCGATGCCCTGGAAACGGGGGCGCTGAGGCGCCCATACGCGGGAGGGGTTGGGGGATGCAGCCCTCCCAGGAGGATTGCTGTTTTGAGCACGGGGAAACCGGGTTTCCCCAATCCCCCTGCCTGTCGGGGGGGGCAAGCCCTCCACGCCGGGAGGGTTGGGAGGGCACGGCCCTCCCGGCGTTCAGGGTCGCGACCGGGCAGCGTCGCCTGTCGGCAAGGGAGCACAGGGTTCTCGTTCGTGTTCGGGTTCGTTGACAGATGCCAAGGAGGATGACCGTGCAGATGCCCAGACGTTTCGGATGGATGGCTCTCCTGCTGCTGATCGGCGCGCTGCTGACGGCATGTGGCCAGGCCCCTGCTACCGCTCCCACCACCGCCCCTGCCGCGGCGCCCACCACCGCCCCCGCCGCGCTCGTGCCGGTGCGCCTGCAATTGAAGTGGGTGCCCCAGGCCCAGTTCGCCGGCTACTACGCCGCCCTTGACCAGGGCTTCTACGCCGAAGAAGGTCTCGATGTGACCATTCTCCCCGGCGGCCCCGATATCGTGCCTGAACAGGTGGTCGCCGCCGGCCAGGCCGAGTTTGGCATCAACTGGATGGCCAGCCTGCTCGCCACCCGCGAGACCGGCGCTCCGCTGATCAACATCGCCCAGGTCTTCACCCGCGCCGGGATGCGCCATCTGTCCTGGAAGGATAGCAACATCACCTCGCCGGCCGATTTCAAGGGGCGCAAGGTGGCGGTCTGGTTCGGCGGTAATGAGTATAACCTGCTGGCAACCCTCAGCAAGTACAACCTCAACAAAGACACCGACCTGACCCTGGTGCAGCAGCCTTTCGATATGAACCTGCTGCTCAACCGCGAGGTAGACGCGGCCGCCGCGATGACATACAACGAACTGTACCAGGTGCTCAGCGCCGGCCACACCATTGAGGAGCTGAACATTCTCGATTATAACGCCGAAGGCACCGCCATGCCCGAGGATGGCATCTTCGTAACCGAAGACTGGCTCAACGCCGACCCGCAGCATAAGGATATCGCCGCCCGCTTCCTGCGGGCCTCGTTTAAGGGGTGGGCCTACTGCCGCGATAACCCTGAGAGCTGTGTCGAGATTGTGCTCAAGCAGGATAGCGGCGGCGTGATGACCAGAGAGGCCCAGACCTGGCAGATGGAAGAGATCAACAAGCTCATCTGGGGCGATCCGATTGACCCGAATACGAAGATCGGCTATCTGGAGCCGTCGCTGTTCACGTTTGCTGCGGATACCGCGCTGCAATTCGGAGTGATTACCAAACCTGCCGATGAGTCGGCTTACACTCACGAAATCTGGGAAATGGCGACGAAGTAGTAGAACTTCCCGGGAGGGCCTCGCCCTCCCAAACCCTCCCCTCGGGCAGGGGCTTGAGGAAATCCCGGTTTCCCGCTTTGTTCACCCTGGTCCTGAAAGGTGCATTATGGACTTTGCCATCACCCTGAAACTCGACATGCCGCCGGCTCGCAGCGTGGCGCTGACCCGCCAGGCCGAGGCGGCCGGCTTTAGCTACGGCTGGGTCTTCGACTCCCACGTGCTCTGGCAGGAACCCTACCCGCTCCTTACCCTCATGGCTGCCAGTACCGAACGCATGCGCCTGGGCACCTGCGTCACCAACCCGGCGGTACGCGATGTGACCGTTACCGCCAGCGCCCTGGCGACACTCAACCTGATCTCCGGCGGACGCATGGACCTGGGCATCGGACGCGGCGACAGTTCGCGTCGCGTTCTGGGTAAGAAGCCCACCACGCTCGAAAACCTGGAGACGGCCACGCGCAAGATCCAGGCCCTGGCGACTGGCGCCGAGGTCGAGCACGAGGGTGCGCCGGTGCGCCTGGCGTGGGCCAACCCGGCCTATAATCTGCCGGTGTGGGTAGCCGCTTATGGCCCGAAGGCTCTGCATCTCACCGGGCGCATCGCTGATGGGGTGATCCTCCAGTTCGCCGATCCCGACCTGATCCGCTGGTGCCTGACCTTCGTCCACGAAGGCGCCCGCGCCGCCGGGCGCGATCCCGCGGCGATCAAAGTGATGGCGGCAGCTCCCGTGTGGGTCGCCGATGATCTGGCTCTGGCTCGCGACCGGGTGCGCTGGTTCCCCGCCCTCGTTTCCAACCACGTGGTTGATCTGCTCTCACGCTACGATCCCGCCGAACTGCCCCCGGCGCTTACCGCCTATGTCGAAAACCGCGGGACCTATGATTACCGCCAGCACGCCGAGGTCGGCTCGTCCAATGCTACCTTTGTAAGCGATGAGGTGGTGGACCGCTTCTGCATCGTTGGCCCGCTGGAGGAACACCGCCGGCGCCTGGAGGAACTGGCAGCCGTTGGTGTCGATCAGTTCAATATCTACCTGATGTCCGGCGATGAGGAGACCTGTCTGGAACAGTACGCCCGGGTGACGCCGGAGTTTTGCGCGTAGGACTGACCCTCCGACATCAGGGGAAACCGGGTCTCCCCACCCTCCCTCCTTCCGGTTTAAGGAGGACAGAGCGTATGGGCGCCGACGGGCGTTATGGCGTTGGGATGCGCTGGTTGGTCCTCACGAGACCAGAGCCGTGCGCGGGGGCGTTCCAATGCGGTACACGCCACCCTGGCTCGAATGTTCTGTCAGCCCTTAAACCGGGAGGGGTGAGGAGGGCGCAGCCCGCCCGCGCCGCGCGCGCAGGGGCGTGGGGAACCCGGGGTTCCCCACCCTCTCTCTTCCGGGAAGGGTGAGGAGGGCGCAGCCCGCCCGGGAGAACGTTTGATTTGCGCTGGAAGTTTAATACCAAAGGAGCCAACCAGTGTCAACGCTGATAAAAGGTGGAACCGTCGTAACGGCCAGCGACACGTTCGCTGCTGATGTCTTGATCGAAGGCGAGCAGATCGTTGCCGTGGGCCAGGGGTTAAGTGGGAACACCGTCATCGACGCGAGCGGCGCCTACGTCATCCCCGGCGGCATTGATGTGCATACCCACCTGGATATGCCCTTCGGCGGCACGGTCTCGTCGGACGATTTTTTCACCGGGCAGCGCGCAGCCGCCTTCGGTGGCACGACGATGCACATTGACTTCGCCATCCAACCCCGCGGCGCAACCCTGCGCGAGACACTCGATATCTGGCACGCCAAAGCCAGAGACAAAGCGGTGATTGACTACGGCTTCCACGTGGCAATCACCGATCTGCCCGACAGTGTGCTCGAAGAGATGCCGCGCTGCATCGAATACGGGGCCACGAGCATGAAGCTCTTTATGGCCTACAAGGGCGCGCTGCAAGTAGACGATATGACCCTCTTCCGCGCTATGCAGCAGGCGGCGCAGCACCGTCTGCTGATTATGGTCCACGCCGAAAATGGCGACGCGATTGACGTGCTCATCCGCGAGGCCGTCGCGGCGGGCCAGCTCGCTCCCAGGTACCACGCCCTGACACGCCCCCCCGAACTCGAAGCCGAGGCCACCGCGCGCGCCGTGCGCCTGGCCGAAGTAGCCGGCGCGCCGCTCTACGTGGTCCACCTGACCAATGCTGGCGCGCTGGAAGCGGTGCGCCTGGCCCGCGCGCGGGGCAAGGCCGGGCAGATCTTTGCCGAGACCTGCACCCAGTACTTCTTCTTCACCAGAGACGACCTGGCGCGCGAGGGCTTCGAGGGGGCCAAATGGGTCTGCTCGCCGCCCTTCCGCTCCCCTTACGACCAGGAGGCCCTCTGGCAGGGAGTGGCCGATAACTCGCTGCAGGTAGTCTCTACCGACCACTGCCCGTTCTGGTTCCAGGGCGGCATTGAGGGGCGCCCCGCCGGCAAGGAGCTGGGTCGCGAGAGCTTCGCGAAGATCCCCAACGGCTGCCCGGGGATCGAAGAGCGCATGATGCTCCTCTACACCTACGGCGTGCGCGCGGGCCGCATCTCGCTCAACCGCTGGGTCGAACTGTGCTGCACCAATCCGGCCCGCCTCTTCGGCTGCTACCCCCGCAAAGGCACCCTGACCCCCGGCGCCGATGCCGATGTTGTGGTGTGGGACCCCGAGGCCAGACGCATCCTCAGCGCCGCCACGCTGCACCAGCGCACCGATTATACCCTCTACGAAGGCTGGGAGATCACCGGCGCGCCGCGGGTGGTGCTCTCGCGGGGCCGGGTGATCGTCGAAGGAGATACGTGGACCGGCGAGGCCGGCGCGGGGCGCTTCGTGCATCGCCGCCCGTTTGCCCCGTAATACCAGCCAGGGAGGGTGGTGGGGAAACCGGGTTTCCCCACCACCCAACCGCCGTTGGGAGCGGCTGGCACCCCACCGGCAGGGGGATGGGGAACCCCGGGTTCCCCGGCTGGTCACTGCAGGGAGGGGGATGGGGAAACCCGGTTTCCCCATTCCCCAACCGCCGTTGGGAGCGGCTGGCACCCCCCACCGGCAGGGGGATGGGGAACCCCGGGTTCCCCGGCTGGTCACTGCAGGGAGGGGGATGGGGAAACCCGGTTTCCCCATTCCCCAACCGCCGTTGGGAGCGGCTGGCACCCCCCACCGGCAGGGGGATGGGGAACCCCGGGTTCCCCATATTTTCACCTCAGGTTGTCAGGCTGCCACTGAACCGAAAGCACAGATTATGACAACTTCAACCCTCAACCCGGCCCGCACCCTCGCCGAACTCAAAGAACTGCGAGCGTTGACGGGCAACGCCGACGGCGCGCAACGCGTAGCCTGGACCGACACCTGGGCCAGGGCGCGGGCCTGGTACCGTGAGAAACTGGCGGCCCTGCCGGTGAGTGTCGAAACGGACGAAGGCGGCAACCTCTGGGCCACTCTGCGCGGCGCCTCGGAGCGCGCCCTGCTGATTGGCGGCCACCTGGACTCGGTGCCGAACGGGGGCTGGCTCGACGGTTGCCTGAATGTGCTCGCCGGCCTCGAAGTGCTGCGCCGAATCGCCGCCGAAGGCACGCCGCCCGTGACCGTGCGCCTGGTAGACTGGGCCGACGAAGAGGGCGCCCGCTTCGGGCGCAGTCTGCTTGGCTCCAGCGCCTTTTCGGGCACCCTCGATCCCGCCACCGTCGCCGATCTGCGCGACCGGGACGGCATTACCCTGCCCGAGGCCCTGGCGGCGCACGGTGTGGCCCTGGAACGGATGCTTGACGCCCGGCGGCAGCAGGCCAGGGCCGCGGCTTACCTCGAACTGCACATCGAGCAGGGGCCAGTGCTGGAAGATCTGGGGCTGCCGCTGGGCGTGGTAATCGGCACCTTCGGAGTAGAGCGCCACCGCATCACCTTCACCGGCCAGGCGGCCCACGCCGGCTCCACGCCGATGGATCGCCGCCGCGACGCCTTTGCTGCGGCCGCGAAACTGGGCCTGGAGATTCGCGGGATCGCCAGGCGGCACGGCGGGGTCTGCACCGTGGGGAGTTGCATCACCCGTCCGGGTATCGTGACGGCAGTGGTAGGGGAGTGTGTCGTCACACTCGATCAGCGCCATATGGACGCGCGGGCGCTGAGCGCGATGCTGCAGGAGGCCAGGGAGGCGGCGGCACGCTTCGCAGCCGAGGAGGGCTGCACGGTGGCCTGGGAGCCAATCTGGCGCATTGACCCCATTCCCTTCCACCCCGAGCTGATCGCCATGGGTGAAGCTGCCATTCGCGAGGTGGCGGGCGCAGCCCATCGCCTGCCGAGCGGCCCCCTGCACGACGCAGCCGAAGTGGCGCGGGCGGGCATCCCTACCGTCATGCTCTTCGTGCAGAGCCTGCGCGGCATCTCCCACAACAAAATCGAAGACACCCTGGAGGAGCACATTATTCTGTCGGTGCAGGCCCTTGATCGCCTCGCCGACAGGGCCATAGCCTGGATTCAGGGGGCAGCCCCGGCGCAGTAGCGCTCTGCGCGCGCAGCGCTACACTGCGGTAACCTGCGGCTACAACTCGGCGCGCATACGCTCGACCATCTGCTCCAGCACGCTGCGGGCCTGGCCCACATCGGCGCCAACGGGAACGCCCAGGACAGCGAAGTAATCGGGGGCTATCAGCAGCGCGAGGAAGGTGAAGGCGTCGGTCTCAACTGTAAGCCCCCGCACCAGACCGGCGCCCATTCGGTTTGAGGCGGAAGTAGCCAGCGCAGCCAGGCTGGCCAGCTCGATCTCCGCGAGTTCAAGATCGTAGGCCGTGGCCTCATCAACGAAGATCATCTCGATGCCGAGGCCATCGGTGCCGACCACACCCGCGAACTTCGCCTGGTTCACCAGATCGAGGGTGTTGTTGAGGATCGTCGTCAGGCTCATCGGGCGAAGCTCCTTCCGGATTACAATTCGCGGCGCCCCTCAAGTGCCGCGCCCAGGGTATCGGGATCGGCCCACTCCAGATCGCCGCCGGTCGGCAACCCGCGTGAGATGCGCGTAACGCGCACCCCCAGCGGCGCCAGGTCGCGCAGGAGCAAAAAAGCGGTCGCCTCGCCCTCGGTGTTGGGATTGGTAGCTAGAATCACCTCGTCCACCGGTTCGGCGCGCACGCGGGCGAGCAGCTCATCAATCTTCAGGTTCTCGCGGTAGATGCCTTCAAGGGGCGCCAGATGGCCGTGAAGCACGTGGTACAGCCCGCGATAGACCCCGGTGCGCTCGATAGCCAGCACATCGAGCGGCTCCTCAACCACGCAGATCCTGGTCTGATCGCGGGCGGGGTTGGCGCAGATCGGGCACAGTTCACCGACGGTGATATTGTAACAGCGGGTGCAGAGGGTAACCCGCTCGCGCAGATCCAGGAGCGCCTGCGCCAGCGCCCGCGCCTGCTCCTCCTCGGCGCGCAACAAGTAGAAGGTCAGCCGCGAGGCCGTCTTCGGTCCGATGCCTGGCAGTTTACTGAACTCTTCGATCAGCCGCGCCACCGGCTCGGCAATCAGACACTCACCCCGCGAAAAGGTCATAGTGGTCCTGCTTGTTTCCTGATACTGATGTGAACTTACGGGGAAACCGGGTTTCCCCACTTGCGGTGAGCCTGTCGAACCGCACCCCTGCCTGGAGGGGCGCCAGCCGCTCCCAACAGCGGTTGGGAACCGGGGAAACCGGGTTTCCCCAGCCCCCTCCCTGCGGTGACCATCCGGGGACACCGGGTGTCCCCAGCCCCCTGCCGGTGGGGGGCGCCAGCCGCTCCCAACGGCGGTTGGGACCTGGGGAAACCGGGTTTCCCCAGCCCCCTCCCTGCGGTGACCATCCGGGGAAACCGGGGTTCCCCATCCCTCTGCCGGTGGGGTGCCAGCCGCTCCCAACGGCGGTTGGGAACCGGGGAAACCGGGTTTCCCCAGCCCCCTCCCTGCGGTGACCAGCCGGGGACACCGGGTGTCCCCAGCCCCCTGCCGGTGGGGGGTGCCAGCCGCTCCCACCAGCGGTTGGGAACTCGGGAAACCGGGGTTCCCCATCCCCCTGCCGATGGGGTGCCAGCCGCTCCCACCGGCGGTTGGGACCTGGGGAAACCAGGTTTCCCCATCCCCCTCCCTGCGGTGACCATCCGGAGACACCGGGGTTCCCCAACCCCCTCCCTGCGGTGACCAGCCGGGGACACCGGGTGTCCCCAGCCCCCTGCCGGTAGGCGTTGTGCGGCACAGCCGCATGGGCGTCTACGGCTATCAGCCGCTTTCAAAACAGACCGGGCATCCCCTTCATTCCGCCCATCAGCGGCCCCATACGCTCTTCGGCCAGATCCTGAGCCTTCTTCATCGCATCGTGAATGGCGGCCAGCAGCAGGTCCTGGAGCATCTCGACATCCTGGGGGTCCACCACTTCGGGGGCGATGGTGATACTCTGCACCTCGCGATGGCCGTTCATCTGCACGGTAATGGCGCCACCACCGGCTGTTCCTTCCACCGTCGCGGCGGCGAGTTCTTCCTGAATCTTCTGCATCTGGCGCTGCATCTGCTGGGCCATCTGCTGCAACTGGCGCGGGTTCATGCATACTCCTTGGGTATCTATGCGCGCGGCGCGCACGGCTGTGAAGGCAGGGAATCCGGGTGTTCCACGCTCGCTGCCTCCGGCAGAGCGAGGCCGTTCAACACCAGCGTTGCAGACGAGAAGGAGCAGCAGCGCGGCTCCCCGCCCGTCTGCCGGGGGCGACGCGCGACTCCGCAACAACGGTACGAACACGCAGGGGCGGTGAGACGTCCTGCCGGGCATGCCTTCTCATAATGCTCCCTGCTAGCTTACCACACAGCCAGGGTTGGCGCAAAACCCTGGAACGCACCATCAAGCTTCCGGCGGTTCAATATCCACAATATGGGCCTCAAAGATATTCATCGCCGCGCGCACCAGATCGTCCTTGCGGGCCTCACGGATCTGGCTGCGCAGATCGCGCGACTCGGTTCGGGCCTCGATGGTGCAGCGCAACGCGACCGCGACGCCCACGTGGCGCTTCATCACCTCTTCGACGATCCGACGGTTCTGGGCCTTCTCCAGGTTCTCCTTGTGGAAGGGCGAGGCGGCCAGCAACACAACAGTATTGCCCTCAACATCAATCGGGCGCACGCTGTGGAGCAGCGCCTGCACCGTCGGGCTGCGCGGCCGCACATCGCGTTTGATCTCCTCCCAGTGGGCCTCAACCAGTTCGAGCAGCGAGAAGTCGGCATTGGCCGCCGCTGCCGCTTCGGGCGAACGCCCCGGCGGCACAGCGGGGGAGGAAGCCGGGAGAGGAGCGCTCAGGTCCGACGCGGCAGCAGCACCGGCCTGCGCAGCCGCTGCGGGCGGCTCCGGCTCAGGGGTGGCCGGCGGCGTGGAAGCAGGCGCTGCCGGCGCAGCCGCATCGAGCGGCGAGCGTGGGCCGCGCATCGAGGGGTCCGGCGGCGTGGAAGCAGGCGCTGCCGGCGCAGCCTCGGCGGGAGGAGCCGGACGGGCCGCCGGGGGCGTCGCGAGGGGCGGCGGTGCCGCAGCCCGGACCGGGGAGACGGCGCGCCGAACAACGGCGGCGCCCTGACCCGCTGGCGCCCCATCCCCTTCGGCGCGCGGACGCGTGGCGAGCGCTGCCGGCTGTGGCGGCTGACCCACCAGCGCCTCAACCACCGCCAGCTCCAGCGGCAACTGGCCGTAGGGCGTGGTGCGCAACTGGTAATCCAGGGCGCTGAAAATCTTGATCCACTGGAGCACGCGCCCGGTCTCGGCACGCTGCGCCCAGGCCGCCATCACCTCACGCTCATCATCGCCGATATCGGCGAGCGCAAGGTCATCAGCGGCCAGCAGCACCAGCAACGAGCGCAGCCGCTCCACCAGATCGCGGGTGAACTGGCGCAAATCGGCGCCCTGGTCGGCCACCCCGTTCACCGCCCGCAACGCCGCCCCGGCGTCTCCATCGAGCAGCGCCTCGATCAGCGCGGCTACCTCGGCAGCAGACGTCATCCCCAACAGGCTCTGAACCTGCGCAACACTGATATGGCCGCTGGTAAAGGAGGCCAGTTGCTCCAGCACCCCCAGCGCATCGCGCAGGCTCCCCGTGGCTGCGCGGGCGATAGCCTCTGCTGCGCCCGGCTCCAGGGTCAACCCCTCGGATGCGGCAACCCGGCGCAGGTGGGCGGCGGTACTGGCCACACCGTGGCGCGTGAAGGTAAAGCGCTGGCAGCGCGACAGAATCGTGGCCGGAACCTTGTGCACCTCCGTGGTGGCAAGTACGAAGATCGCATGGTCGGGCGGCTCTTCCAGAGTTTTCAGCAGCGCATTGAAGGCAGCCGTGGAAAGCATGTGCGCCTCGTCGATGATGTAGACCCGATAGCGCCCGCGGGTTGGCCGCGTCATCACCCCGCTGATCAGGGCCCGGGCATCCTCGACGCTGGTGTTTGAGGCCGCGTCCATCTCGATCACGTCCACGGCGCGACCTTCGGCGATCTCCTGGCACATAGCGCACGCGCCGCACGGCCGGGCCGCGCGCTCGACGGCCAGGCAATTGACCGCCTTGGCCAGCAAACGGGCCACACTCGTCTTTCCCACTCCCCGTGGCCCCGTAAACAGGTAGGCGTGAGCTACGCGCTCCTCAACAATGGCGTTGCGCAACGTCTGCACAACATGCTCCTGGCCGACAAGCTCGTCGAACGTCTGGGAGCGCCATTTGCGATACAGCGACAATGAAGCCATACCTGGACCTCCGATGCCCCGTCTGGTCATTATACCCGACCGAACACCTGGTCGCAAAACCGCGCACAGCGTTTCGCCCCCGGCGGGGAAGGGGTTGGAGGGCTTTGCCCTTCCACGTCGCGTTCGAGGGGTATGGGGAAACCGGGTTTCCCCACACCCCTCCTGGTGGGTTTAAGGGCGGACAGAACGTATGAGCGCCGACGGGCGTTATGGCGTTGGGATGCGCTGCTTGGTCCCCGCCCCCTCCCCCTCTCCAGCGAAGCTGGAGCGCCTGCGCTGAGCCTGTCGAAGCGGGGAGACCAGAGCCATGCGCGGGGGCGTTCCAATGCGGTATAAGCCACGTTAGCCCGGATGTTCTGTCCGTCCCTAAATCCTGGTGGGGAGGGGGTGGGAGGGCTCTGCCCTTCCACGTCGCGATGGAAACACTGAAACACTCTCCCGGCTTGTAGCCGTTACGTGGATATGGTACAGTGGGCAGGGATTCGTTATCACCGGAACCACGGTCATCAGGGTGTCCCGGAACGCTTATGGTAGATCGTCACGCAATCGCAGTGATCGTGGTAGCGATGGTCGTCTGGTTGGCGGCTTGTAGCAGCCCGAGGGGTAGCGAAGCGCTGACACCCTCACCGCCAGCGCCACCTGCGACAGCCACGGCGCCCCCGTCTGTCGCCTCCCCGTCGGGGGCGGCGCCAACCGCAACGCCCGGCGCGGCAGCCAGCACGCTCAGCGAGGTGTACCCGGGGGTGCCACGTTCGCGTACCCCTGAGGGCTACCATCTCCTCGGCAACCCCGAGGCCCCGGTGACCCTGGTGATGTACTCCGATTTTCTCTGAACGGCCTGCGCGCTCCACGTGCTGGAGACTGAGCCACGCATCGTTAATGATTATGTGCAACCCGGCAAGGTACGACTGGTCTACCGCCACTTGCTGCAACTCGGCGAGCGCTCCGAGTTACTGGCGGAAGCCGCTGAATGCGCAGCCGACCAGGGGCGCTTCTGGGAGATGCGCCAGGCGCTGTACCGGCGCTACAATCAACTGTACACCGAGACCCGCGCCGGGGTCGAAGCCGCCGCGGTGGAAGTCGGGGTTGACCCGGAGGCGCTGGGCGCATGTCTTGACGCCCGGACCCACGAGGCCGCCGTGCGCGCCGATTTCGAAGCCGCCGTGGCCGAAGGTATCCGCTCACGGCCCGTCTTTGTTATTGGCGACCGGCGGATTATCGGAGCGCAGCCCTTCAGCACCTTTCAGGAACTGCTCGACCGTGCCTCTGGCTCCTGAACACCGGCAAGTTGCGCCTGCGACAACAAGACGGCGGGCAGAGGGTCGTTCAGGAAGAACACACCCTCCTCGCTGCGGCTGCGCTCCGGAAGCATTTAGCAGCGCGCCATCCACTCCCTCTGGATGCCACGCCCCCACTGCCCATGCCACATCGTAGTATCGCTTTACCGCTCAGCCTGGTCGTTGTCTTTACAGCCTTGATACTGGCCCTGCTCGTGGGCGCGTTGCCCGCGACATCGTTCAATGCCGTCGCGCAGAGTACGAATTGCCCCTATCCGGATGCGAGTTCCTGCCCCGGCAACCAGCAGACCGACCCCTATCCGGGAGGAACCAGTACCAGCACTCCCACGCCAACGGTCCAGGCTCAGACAACCCCAACCGTTGCCACAGCTACCCCAACCACGACCACAGCCTCCACCCCGACCGCGACACTGCAGGCGGTAACCTTCACCACCACCCCGCTCCCAACGCGCACGCGCGCGCCAACTCCATCTGGCCCCACGCTGACGCCTACTAGCGCCCTGCCGCCAGGCATTGAAACTCTGGTGTGCCTCCCCGGCGCGACGATTACGCTGACAGGCACGGCGCCGGCCAGCACCGCGCTCCTGGTCTACTTCGACGGCCGGCCGGTGGGCGGCGGCTTCAGTCGGGCCGACGGAGCGTTCAGGATCGACCTGGTGATCGGCCCTGAGCGGTCGGGACTGTACCTGGTGGAGGTACGCAAGCGCGACAGTCGCGAGCGCGTGAGCCAGTGGGGCTGTGAGGTGCCCGGGGCCACGCCGACGCCCACCCTGGTAGCCCCAGCGCCCACCCTGGCGACGCCGATGCCCTGAGGTGAAAATAGCCCGCACGCGGGAGGGTTTGGGAGGGCTACGCCCTCCCAAAAATAGTTATTTTCATCCTCTCGTTGTGCGGCGCAGCCGCATAAAAATCAGCCGGAGGGTCGGCGCCATTGCCGACCCTCCGGCTTCAGCCTCAAGTGTACTCTTTACCCTCCAGGAAAGCTCTCCGTAGGTTTACTGAACGGCGCTCTGTAGTTGTACTAACGGCGAACCGGGTTTCCTGCGGAGTGGCAAGCGCCCCCAACAGCGGTTGGAGTATGGGGAAACCTGGTTTCCCCACGCCCCTCCCGGTGGGAGGGTCCACAGGAGAGACGCCGCGGTGCGGCGTCTCTCCCGTTGTGCAGACGCCGCGGTGCGGCGTCTCTGCCTAACGGCGAACCGGGTTTCCTGCGGAGTGGCAAGCGCCCCCAACAGCGGTTGGAGTATGGGGAAACCTGGTTTCCCCACGCCCCTCCCGGTGGGAGGGTCCACAGGAGAGACGCCGCGGTGCGGCGTCTCTCCCGTTGTGCAGACGCCGCGGTGCGGCGTCTCTACGCGCCCCGGTAACCAGGGCGCGCAATCACCCGTCCAGCGTGACGATCCCGCGGCGCACGGCGTAGCGAATGAGATCCAGGGGGGTATGCAGGCCAAGTTTGCGCATCATACTGGCCCGGTGGGTATCCACCGTTCGCACCCCGATCATCAGGTGCTCGGCAATTTCGGCGCTGGTGAGGCCCTGCGCCGCCAGGTAGAGGATCTCGCGCTCGCGCGCGGTCAGGGTTTCGTAGAGATCCAGGTTGGTCTCCGCCGTCTGACTGGCGTAGGCATCAATTGCCCGGTCAGAGAGCGGCGGGCTGAGGTAGCGGCGCCCCTGGGCCGCCTGCTGAATGGCGTACAGGAACTCCGTCGAGAGCGTTTCTTTAAGCACGTAGGCCGTCACGCCAGCGCGCAGGGCCTCGCGCACATACGACTCGTCGGCGTGCATCGAGAGAATCACGATTCGGGTGTTCGGTGACACGATACGGGCCTGGCGCGCTACTTCCAGGCCACTCAGCCCCGGCATGATCAGGTCGGCGATGAGCAGGTCGGGCTGCAATCGCTCAACCATAGCCAGCGCCTCGGGGCCATTGCCTGCCTCGCCAACCACCGTACAGGGCATCTCGTTTTCGAGCAGCACCCGCAGGCCGCTGCGTACGACATGGTGATCGTCGGCCAGCACGATCGTCAGTGGTCGCATCGGTCGCTTTCCTCCAAGGTCGGTAACGGCAGTTCGGCAAGAATGCGCGTTCCGGCATTCGGCGCCGTTTCGATCGTCAGCGTGCCGCCGGCCAGGCGCACACGCTCGGCCATCCCCGCCAGGCCCAGCGAGTCGCTCGCGGGAAGCTCATTGGCCTCGAACCCGCGACCCTCGTCTACCACCTGCACGGCCAGCATATCGTCGGTGGCCCAGACCTGGGCGCGCGCATGGTCCACCCCGGCGTGACGGGCCACGTTGGTCAGGGCCTCCTGCACCACCCGGTAGGCCGTGCTTGCCACCGCCCGCGGAATGGGCCGGTCGAGACCGGCGTGCTGCAACTGCACCTGAATGCCTGTCTGGTCGGTATACCGCCGCGTGAACCAGAACAGGGCGGGAAGCAGGCCCAGGTCATCGAGCATAGCCGGGCGAAGGTTCAACGAGAGGGCGCGCACCTGAGCCGTCAACTGGTTCACCTGGCGCTGCGCCTGGATCATCCGTTCGCGCAGCGTCTCGGGGCTGGTGCGAGGGCCAACGGTCAGGGCCAGGCTCAGGCCGGTTAGCATCTGGCCAATCTCGTCGTGCAACTCGCGGGCCAGGTGCGCCCGTTCGGCCTCCTGCACGGCTACCAGGCGCTCCGACAGGGCCTGCAAGCGCGCCTGGCCCGCCTGGACCTGGGCGAAGAGCCGCGCGTTCTGCAGGGCAATCGCGGCAGGAATGGCCAGCAATTCGGCCGTATTGACGTGCTCAGGGGTAAAGAAGGCCGGAACCGTCTTGTCGGCGCAGAAGAACCCGATGACCTCTTCGCCGGCGACGAGGGGCACGGCAAACCAGTTGCGAACACGCTCCAGCCCTGGCCGTGGACGCCAGCTTGCGGTGCGCGAGGTGTCGAGCACCACGAAACTGCGCCGCCGGGCGATCAACTGCTGGAAGAACGCATCCTCCGCCGGGTTGATGCTCAACGCTGCCACCTGCGCCGGGTCGGTGAACGCCTCGTAGCCGCGGGTGGCGCGCACGCGCAGCATTTCGTCACCCTCGAGCAGCATCACGCAGGCGCTGTCGTAGGGCACGAGCTGGGCCATGTGCGCCAGCAGGGTGGTGGTGACCACCTGGGGGTCCAGGCTGCGCGAAAGGGCGATGTGCGAGGCGTGGAGCACCTCAGCCACCTGGCGCGCGCGCCGCTCAGCGGCCAGCGCCTGGCGCAAGGCCTCGACCGATGCCGCTCCACTCGACAGAGGTGAGGTCGAAGTAGATGAACTCTCCATAACGCAGGCACGCCCTTCCGCGCAGGGATCAACCGTATTTCTACCCCACAGTATACGCAGTCCGGGCGCGCCTGTACAGGGATGTCATCGCGCCTGCCGGGCGCTATTCGCAGGGCGAACAACGCCCGAATAAAAAATCCTTGTTCCTGTGAGGGCGCAGCTCTCCCAAGCCCTCCCGGTACAGGGGCCCACCACCCCGCCGGGCAGGGGCTCGGGGAAACCGGGTTTCCCCTTCCCCCAACCGCGGTTGGGGGCGCCTGGCGCCCCTTGTCGGCTGTGCGTGGAATGAAATGCGCCGGAGGCGCCTGCATAGCGCCTCCGGCACGTTGTTGAACGGTAGGGCCGCGGGAAGCTTCGCCCTACCAGAAACCCTCTTGCCGGGCTATGCGCCCCGCGCCTTATCCCATCAACCGTTGCAGATTGGCCCGCGCCCTGGCCGCCGCATCGCGACGCCCGATGACGGTGTAGGCGTTGATCGAGGCAATAATCATGCCACGGGCGGTTTCAAAATCGCCCCGGTAGGCCGCAACCAGACCCAGGTTGTGCAACGACGAGGCCACGCCGATGTCCAGGCGCAGGGCGCGGCATTCGCTGAGCACGGCACTGTGTAGCGCATAACAGGCCTCCAGATCACCCCGCATGAAGGCCAGACTGGCGAGTAGTTGCATTGCGCCGAGACGCCCCGCGGTGCTACCGATTTGTTCAGCCGTCTCAAACGCTCTCTCTACACGCGCCTGCGCGGCGCTCAGAGCGCCTTCAAGCCAGAGCCTTGCGCCTTCGTCGAGGAGGAGCGCCACCACAGCAGGAATCCCCGTGCCTAACTCATTGTCCATGGGACCTCCTCGGCTCGTGGAGATTATCCTGTTATTAAAGAGCATCGCCATCGCCAGCGCTTGCACTTTGCTGGCCGCGCCTCTAAGCCCAGAACCTC
This sequence comes from uncultured Chloroflexota bacterium, assembly GCA_937120965.1. Taxonomy (GTDB): domain Bacteria; phylum Chloroflexota; class Chloroflexia; order Chloroflexales; family Chloroflexaceae; genus JACAEO01. The sequence goes on from CAKZKA010000061.1 coordinate 73,858, forward strand.
CCGCCGGGCGGGGGCGTAGGGAAACCCGGTTTCCCCGTATGTTCACCTCAGAGTTAGACACGCCACTCGCATTCGTTTATTCGTTTCCCATTCGTTGGCCCATTTCCCCTCTGCGTCCCGGGAGGCCTATCCCGGAGCAGGTGAAACCCTTTGAAGGGCTTCGCCCTCCCAAACCCTCCCGCAGGCGGGCTATTTTCACCTCAGACGGTCATGCGCATGGCGCACATCGCCGGAATGAAAATAACTATTCTTGGGAGGGCGCAGCCCTCCCAAACCCTCCCGCGGGCGGGCTATGTTCACGTTAGGCCCCATGCGCGGGGCGCACAACGTCAGAATGAAAATATGTGTTCTTGGAAGGATGTAGGGGCGCGGCGCCGCCGCGCCCCTACTACGCCCAAACCCTCCCG